>NZ_JBHVFU010000005.1:0-457183 GCF_042801455.1 Streptomyces sp. NPDC057565 | reverse complement strand
GGCTGTGGGGCCCCGACCCCCCGCCCCCCGGTCCCGCCGGCCACCCCCCCGGGCCCCGGCGCAATGTGCCCCCCACCCCCTGGGCGCCGGGGGGCCCCCGCGGGGGGGGCCCCCGGCCCGGGTCAGCCCTTCGAGGGAGCGGCGGTGGCCTGCTCCTCCAGCAGCCAGTTGAGGACGACAGGGAGCACGGACAGCGCATCGAAGTGCGCCGCCGTCGGCTCCAGCACCGCGGTGGCGCCCGGGATCTGCCCGGCCAGCCAGCGGGAGTGCCCGACCGGTGAGAAGACGTCCTTCTCGCCGTGCCACAGCATCACGGAGCCGGTGATGTCCGCCGGGTCGAAGCCCCATGGGGTGCAGAGCGCGATCGCGTCGTCGATCCATCCGTACGCCGAAGTGCGCAACCCCTCACTGTAGTTGCGCAGCAGCATGGAACGGATTCCGGCGTCGTTGACGATGACCCGGTCGGAGTCGGTCAGCTCCCGGCGGAGATCGTCGAGGAGCTTGACCGGATCCTGTCTGATCACTGCCGACCGGGAGATGAAGGACTCCGCGAGCCCGTCCGGGTCGGCCGCCGCCGTGGTGTACGCCAGCACATTGGATGCGGCCATCCCGTCGAACCAGTCCAGGCCGTCCGCGCCCCAGGGGGCGAGCCCGACCAGAGCGGCGGTACGGGTGACCCGGTCCGGCATCAGTGCGGCGCAGGCCAGGGCATGCGGGGCGCCGCCGGAACGGCCCACCACGGCGAAGCGCTCCAGTCCGAGCGAGTCCGCGATGGCCCGCACATCCTCCACGACGTCCGCCACGCAGCGGCCCGCCAGCCGGTCGGATCCGCCGTAGCCCGGT
The DNA here is from genome assembly GCF_042801455.1 of Streptomyces sp. NPDC057565. Classification (NCBI taxonomy): domain Bacteria; kingdom Bacillati; phylum Actinomycetota; class Actinomycetes; order Kitasatosporales; family Streptomycetaceae; genus Streptomyces; species Streptomyces sp. NPDC057565. The sequence goes on along the minus strand of NZ_JBHVFU010000005.1, from coordinate 456,340 downwards.
CGGTCATAGGCGATGAGCTGTGTCTTGCGCTGGTACAGCACCATGCCGCGCGGCGCCGGACCGAGCCGACTCCCGGGCATTCCGTGGAGCAGGAAGACCGGTCTCCCCCGCGGGTCGCCCAGACGCTCCACCATCAGATGCCGCCCGTCCTTTGCGCGCACCCGACTGCGCACTCCGCGCCTCCTCCACTCCGTGCGGGCACCGAGTGCCCGACTTTTCCTCCGATTCGATGATGGCCCATCAAAGTCCTTGGACGGAATGGAAATTGAGGTAAATCAACAGCGAATACTGGACGGGCTCAGTCCTCACACATGGCCGACCGGCCGGTCGCACGGTTTGTCAGCGGGATTCGCGTCAGCAGCTTCTGGCGGCTCAGCCGCCCCTCCGTGTGCTGGTCGACGATTTCCTCGCTGGACGGCGGGCAGTGGCCGGCGAACACGGCCCGTGCGTACGCCTCCGTCAGGTGTCCGGCCGGACGGCGTGATCCGACCGGGTCAGTCGGCCCAGACCTCGGCTTCGTCGGCCGGGACGGTGGTGGCGAGCTTCAGCTCCTTGCGGGCGGCGACCGTCTTGCCCGGGTTGATACCGGAGAAGGCCCCGTCGTAGGCGAGGTAGAAGGCGTCCGTGTCACCGGCCGAAGCGGCCTTCTCCCACGCACCGGCGGCCTCCTCCAGCCGTGCACGGAGCTTGACGGTCTCCGGCTGCTGAATGCTCTTCAGGGCCGTGAGGTGAGTGCCGAGCGCGGCGGCAACGGCCTTGGCCTGCTTTTTGTAGCCGGCCAAGTCGTCCTCGACCTGCTCTGCTTCGGGCTGGTTCGTCCACAGGGCCTCGTAGACGGCGTTCGAACCCTGCAGGTACGCGAGCTGGTCGGCGTTCAGGGGCTTGCTCTTCAACGAACCGGAGAACGTGCCCGATCCCTTGGTGTACGTGCAGCTCACGGCCCGATCGCCCGCCGCCCAGCTCTCCTTGGTGGGGGAGTAGTAGTAGACGTCGACGCCCTTGGGCAGGGCCCAGGCGTCGGGGGTGAACTTTTGCGCCGTGGCCGGGCATCGTTCGTCGGCGATCTGTGCGGTTTTGTCCTCACCGGGGTACGCCGACTGCCCGTCGATCTTGAAGTCTCCGACGACCTGGCCCTGGTGCGGTTCCTCGCACGGCACGACCTCGACGCTGAACTCCTCGCTCTTGGCCGCTCCGTTGTTCGGGTTGTAGCAGTCGCCGGCCGCGAGCGAGAAGACCGATCGCTGGCGAACCGCTTTCTTGGCGCCGGACTTTGCGCTGTCGAGGGCTCCGGAGCATCCCACCGCTCCGACCGAGATCAGGGCTATGGCAGCGGATATACCGCGCAGGGAACGGGACGTGACACCGAGAGACATGACGTGAGCATCCTCAAACGGAAGGGTGTGAACAGGTGTGCGCATCGTATGGCATGTAAGTGACAGCGCTGTGTGTGGGCGCTTCGTTGCGCCGGAGGCGGTTGTGCGGGTGATATCCGGACGAGTTGTCGTCCGGCGCGGGGGGTCGGGAGGTGTCGGGTGGTGGGCTTGTGAGCTCCGATGACGAGCAGTGCAGCCCGTGGAGTGACGGCCTTCTTCGCCTCGTCGGCGAAAGCCGTGCCCCCACGGTCCGGGTGTCCCCTGTCTGTGCAGGTGGGGCCGGGTCGAATGGCTGACCGGCTCGCCCGTCGGATGACCCGTGCCCGGCGCGCATCGCTGCGCAGCACGCTGCGGTTTTCCTGCCGACCCCTTGCGCGCGGAGAGTTCCCCTGTGGTGACGCCGAGTCCCGACGGGGTCATGGTGAGCCGCTGCGTCGGATACGCCAAATGGATCACGCGTTCGAATCACATCATCGATCGAGGTGGATGGGGGTTAGAGTAATCGAACGCGCGTACGATGGATGTATAGGGCAAAAGACTCAAATGGGGTGAGTGATGGAGGTGCGGCATGGCGGGTTACGCCCATCTGCACGTCGCGTCCGGATACTCCGCCCGCTACGGTGCCGCCCATCCCGAACACCTTGTCCGACGAGCGGCTGAGTGCGGCACGACGGCGCTCGCGCTCACCGACCGAGACACGGTCACCGGTGCCGTACGGTTCGCGAAGGCCTGCGCCGGAGCCGGGATCCGGCCGGTCTTCGGCATCGATCTGGCCGTGGAGGCCATCGCACCCCCTCCTCCGGTGCAGCGCCGCCGCACCCCGGCGCGTGGTGGCGCGCACGTCGTCGAGCCGCCCCTGCGGGTGGTGCTGCTCGCACGGAACCGGACGGGTTGGGCACGGCTGTGCCGCATCACGTCGGCCGCGCACGCGGGCACGGCAGGCGGCGCGGCCCCGGTGGTGGTGCCGTGGGAAGCGCTGCGCGAGTACGGCGGTCCCGGTCTGATCGTGCTGCTCGGACCGCTCTCGGAGCCGGTACGGGCACTGGCGGCAGGCCGGGAGGACGTCGCGGCGAAGCTGCTGGCGCCGTGGCGGGAGATCTTCGGCAGCGGTGTGCGGCTGGAGGCTGTCCTGCACAGGCGGTCCGGTACGGGCCCGGGATCACTGCGGCTGGCCGCCCGCACCCTGGCGCTGGCCGACCGTACCGGCACCACCGTCGTGCTCTCCAACGCCGTCCGCTACGCCGACCCGGGCCAGCACCGGCTCGCCGACGTCCTCGATTCCGCGCGGCTGCTGCGTCCCATCGACCGGCGCCGCCTGGACAGCGGGCAGCGCTGGCTCAAGGGCGAAGGAGAGATGGCGCGCATCGCGCAGTTGATCGCCGAGTGTGCCGGAGCGGACGCCCGACGGGCAGGCCGTTTGCTGGCGGACACCGCCGCCACGGCGGCCGAGTGCTCCGTCGATCCCTGGGCGGACCTGGGGCTGGGCACATCCCACTTTCCGGAACCGGAAGTGCTCGGCGTCGCGCCGGGAACGGGCGGCGCGGCACAGTTTCTGCGTCGCCAGTGCGAGGCAGGCATGGTCCGGCGCGGCCTGGACCGTGACCGGGCGGCGCTCGACCGGCTGGACGAAGAGCTCGGCGTGATCTCCGAGCTGAACTACGACTCGTACTTCCTCGCCGTCGGCCAGGTCGTGGCCGACATCCGGGAGCTGGGCATTCGGGTCGCGGCCCGCGGCTCGGGCGCCGGTTCGATGGTCTGCCACGCGCTGGGCATCGCCACGGCCAACCCGCTCGATCACCGCCTGCTGTTCGAACGCTTCCTGAGCGTGCGACGGGCGTCGCTGCCCGACATCGACATCGACGTGGAGTCCGCCAGAAGGCTGGAGTGCTACGACGCGATCTTCGCCCGGTTCGGCACCGAGCGGGTGGCGGTCACCGCGATGCCCGAGACCTACCGGGCCCGCCGGGCGCTGAGGGACACCGGCCTCGCACTGGGGATCGCGCCGGCGGACGTCGACCGGATCGCCAAGAGCTTCCCGCACCTGCGGGCATCGGACATCACCAGCGCACTCGCCGAACTGCCCGAACTGCGTCAACTGGCGGCCGAAGCGAAGCGGTACGGGCCGTTGTGGGAGCTCGCCGAAGGCCTCGACTCCCTGGTTCACGGCATGGCCATGCACCCGTGCGGAGTGATCATCAGCGACGCGATGCTCCTGGACCGGCTGCCCGTGCAGCCCACCCCTCAGGGCAACTACCCGATGGCGATGGCGGCCAAGGAGGAGATCGAGGCGCTGGGCAACATCAAACTGGACGTTCTGGGGGTGCGGATGCAGTCCGCGATGGCCCACGCCGTCGCCGATATCGAACGGGTGACCGGCGACCGTATCGATCTGGACGATCCACGGCAGGTGCCGCTCGACGACGTCTTCGCGTTCAAACTCATTCAGGAGAGCCAGACCATAGGACTGTTCCAGCTCGAATCGCCCGGCCAGCAGGATCTTCTCTCGCGCCTGCAGCCCCGCGACCCGCAGGACGTCATCGCCGACATCAGTCTCTTCCGCCCCGGACCGGTTGCCGGGGGAATGCCCGAGCGGTACATCGCCGCACGTCATGGCGGTACACCGGCCTACGCCCACCCGGACCTCGAACCCGTGCTCGCCGACACCTACGGTGTGACCATCTGGCACGAGCAGGTCATCGAGACGCTGTCGGTGCTGACCGGCTGCGATCACGCTCTGGCCGAGGTCGCCCGGCGGGCACTCGGCGACAAGCACCGACTGCCCAGGATCAAGGACTGGTTCCACCGCCGGGCGGCCGCCCGCGGTTACAGCCCTGCGGTCCGGGACCAGGTGTGGAAGACCATCGAGGCCTTCGGCGCCTACGGCTTCTGCCGGGCGCACGCGGTCGCCTTCGCCGTACCGGCTCTGCAGAGCGCCTGGCTCAAGGCGCACTACCCGGCCTTCCTGCTGGCCGGCCTCCTCGAACACGACCCCGGTATGTGGCCCAAGCGCGTCATCGTCGGCGACGCCCGCCGACGCGGCGTCCCGGTCCTGCCCGTCGACGTCAACCACTCCAGGACGAAGCACACCGTGGAGCGGGCCGACGGGGAGCAGTGGGGAGTGCGGCTCGCGCTGTCCGCGGTGCGCGGTATCAGCGAGGAGGAATGCGCGCGGATCGAGGAGGCCCAGCCCTACGGATCGCTGTCGGACTTCTGGCAGCGGGCCCGGCCCAGCCGACCGGTCGCCGAACGCCTCGCCGAGATCGGCGCACTGAACTCCCTGCACGACGGGCGCCTCACGCGGCGGGATCTGCTGCTGCAGATCGTCGAACTCCACCGGCAGTCCCGCGCCCGGTCCGCGAGCAAGGGCCAGTTGCCCATCGACGTGGAGGCGGTCGGCGGAGCGGAGCCGAGCGGCCTGCCGGAGATGACCGGACGCGAAGCCCTCAGCGCGGAGCTGAACACGCTCGGCATCGACGTCTCCAGGCATCTGATGGAGCACCATCACCGGCTGCTGCGGGAGATCGGCGCCACCGACGCGGCGCATCTGGCCGGAGCCCGTCCGGGCGGGCAGGTTCTCGTCGCCGGGGTACGGGCCTCGACGCAGACCCCGCCGATCGCCAGCGGCAAGCGCATCATCTTCGTCACCCTGGAGGACGGCTCCGGCCTGGTCGACCTGGCCTTCTTCGAGGACTCCCACCCCGCCTGCGCGTACACCGTCTTCCACAGCGGGCTGCTGCTGGTCCGCGGCACGGTCCAGGTGCGCGGCACCCGCCGCACCGTCGTCGGCACCATGGCCTGGGACCTGGACCGGATCGCCGTCGCCCGTCGCGATCACGGCCCCGAAGCCGCTCTCTCCCTGCTCGGAGTCAGCCATCCGCAACCGACCCCCGCGCAGCCGCGGCGCACCCTGATCAACGGCACGACAGGCGCCCGGCTGCATCCCTATGCCGACCTGCAGCCCGCCGGCAGCGGTTCAGCCGATCTGAGAAAGCTCGGCTACACCAGCCCGGGGAGCGCAGGATGACCACGCGCCGACGGCACATCGCCCACCTGCACCTGCACGCCCTGCCGTACGAAGGAGGGTACGCGGACGCGATCGACCTGCTGACCGGCATCACCCCCCATGTGCAGGCGGTGTCGCCCGATGCTGTCCAGCTCGATCTGACGTCCGCGCTCAGGTACTTCGACCTCACCCCGTACGACGTGGTTCAGCTTGCGAAACTCAGACTGTTGGCCTTGTACGGCATCGAGAGCAGCGCAGGGCTCGCCGGCAACCGCATGCTGGCCACCATGGCGGCCGACGCGTCCGCGCCGGGACACACCACCTGGGTTCCCGCCGAAGAGGCCGCCGCCTGGCTGCGCCCCCGACCGGTCACCGCGCTGCCCGGAATCGGCCGCGCCACCGCGGCCACGCTCGGCCGGTACGGCCTGCACACCATCGGTCAGCTTGCCGACGTACCCCCGGCGACCCTGCAACGCATTCTCGGCGTCGGCCAGGCCCGGCTGCTGACCGAGCGGGCCCGCGGCCATGATCCCCGCCCGGTCGTCCCACTGGAACCGGCGGCACATCTGATGGCCGATCTCGTGCTCGACCAGGACTGTCTCGACCCGGTGCGGCATCACCGCGCGGTCCTGGGACTCGCCGACAGGATCGGTCAACGCCTGCGCGGTGAAAGTCAGGTCACCGGCCGCCTCACGCTCACGGTGCGGTACGCCGACCGCAGCTCCACCACGCGTACGTGCACGCTGGCGGAACCCACCGACCATTCGCCCGCCCTCGTCAAGGCTGCTCTGGGTCTGCTGACCGCTCTCGGGCTGCAGCGAGCACGAGTCCGTGCTTTCGTGATCCGCGCCGACGACCTGCTGCCGGCCGACAGGGCTCACCGCCAACTCTCCCTGGACCCCGGCGATTACCGTGCCCGTGCCGCCGAAGCCGCCGCGGACCGGGCCAGGCGGCGCTTCGGACCCGAGGCCGTACATCCCGCCGCTCTGGCCGGCGAGCGACTCGGACCTCGGCGATGAGGATCCCCGGGGGCCGGACGCGACCGACCTGTGGTCACGATCGCCCCGCGGGAGCGCACCGGTGCCGTCTTTGCCCTGCAGCGCACGTTTTCGACGACGTGATACGCCCCCGGGCGAGGCGTGCACGGCTGTACGCGGTCGTCGTGGATGATCGACCCGTTGCCTGACGTACCGTCATATCGGGTTCGCACGAACACCTGATGATGCTGCGTCAGTTTTTACCGACGCGTAACTTCCCTCGCTACCTTACTCGCGCGTAATTTGGCATGAACGCATAGAGCGCAGTACCGAACATCGGTACGGAACGTCGGTAAGAACTTGTGGTCCGGGCCGCAGGGCGCATTGACATCGCAACTCCCTTGAGCCGCAAGGAGACCACACGATGCTGCCCTGGACACGTGCGCCGCGCACCCCACGTGCGCGGAGAACCCTCGCCGCACTGCTCCTCGCCGTCGCAGCGGTCGCCGCCCCCACGGCGACCGCCACCGCAGCCACCCCCGCCGCCGCCACGGCCCCCTCCCGGGGCTGGAACGACTACTCCTGCAAACCCTCCGTAGCCCACCCCCGCCCCGTCGTCCTGGTCCACGGAACCTTCGGGAACTCGATCGACAACTGGCTCGTCCTCGCTCCGTACCTGGTCGACCGGGGCTACTGCGTCTACTCGCTCGACTACGGCCGGCTTCCCGGTGTGCCGTTCTTCAACGGCCTCGGTCCGATCGACAAATCGGCCGGTCAGCTCGCCATCTTCGTGGATCAGGTGCTCGCCGCCACCGGAGCGCCCAAGGCCGACATCGTCGGTCATTCCCAGGGCGGCATGATGCCCAACTACTACCTGAAGTTCCTCGGCGGCGCCGCGAAGGTGAATGCCATGATCGGGCTCGCCCCCGACAACCACGGCACCACCCTCCTCGGGCTGACGAAACTGCTGCCGTACTTCCCCGGCGCCGAGGACCTGCTGAACGCCGGCACGCCCGGTCTCGCGGACCAGGTCGCCGGATCCCCGTTCATCACCAAGCTCAACGCGGGCGGCGACACCGTGCCCGGCGTGCGCTACACGGTCGTCGCGACCAAGTACGACGAGGTCGTGACCCCGTACCGCACGCAGTTCCTGGACGGGCCGAACGTACGCAATGTCCTGCTCCAGGACCTGTGCCCGGTCGACCTGTCCGAGCATGTGGCGATCGGGACCGTGGACCGGATCGCGTACCACGAGGTGGCGAACGCCCTGGACCCGGCGCACGCCACCCCGACCACCTGCGCCTCGGTCATCGGCTGAGGTCTTTCGTTCGGATCCTGCCGGATCCTGCCGGCCCGTCGTGATCCGAACGAGGGGCCCTGGGACGACCGGTCGCTCTCAGCGTCCGTGCCGGGCAGCGATGACGGCCCGGCGGCGGACCGAGGCGAACAGTGCGGCCGCGCCCACGGCGAGCGCGGCCGCACCGCCGATCGCCAGGTACGGGGTACTGCCGTCACCACCCGTCTCGGCGAGGTTCTCGCCCGCCGGGGCGGGACCGGTGGCACTGTCCGGCTCGGGCGCGTTCGCCTCGGACGGACCGCTCCCGGACCCGGCGGCCGGAGCCGCCCCGGTGACCTTCGCCCCCGTACCGGCGTCGTCGTCGCCATGACCGCCGTGCTCCACGGACGACTTGTCCGCGCCGCCGGCGATCTCCTGCTCGGACGGTGCGGACGCCGTGGGCGCCGGAACCGCGCCGACCGAACCGCTGCCGCCCGCACCGCCGCTCGCGTTGCCGAAGACCACGTCGGAGCAGGCGTAGAACGCTTCGGGGGAGTCCGAACGCTGCCAGACGGTGTAGATCAGCTGCCGCCCCGCACGCGTCGGGACGGCGCCGTCGAACACGTACGAGCCGCTCTCCAGCTTTGGGTCGGTGGCCGTGGCAAAGGGCTTTGCCTCCAGGTCCGACCATTTCAGGGGCTTCGCCGGGTCGTAGCCGGCCTTGGTGAGATACAGCTCGAAGGTGCCCCTGTGCGGTGCCGTGGCCCGGAAGCGGAAGGTGTGCGTGCCCGCCTTCATCTTCGTCGCCGGCCAGTCGGCGCGCGGCAGATCGAGCCCCTTGAACTTGTCGTTGCCCGCACTGCACAGTTTGCCGTCCGGGATCAACTGCCGGTGCTTTCCTGCCGCGTTGGCTATGTTGACTCCGTTCCAGTCGTACAGCGCCTGCGTACCGCCCGCCGCGACCGCGGCCACGCACGCAGCCGACTTCAGGTGCTCGGGCCCTTCGGCGAAGCAGGCGGAGACCCGGCTGACCGGATCCGTCAGCGAACCATGGGCGGCGGCCGGCGCCGCGGCGAGACCCGTCAGCGCGAGCGGCGCCGCGCCGAGCGCGGCGATTGCGGCGGCCTTGCGGCGGGCGGTCCTGATCACGGCCATGGTGACGTCTCTCCTTCGGCGGTCCACGTGGGGGCAAGGAGAAGCTAGCCGTTCGCCTGACCGAAACAGGGCGTGGAAAAGGGCACTTGGCGATCGTTATGGCCGGCTTAAGGAGCGTCTAAGAAGGGGCTCAGGAAAGTCCACCGGCGAGCCGCCGCTGGCAGCCTTGACGCTGCATGGGCTGTCCGTGGTCGTCCGGGGGAGACCGCCTGATGTCGTGCTGGGTGGCTCCCAATCTGGCTCCCGGGAGCCACCCAGAGGCCCTGACCCCTGCACGGGCCAAACCCCGACCACACTGTGGAGCTTCGGGCAGCCTTGCTGAGAAGGATTCGTGTGCTGCCTCTTGTTGCGCAGGAAGTTGCGTGGTGGTCGACTCACCTCCGCGAAGGTGCACGACAGGTCATGTGACCTGCGCACGAGCGGCGGTCGTTGGGCGTCGTTGGTTACCGCTGGCCGCCCTTCGACGGCCCACAGACGGCCCAGGAAAATAGGAGCTGGAACGATGTTCCAAAGGTGCGCCGGTACTCGACCTCCACCTTCACTCGATAGACGTTTCCTACCCACCGGTCTCTGGTCCTGGGAGTTCCGCGTTTGCGAACTCTCGGCCGGCAGGTCGTTGCGGTCCAGGACGCTGGTCGTGGAGTCCTCTGGGGCCGTTGAGGGTTAGCTGCGGTTGCGGTGGTTGCTGTGCTTCGCTGCGGTACTGCACCGGTTGCTGAGTCAGATCATTTTGGGGTAACCGCCCAGGCCTGGTCGCTGTGTTCGGGCGGTCTCATGGGGCGCTTCGCCTGCCGCTGAGAACCGTGGCGATCGGGAGGGCTGCTGCCAGGCCGCTGAGCAGGACTCCGGCGAGGGCGCCCAGGATGGCGGGCTGGTCACCGAAGGCGATGCCAATTGCAGCCAGGGCAGGACCTGCGTTGCGGACCGCGGCGACGCCGCCCATGGTGGTGCGGCGCGTCGGCGGTCCGGTAGCCAGCAGTGTGCCGGCGGCGAAGGCGGCGACCGCCAGGAGGAACCCGGCGAGGAGGGCGAGTGAGCCGAGGAGGGCCACGACGTCCCGCCAGTTGCCGAGCAGCATGCCCGCCAGCACGACCAGGAACGTGACGTTGGAGACTGCGGTTGCCGGGGCGTGCCACGACCGCGCCACGTCCGTGGCGTAGTGGCGCATCAGCAGTCCGATAGCGAACGGCACGAGCTGCAGGAAGGCCACGGTCCCGACCAGTGCCCCGACGTCGAGGGAGACGTTCGTGCCGACGTCGGCCGCAGTGAGGATGCCGTTGACGGTCGGTCCGAAGGTGAGGCTGCCGACGGAGGCGAGCAGTACCTGCATCGCCGCGCCCCCGACGACGTCGCCCTTCTGGACCATGGCCAGTTTCGCCCCAAAGGGACCGCCCGGCGAGGAAGCGACCAGGACGAGCGCGATGAAAGAGGCCGAGGGGAGATGGAACAGCGCGCCGAGACCCCAGCCGAGCAGCGGAATCACCACCATGTTGGTGATCAGTGCCAGCAAGAGCAGCGGAACATCGGTGAAGACGCCGCGCAGTGCTGGAACGGTGGCCCCCAGGCCGGCGGCGAACATCGTGGCCGCGATGAAGATGACTGTGACGGCGTTGAGCACCATGTGCAGGGTGTCCATCAGGCTTCCCCTCGGGCGGCGGAGCACCTCCGGATGGTGCCACGGCGCGCGTTGCGGCCGTGTCAGTCTTGAAGATCGCCGAGCCAGCGGAGGGCGCTCAGGCTTGGCAGGAAGCAGTACTCGCCACCTCGGGTGACGACGAACCGCGGCAGAGCAGCAAGGCGCCGTCGAAGCGGCCGCCGCGGAATGGTGAAGCCAGTGATGCCGTCGTGGGATCCGGTGACGGGGTCTTTGGCGCTGTCCGCGCCGAAGAAGACGCCATCGTTCATCCATTCCGACTGGACGAACTCGAACTGCCGCCCCAGGTGTGCGCCGATAAACGCGAACATCAGGCCGCGGTCGGCTCCGTCGTCTTCCATGACCCCGTCGGGCAGTGGCGGACCATAGACGGCACCGCGTCTGATCATGCGGTGCAGTCGCACTTCTCCGGCCACTGAGGCATCGCGGGGGTTGGCCCGGCGGATGTGACACCCGCCGGGTGTGCTGAAACCTGCCGGGTCGTCCCGCTCGTACAGGAACGTGTTACGGCGGTGTGGGTCGACGCCGAGCGCGGGGTCGTCACGCTGCGGAGCGAGCGCCAAGGGGGCTCCGCTGCGCCAGCGCCCCATGATCTTGGCGGCGATCAGTTCCTCGTCTGCGGGCCCGGTGGCGCTGTCCTTCAGGTACCGTCGGAATTCGGCGACCCTTTGGTGCAGCTTACGAAAGACGGCGTAGCTACCGTTACGCCCCAGTACGGGGGGCTGCGGCGTCTGGGCACCCCCGAGTTCGTCCGGATAACCGAGTACGAACTCGCCTGCCTTCAGAGGGACTTCCAGTCGGTTCGATCCGACGATGCCGCTGCCTTCGACGGCCGGATGGCTGACACCGTCCCGATAGCCGAAATGCTCGGTTTCGGTGGGCAGGGCGTAGCAGTCCTGCTGCCAGATCGCCATCACGCCTGGAAGTCGGTCGTAGGCCGGTCGGGCCCGCTCGACCGCCGCCTCCAACTGCAGCGGGTCGGGTGCGACCGCTGCGATCACCACGTGGACGTCGGGGCTGCCAAGCGGTGCTTCCCAATTCTCCGGAGCGCTCTCGCCCACGTCGCCCAGTGTTTTGGCGCGGGCAGACATCCCCTGTCGGAACTCCCACGCGAAGGTGTCCAACGATGAACGTGGCACGCCGAGCGCAGCCAGGCCGGTGCAGGTGACCGCGACACTGACCCAGGTCTCCCCCAAGGGGCTGGCCGAGTCCGCGGCGGACGTCACTGCCGCGGACGCCCTGCGCATCAACTCCCGTCCCTGGGCCTGATCGTCGATACGAAAGGCGAGGTAGGTCGCGGCGTAGGGGGTCGGCCGAGGACTGAGCACCCCCCGTTGAATGTCGTCCAGCTCTAGTTCGACGTCCCTGGGCCCGATCACGGTTGGCCTCCTTGCTGCACTAATTCGAGACGAGGTTGCGCCAGAAATTCCGCAGGCTGTCATCACCGCCAAACAAGGAGCTGAAGATCGTCGAGTCCGCCAGCAGCACATCGGCCGCTCGGTCACCGCTCGGAGGCATCCACAAGAACATGTTGAACTCGGTGTTGCCCGCTTCGGTGAAGGGATGCGGCCGGGAGGTGTCGATCGGCTGCCTGGCCAGCACGTGGATGGTGTCCGGATCGTTCGTCGTCACGTCGTAGTGCGGCAGATGCATGTGGAAATTGAAGTTGGTCACCCCGTCCAGCCAGCCCTTCGGGTCCAGGTCCCTGACCGTGGACAAGGGGGCGATCTGGTTGCTCTCACTCGTGGCGGGGCGCAGGCCGTAGCGGTTCACGACCGGCACCCCCAGGCCCTTCATCAAATCCCTGACGAACGTGGCGAACCGCTGCTGCCGGGGGACCAGCGGATCACCGTGGTGGCGGTACTCCACCTCCCGTACCGACAGGTCGTCCGAGGTACCGACGTCGTGATGGGGCCCCAGGATGAGGCAGGCGTCCTCTCGGGCGAGGAAGGCCTGCAAGGCCTCGATTTCCCCCGGCTGCGCCTCCTGGCCGGTGATCATGTGGTCCAGTCCGAACACGAACAAGACATCCGTGTCGGCCAGCACTCGCTCATCGAGGGGGGTGTGAAAGCCTGCCTGGTCGATGCGTTGGTACACCGGGACGGGATGTCCCGTCACTTCTTCGACGAACTCCTGGAACGGCACCCAGGCCCAGAAAAACAGCTCCAGGGATCCCGCGATCCCCTGCTGGAACTGATAGGGGTCCGACCACTTCGGGTCTTCGTAGGCCGGCCACGCCACCCGCCTGACCTCCGTCATCGTGGAGAAGCGATTGTCCAGCTCGGCCGTGTTCCGGCCTGCCTCGGCCGGGTAGCTCCACGAGACGTAGATACTCACCCGTCGCCCACCGGGGGTGCGCTCCCGCGGGATGTGGTTCTGGTTGTACGTCCGTGCGGTCTTGATCTCGCTCATCTCAGCAAGCCTTCACTGAAGCTGGTCGAGCATGTCCGACAGAGCTCTCTTGACCCGCAAAGCCTTCTTGATTTCGTCTGCCGATACGTACGGATACTCTCCGTACTCGATGAAGCTCGGACACTGATGTTCGCGTACGAACCTGACGAACGCCTCAGGGTTGGTTCGCCAGTCCTCGGGGAAACCTTCAAGGTTCTCAAAAACCGTGCTCACGCCCGCCTTGGTGAAAAGCGCGATCGCGTCCTCGGTGTACTTGTCGAAATCAGTGTCGAAGATCCCCTGGTACATGAAACGCGTGTCGTCGTCGAAGAGTACCCAACGCAGATAGTGCAGCTTCAGCGGCGCGAGAAGATGCGGATCTTGCTCCAGCGCCTTGGCCAGTGTGTATCCGTACTCCCTTACTGCATCAGCTCGGCCCGGCTTGACATTCGCGATCACGGTGAACCCATAGCACGCCGGGGTCTTCGGAAAAATGGGGCCGTACTTCCCCTGTTCGAGATGCTCGGTTTCCTTGGGGATGACGGCTGCCTGTGGCTTGATCTCCATGTTCGCTCCTCCCGTCAACTAGCGGTCGCGGCCAACCCCTATGCTCCCATGCGACCTCTCGATTTTCCTGGAGCGCAACGCGACCGACATGTCCTGTGCCACCCGCTGAAAGAAGCCGTCCGGTATACGACGGCTGGTCGATGAAAATCGCCATGGAGCGGTTGGAATAGGGCCACCTTTGAGTTTCCAGGTCGGTGGAACGGCTTTGGGCTGGAGCTGCTTTGGCGCGAGTGATCATGGCCCCGTAAGCTTCCGGCGCGTCAGGCAGTCTGTGGACCTGCCCGGTAAAGCACGACGTTGGGGCCATGATCTGCGAGGCTCGCGCAAAAGTGGCTGCCTGAGAGGTCGTTTTCTCCCGGTGAGCCCTTTCCAACCTCACGCTGAACCTGGCGAGGTGCAGCGTGAGGGCGGCTTTGACCAGGTCCGTGATCTGGTGGGTGCTGCAACTGGCTTGCGCAGGGGGCGCCAGGACGCACGGTCGTGGGAAGTGCCATCCTCAGCGTGTCTTCAGGCCACGGTCTTCAAGTTCGTCCGCGCACTCCTCCGGTACCCATACAGCCTTCACAGTGGCTCTGCCCTGGTAGATAGGGGTCGCGGAAGGGGTGAGCGCTTCCTGCCGCTTCTGCTCCGCCTCGGCGCGGGCTTGTTCGATGTCGTCGGCGATCGCCTTGCAGTCGACGACGTACGTGCCTGTCGGTACCGGCTCCTCGGTGGGAGATTCCGGCTTGTCCGTGTACGGCCCGGCGTTGAGGGCTGAGGTGGCGGCGATGCCGGCCAGGCACAGCCCCGCCCAGACGGCGATGATCCACCGGCGAGTGCTCAAGAGCCGACCATGTCGACGGCGAGACCGACGACGGTGAGCACGGCGAAGGTGAGCATCGCAGTGCGCGAGACCTTCATCGAAGCTCCTTCCTCAAAAGGGGCCGGTACAGCGAGCTTCTGCCAACCTGCCGACTCTTCATTGGTTCTGGTCACGCTCAACAGCAGAGCTCCTGATAGACGGGTTCTCGACCACGATTCCCCATGCTCACCAGGAGCTTCGCGTGCTTGTCTACCCGTCGGCGATCGGTCTGTCCAACACGCACCTGCGCTACCTCACCCGTCAACTGACCGCCTACCGCCGGGAGATCGGCTCGCGCTGGCGGCGCCTGGCGCCGGGCCGCCAGCTCCTCCTGGTTCTGGCCCATCTGCGCTGCGGCGACACCTATGCCCAGCTCGCTGCCGGGTTCGGCATCGGGATCGCCACCGCCTACCGCTACATCACCGAGGCCGTCGGCCTGCTGGCCGACCTCGCCCCGACACTCGCCGAGGCGGTCCGGATGGCCTCGACGAAGGCGTTCGCCCTGCTCGACGGCACGCTGCTACCCATCGACCGGATCGCCGCCGACCGGCCCTTCCACTCCGGCAAGCACAAGAAACACGGAATGAACGTGCAGGTCATCGCTGACCCCTTCGGCCGCCTGCTGTGGGCATCTCCGGCCCTGCCCGGGGCCGTCCACGATGTCCGCGCGGCCCGCGAGCACGGCATCGTCGACGCGCTGGCCCAGGCCGGCCTCCCCTGCTGGGCCGACAAGGGCTACCAGGGCGCCGGAGGCACGGTTCGCGTTCCCTACCGCTGGCAGGTGGGAGACGCTTTCCACCGGCCAGCAGGCTGTCAATAGGTCCCACGCGAAGATCCGGGCCCTCGCCGAGCAGGCCGTCGCCACCCTCAAGTCCTGGCGACTCCTCCGTAAGCTCCGGTGCTCGACCACCCGCATCACGAGTCCCGTTCAGGCCGTCCTTTGCCTGCATCTGGCCAGCTCAGACCAAGGATGGAAAGAGCTCCCCGAACTGGTTCAGGTGCCCAAAGGCCTCGCTGGGCGCCCGAGTAAGTCGCTGTCGCTGGAGCAAGGGGAAGCAGTCCTACGGGCCAATGAAGGTAGCTGGATCCATGCCTACGTGGTTCTGTCGCTTCTTGTGGGTGTCCGTCCTGAAGAGGCCCGGCCCCTGACCTGGGCCCATTTGCACATCGAAACGGAGCAAGGGGAGAGGCCACACGTCGATGTGTGGAGGTCTGTGCGGCCACGGTCCGGGGCGGCGATGCGGTCCTCCCCGTACGTGCACGAGGGCCCCACCCGTAGGTCATGGCCGGGGTCCTCGTACCGTGCTTCCATGAACGCCGACACGTCCGACGAGATCCGCCTCGCCGCCCCGGCCGACGTCCCCGCCGTACGGGCCGTCACCGATGCCGCCTACCGGCACTACATCGCGCGCATCGGCGTCGTCCCCGCACCCATGCGTGCGGACCATGCGGCGGATGTGGCGGCGGGCCGGGTGTACGTGACGGGGGCCCCGGACGTCATCGGCGTCCTGGTCCTCGTCCCGCATGAGGACCACCTCTTCCTGGAGTCCGTCGCCGTTCACCCGGACGCGGCCGGCCGGGGAGTCGGCCGACGGCTGCTCGCCTTCGTGGACGCGCACGCCCGCAGCCTCGGCCTTCCCGAGATCCGCCTCTACACCAACGCGCTGATGTGGGAGAACCAGAAGATCTACCCGCGCTACGGGTACGAACTGGTGGAGCGGCGCGTGGACGGCGTCTACGACAGGTTCCACTACCGCAAGCGGCTGACCCGCTGACCGGCCGACCGACTGATCGACTGTGTCAGTGGTGGCTGAGACGATCGACGCATGACGACGATCGACTGGGACTCCGCCGCCGACTCCTTCGACGAGGAGCCCGACCACGGGCTGCTCGATCCGGTGGTCCGGCACGCATGGGCGCAGCGCCTGGAGAGCTGGCTGCCCGGGGGCCGCTCCGAGGTGCTCGACCTGGGGTGCGGCACCGGAAGTCTGGCGCTGGTCGTCGCCGGGCAGGGCCACCGGGTCACCGCGGTCGACCGGTCGCCGCGCATGGTCGAGCAGGCGCGGGCCAAGCTTGCCGGGACGGGCACCGAGGTGCTCGTCGGGGACGCGGCCCGACCACCGGTCGGGAAGCAGCAGTTCGACGTGATCATGGCCCGCCATGTGGTGTGGCTGCTGCCCGATCCCGAGGCCGCTCTGCGCCACTGGTTCGGTCTGCTGCGGCCCGGCGGGCGGCTGTTGCTGATCGAGGGGGTGTGGGGCGGGGTGGGCCTCTCCGCCGAGCGACTGACGGCGCTGCTCACCCCGTTCACCGAGCGCATCCACCACGAGCGGCTCTCCGGCGACCCGAACCTGTGGGGCAAGCAGGTCGACGACGACCGGTACGCGCTGGTGGCGCGCGCCGAGCCGCCGCACCGGCACGCCGAGATCGTCGATGTGCATCTGATCCTGCGCCGCGGCCCCGACGTCCTGCTCGCCCGCCGCGCCGGCACGGGATACGCGGACGGGCTGTTCAACGGTCCGTCCGGACATGTGGAGGACGGCGAGGACGTCCGCGAGGCGATGGTCCGCGAGGCCGCCGAGGAGATCGGTCTCGCACTGGACCCGGACGAGCTGCGGGTCGCCCTGGTCATGCAGCACCGGGGTCCCGGCGGCAGTCCCCGGACCGGCTGGTTCTTCGAGGCGGAGTACGACCCGGCCCGCCCGCCGTACAACCGCGAACCGGAGAAGTGCTCGGAGCTCGCCTGGTTCCCGCTGGACGCCCTGCCCGACGACATGGTCGCGTACTGCCGTGCGGGGCTGGACGGTTACCGGGCGGGGGAGCACTTCCTGATCCACTGGCACGAGGACGGTGACAGCGTGGCGTACCAGCCGCACGGCATCCGCCGCGCGGTCCCGCTGCGGTCCGGCGGGTCCGGTACCGGCGGGGTGCACCACATCGAGCTGTGGGTCCCCGATCTGGCGGTGGCCGAGGCGGGGTGGGGCTGGCTCCTCGGTGAGCTGGGCCATGTCCCGTACCAGAGGTGGGAGCACGGCCGCAGCTGGCGGCGCGGTGACACCTATCTGGTGATCGAGCAGTCACCGGACCTGGCCCCGGAACCGCACGACCGGCTCCGCCCCGGCCTCAACCACCTGGCGTTCCACGTCCGGGACCGGGCCACGCTGGACGCGCTGGTGGCGCGGGCCCCGGAGCACGGCTGGCGGCTGCTGTTCGCGGACCGCCATCCGTACGCGGGCGGCGACGGGCACTGCGCCGCCTATCTGGAGGACACGGCGGGGTACGAGGTGGAGCTCGTGGTGCGTTAGCGTCCGTCGCCGGACGGGCGCGACGGTGCCAGCAGCCCCGCGAGCCCGCCCGCGAGGGCGAGGCGTTCCAGCTCGTCCAGCGCCCGGCGGGCGGCATCCGCCGCGTCGGGATCGTGTGCGGCCAGTCCGCTCTCCTCGAACTCGTCCTCGTCCAGCCGCAGTACGGAGGAGCCGTCCGCGGACACCCACAGATCGAGATCCAGGTCCTCGACCAGCAGCTCCCCGTCGCCCAGCACCGCGGGCCGGGTGATGTCGCAGTACCAGCCCTTCAGCGTCCCCTCGCCGGTGCGGACCTCCTTCACCGCGAACCACCGGTCACGCCAGTAGTGCTCGGTGAAGACATCGCCCGGCTCGAACCGTACGAAGCCGAAGTCGCGCACACCCGGTGCGGCCCACGGTGCGGTCACCGTCACCCGGGCGCCGTCGTCGCCCACGAGCTCCGCCGGGTAACGGATCTTCGTCCGCCCCGCCTTGACCAGGACGACCTCAACCGATGTTGTGGACATGGCGCACCTCCGTGGCGCAGATCCGGTAGCCGAACCATGTGTTGATGGCCAGCATCGGGCCGTTGTCCGCGTCATTGCCGGTGTACGCGTCCGTGTAGCCGGCCGCGCGTGCGCGGTGCAGCGAGTCGGTCTTGGCGAGCTTCGCCAGACCCCGGTTGCGGTACGCCCTGCGGGTGCCGGTCATCCCCGACCAGTAGCGGGTCAGGCCGTCGGTGTTCGCCGCGCTGAAGGCCGCCACCTCGCCGTCCACCACAGCGACCGAGGTGAGCTCCCGGTCCAGACCGGGGTTGTTCCAGGTGTTCCGCAGCCAGTCCTCGTAGTCCGAGAGTTCGGCCGGGGTGTCGCTCGGCTCGTCCGCCGTGGTCTCCGCATCCGCCTCGAACAGGGGCCGCGGGTCGTCCGCGAAGTCCGCGGCGGTCCGCAACTCCACACCGGACGGAGGATCCTGACGGGGCGG
The DNA here is from genome assembly GCF_042801455.1 of Streptomyces sp. NPDC057565. NCBI lineage: Bacteria > Bacillati > Actinomycetota > Actinomycetes > Kitasatosporales > Streptomycetaceae > Streptomyces > Streptomyces sp. NPDC057565. Next base: position 437,835 of record NZ_JBHVFU010000005.1, on the reverse strand, counting down.
CAGCATGCCCTGTGTGAGGTCGAGATGGAGGAAGTGCGCCGGACGGCTCGGCGAATACCCGCGCTTCTCGGCGAAGACCCGGTTCGCCGGCTCGTCGAGCACCCAGGTGTAGATGGCGACAGCCCCCTCCCCGGCCAGATACTCCTCGGCGGTGCTCACCAGCAGCGAGCCTGCCCCGCGGCCCACCCGGTGGGGATGCGTGTACGGATTGCAGAAACCCTGGCCGGGCTCCGGGCTGTCATGGACGATGCCGACCTGAGCGGTGCCGATGATCTCCCCGTCCTCCTCGGCGACCAGCAGCCTGTACCGCCTGTCGGGATGGGCGTTGGCCTGCTCGAAGGCAACCTGCTCAGGAGTCGTCACCATGTACGGAAGTGCGGCGCGCCGCACCCGTACCCACGCCTCGGCGTCGGTGGGCACGAAGTCGCGAACGATCACAGTCATGCGGCGGACGTTACGGGGAGAACCGGCCCGGTCGCCTCCGAATTTCCGGCGGTGGGGGAGAATTGGGCCGTGACTTTGAAGATCGCTCTCGATCCCGACTCCGGCACCGCCCCGTACGAGCAACTGCGCACGCAGATCTCCGAACTGGCGCGATCCGGCGCGCTGCCCGTCGGCTACAGACTCCCGACCGTGCGCGGCTTCGCCGAGGAGCTCGGCCTCGCCGCGAACACGGTGGCCAAGGCGTACCGGACCCTGGAGGCGGACGGGGTGATCGAGACCCGCGGACGGAACGGTACGTTCGTCGCTGCCGCGGGGGATGCGGCGGAGCGGAAGGCCGCGGAGGCGGCGCGGGAGTACGCGGACCAGGTGAAGCGGCTCGGGTTGTCGCGTACGACGGCGGCGTCGTTGGCGCAGGATGCGGTGCGGGCGGCGTACGAGGAGTGACCGCGGCCGTCCGGTCCGATGGCCGTACGTGTCCGCAAGGACGCGAGAGCCCGTCCGGCGATCGAGGACGGGTTTACGGGCGGAACCCTCAGAGATACAGGCCCGCGTCCGCTCCCGCGTCCTGCTTCGGCACCGAGGCAGGACCGGTGCCGCGACGCAGCGCGTACAGCTCGGCCAGCGTCGAGCCTTCCCGGCGGAGCCCTTCCTCCGAGCCCAGCCACGCCACCGCCTCCTGGCGCGTCAGTGGGCCCACCTCGATGCGGGCCAGGCAGCGGCCGGGCCTGACGACCGCCGGGTGGAGCCGCTCCAGGTCCTCATTGGTCGTCACGCCGACCAGCACATTGCGGCCCTGGCCCAGCAGCCCGTCGGTGAGGTTCAGCAGCCGGGACAGCGCCTGGCCCGCGGTGTGCTTGGCCTCGCCCCGGATCAGTTCGTCGCAGTCCTCCAGGAGCAGCAGCCGCCACCTGCCCTTCGCCGTGCCGTCGTCCTCGCCGATCGCGATGTCCATCAGATAGCCGACATCGTTGAAGAGCCGCTCCGGGTCGAGTACGCAGTCGACCTGGCACCAGTCCCGCCAGGACCGGGCCAGCGTGCGCAGCGCGGACGTCTTGCCGGTGCCGGGCGGGCCGTGCAGCAGGAGCAGCCGGCCCGCGATGTCGTCCGGTGTCACCTTCATCAGCCGGTCCATGGCCTCGGCCACCGGCGCCGTGTAGTTGCTGCGTACCTCGTCCCATGTACCGGCGGCGATCTGCCGGGTGGTGCGGTGCGGGCCGCGGCGTGGCGAGACGTACCAGAAGCCCATCGTCACGTTATCGGGCTGTGGTTCCGGTTCGTCCTGGGCGCCGTCCGTCGCCTGGCCGAGAATCTTCTGCGCCAGCTCGGCGGTGGTCGCGGTGACGGTGACGTCGGCGCCGCGGTTCCACCGCGAGATGAGCAGCGTCCAGCCCTCCCCCTCGGCGAGGGTCGCGCTGCGGTCTTCGTCACGGGCGGCGCGCAGCACCTTGGCGGCAGGCGGCAGCAGCGTCGCCCCGGACTTCACCCGGTCGAGGGAGGAACTGTGGGAGTACGGCTGCTCGCCCGTCGCGAAGCGGCCGAGGAACAGCGCGTCGACGACATCGGCCGGGGAATCGCTGTCGTCGACGGTGAGCCGGATCGGAAGAGCGGACTCAGGGTTGGCAGACATGGCGCCCATGATCCGGCACAGGGGCACCCGGCGCACCCAGGTTTTGCCACCTTCTGCCACCCGTTCGACCGGCCCGCATCGCTCCTCTTATCGAGTCGGTGAATCTGCGTCGGACCTGACGGGTCCGCCGCACGACCGCGTACCCCTCGGTGAGGATCCGGCCGGCGGCGACGTTCCGGGCGATCGACGACGGCCCGGCGGAGACCGGCCGTTCGAACTCCGTGCACCCCCACGTACCCGTCGTCGACGGTGATCGGCACCGGGCGCGGCAACAGGGGTGCCGGTGCGTCAGGCCCGGCCGAGCACTGCGGGGGAGACGGCCGGAACAGGGGAACGTGTGTCCGTACCCTCCCCGTCTCGATGTCGATGTTCTGCATGCGCGACTTTGTCGCCCGGTGCATCGGATGCCGGACTTCCGGATGACGCACGCTCAGCGGGCCTTCAGGGAGACCCCGTCGGACGGACTTGGCATGAACACTTCCGGCGCGGCGCCCGTGCTGCTACCACGGAGTAGGGCAGAGATCCTGCCGGCCGGTCCAAGGGAGAATCCATGAAGATATCCAGACTTGTGGCGTTGTCGTCCTCACTTCTGCTCGGTGCCGTACTCGCCCTGACCGGGGCGGCCACCGCGAACGCCGCAACGTCCGTCGATTACGTCGCACTCGGCGACTCGTACTCCTCGGGGGTCGGATCCGGCAGCTACGACAGCGCCAGCGGTGACTGCAAGCGCAGCACCAAGGCCTATCCCGCGCTCTGGGCCGCCGCCAACTCGCCCGCGTCGTTCGCCTTCACGGCCTGCTCGGGCGCCCGTACCGGCGATGTGACGGCCGGGCAGCTCGGCCCGCTCTCCGCCTCGACCGACCTCGTCTCGATCTCCATCGGCGGCAACGACGCGGGCTTCGCCGATGTCATGACCACCTGTGTCCTCCAGTCGGAATCCACCTGCCTCAGCCGGATCGCCACCGCCCGCAGCTATGTCGACTCCACCCTGCCCGGCAAGCTCGACTCGGTGTACACGGCGATCAGGTCCAAGGCGCCGTCCGCCCACGTCGTCGTTCTCGGCTACCCCCGCTTCTACAAGATCGGCGGCAGCTGCCTCGCCGGCCTGAGCGAGACCGAACGCTCCGCCATCAACAGCGCCTCCGACTACCTCAACACGGCAACCGCCAAGCGTGCGGCCGACCACGGCTTCACCTTCAGCGATGTCGCATCCAGGTTCACCGGGCACGAGATCTGCTCCGGCAGCGCCTGGCTGCACAGCGTCAACTGGCTCAACATCGGGGAGTCCTACCACCCCACCGCCGCCGGACAGTCGGGCGGCTATCTGCCCGCCCTCAACTCGGTGGTCTGACAGGGCGGCGGAAGGGGCACGGGCCGCCCCGGTCAGTCGCCCGCCGGAGCGGAAGCACCTTCCGCCGTGGCGGAGGCCCCGTCCGTCGGGGTCTCCGTCCGGCAGGTCACCGAGAACGCCACTCCGTTCGAGGTGACCGCGACCGGACTCCGCACCTCCAGGGTGATCGTTCCGTGGTACGTGGTGTCCTGCCGGTACGTCAGCTCCGTGTGCGACACCTGCTTCGACCGCCCGTCGCCGGCGCCGAAGGACAGCGACTGCCAGCCGGGATCCGAGCTCGTACCGTCCTTCAGCGCCCACCGGTACTCGACCTGCACCGGCGTACGTCCCACGGTGATCGTCGCCTCGAACGCCGGTGCCTCGGTGTGCGGCGGCGGGCAAGTGCCCTCGTAGCTGTCGCGTACGGGGGTGAGATACACCGTCACGGTCCGGGGCGGCGGCTTGCTCGTGCTGCTGTTGCCGGTGTTCCCGGCGCCGCCCGCGCCCGGTGATCCGTCGGCGTCGGGCGTCCCCCGGGTGGCGGGCGCCGAGCGCGGGGCGCTGCTGGTCGGGCCCGGGCCGGGGGCACCGGTGGCCCCTCCCGCGTTCTTGTCGTCGCCCTTGTGGGCCAGTGTCCAGACGATCCCGCCGACGGCCAGCAGCAGGACCGCCAGCCCTACGGCCAGAACGGCGACCGCCCGACGCGACCGCTCCTCGGGGGCGTACGCGGACGTCGCAGACGAAGCGGGGGAGGGGAAGGAGGTCGCGGGAAACGGTGTCGCGGGCGCCGTCGTGCCGGCCGTCACCGTGGCGCCGTGGGGATCCGCCGCGCCGGCCCCCGCGGTCCGCGGCGTACCCCCGGCGGCGACGATCCGCAGCCGATGCTCGGCCTCCGCGGCCGAGAGCCGCTCGGCCGGGTCCTTGCGCAGCAGCGCCTCGACGACCGGGGCGAGCGGGCCGGCTCGCCGGGGCGGTGGAAGTTCCTCGTCGACCACCGCCCGGAGCGTGTTCAGCGGGGTGTTCTGACGGAACGGCGAATTGCCCTCGGTCGCGGCGTACAGAAGCACACCGAGTGACCACAGGTCCGATTCGGGCCCCGGCGTGCGCCCCAGTGCGCGCTCCGGTGCCAGGAACTCCGGCGAGCCGATCAGTTCACCCGTCATGGTGAGTGCGGACGTCCCCTCGACCATGGCGATGCCGAAGTCCGTCAGCACCACCCGCCCGTCATTGGCGATCAGCACGTTGCCGGGCTTCACATCGCGGTGCAGCACCCCGGACCCATGGGCGCTGCGCAGCGCGGCCAGCACCTCCGCGCCGATGTGCGCCGCCCGCTGCGGGGGCATGGGGCCATCGGCGTCCAGTACGTCGGAGAGCGCGAGCCCGCGGATCAGCTCCATCACGATCCACGGACGGGAGTCCTCGGTCGCCACGTCGTAGACGGTGACCACGTTGCGGTGGGAGACCCTCGCCGCCGCCCAGGCCTCCCGCTCCAGGCGCGCGTACAGCCGCTGCACGTCGGAGGCGGGCAGCCCCGACGGGGCGCGGACCTCCTTCACGGCGACCTCGCGCCCCAGCACCTCGTCCCGTGCCCGCCACACGATCCCCATCCCACCCTGGCCCAGGGGGCCCAGCAGGCGGTAGCGGCCCGCGATCAGTCGGTCCTCGCCCGGCACTTCGCTCACGGTGATCCCCCATCCGCAGGAGTGGCGGCAGCACGGCGGAAACCTCTCCACGCTAGCTCAGACCGGCCCGTTCCGACCCCCTTGCGCACCAATCCGCCGCTGCGGGCGAACCGCTCCCGTTCTGTCCAACTCGCCCTGAAATCGAGCGAATTATGAGCACGGTCGTCAACCTCCGTATGTGTGTACTCAATCCGACGCCCGGGATACACGCGTGTCATCGCGGGGGGATAGGGTTAACCTGCCCGGGCCGGGTGCCCTCGTACGGGTGGGGAGTGACATGGAACAGATAGCGATGCGCAGCAGGCCGCGTGTGCCTGCCATCACATGTGGGAGCAGTGCGACCAGTTCGCGCCTCGACCGCCATCTCGCAGTGCTCGGCGGCCCCGCCGTCCCGCAGCGCGAGACCGCGGAGGCGACGTTGCTGATGCTGGAGCTCACCTCGCGCGACGCCGCGCACAGCCGCCGGAGCAGGAGCGCGCGTGTCTCGCTCTTCGCCCCGCTGCGGCGACTGCGGCGCTCGCTCTTCGGCAGCCGCCGCTGACCCGACGGCCTGTCACCATCGATCCGGCCCCCGACCGATCGTCCGTCCCTGCCTGAACCGGCCCACCGCTCGGGCCGCGCTCAGGCGATCACACCGTCCCGGCGCAGCTCCGCTGTCTGCTCGTCCGTCATCCCCGCGGCCCGCAGCAGTGCTTCGGTGTGCTCACCGAGCGCCGGTACGGCCCCCATCCGCGGCTCCGCCCCGCCCGGCAGCGTGATCGGCGGCAGCATGGCCCGCAGCGCGCCGACCGGTGATTCCACTTCCCGCCACCGGTCCCGCGCCGCCAGCTGCGGGTGCGCCGCCACATCCGCCACGGTGTTCAGCCGGGCGCAGGCGATGCCCGCGGCGTCCAGCCCGGCCAGCGCCTTCTGCGTGGTCAGCGTGGCGAGCACCTCGGCGACCACCGCATCGGTCCGCTCCCGGTGAGCGGTCCGTGCGGTGTTCGTCGCGAAGTCCGGATCGTCCGCCAACTCCGGCCGTCCCAGAACCTGTTCCGCGAGCCGGCGCCACTCCCGGTCGTTCTGCACGGAGAGCAGCAGGTGTTCCCCGTCCGCCGTCTCGAATGCGTCGTAGGGAGCGATGACGGGATGCGCGAGCCCCGTGCGCGTCGGGGTTTCGCCTCCATGCATCCGATGGTGGAGCGGATGCCCCATCCACTCGGTCAGCGCCTCCAGCATCGAGATCTCCACCGGCCCGCCGAGCCCCGTGGTCGCGCGCCGCAGCAGCGCCGCGAGCACCCCCGAGAAGGCGTACATCGCCGCCGCGATGTCGGCGGCGGGCACACCCGCCTTCACCGGCTGCCCGGGCGTGCCGGTGACGGAGACCAGTCCCGCCTCGCACTGCACCAGCATGTCGTAGGCCCGCTTGTGTGCATACGGCCCGTCCGCGCCGTACCCCGAGATGTCGACGGCGACCAGCCGCGGGTGCGCGGCGCACAGCGTCGTGGCGTCCAGACCCAGTCGGGCGGCCGCGCCCTGGGCGAGGTTCTGTACGAACACATCCGCGTCGGCGACCAGCCGGCGCACCACGGCGAGGCCGCGCGGGTCCTTGAGGTCGATCGCGAGGGACTCCTTGCCGCGGTTGCACCAGACGAAGTGCGAGGCCAGACCGCGGGCAGCGGTGTCGTAACCGCGGGCGAAGTCACCGCCGTCCGGGCGCTCGATCTTGATGACCCGGGCACCGAGGTCGGCGAGCTGCCTGGTGGCGAACGGGGCGGCGACGGCCTGTTCGACGGCGACGACGGTGATGCCGTCCAGAGGGAGGGGGCGAGTGCTCATGGGAACCCTACCTATCGTGTACGTAACAACTTTGTCATCCCGAGATGTTGACGTCGAAAACTTCCGGGGCCAGGGTGCTGATCGTTTGGCACGTACACAGCACCTCACTCCCGGAGGCGTACATGTGTGACCTGCACGACCAGCACGAGCACGCGCACGAAGCAGCCATGGCAGCCGGTCCGGTCCTCAGCCGCAGACGGATCATGCAGTTGCTCGGCGCGGCAGGGGTGACCACCGCCGTGATGACGGCCGAGGCCGATCCCGCGATGGCCGCGGCCTCCGAGGTGGCCGAAGCCGCGACGGACGGCGGTTACGAGGCTCCCAAGGGACTGGCACAGGACAGCCCGGCCAAGCAGGCGGCCATCGGCTGGATCGACACCAACAGCGGCCGGATCACCGGGCTCAACGCGGAGATCTGGGACCATGCCGAACTCAGCCTGCGCGAGTGGAACTCCTCGCTCGCCGAGGCCGGGTTCCTGGAGAAGGCGGGATTCGACGTCGAGTTCGGCACCGCGGGCTTCCCGACCGCGTTCACCGCCACGTACCGCTACGGCAGCGGCGGCCCGGTCCTCGGCTTCAGCGGGGAGTACGACGCGCTGCCCGGCCTCTCACAGAACAAGGGCGTCGGCCACCACGATCCGCGCGAGTACGTCCACGACCCGTTCGCGCCCGGTTACGGCCCCGGACACGGTTGCGGGCACAGCGCGCTGGGAACGGCCGCCGCCGCGGCCGCGGCAGCCGTCGCCCAGGCCGCGGCGAAGCACCGGCTGCCCGTCACCGTGAAGTTCTTCGGCTCGACGGCGGAGGAGGCGCTGATCGGCAAGACGTACGCCGTCAGCCAGGGCGTGTACGACGGTCTGGACGCCTTCCTGGACTGGCATCCCTCCACCGCCAACGCCACCGGCTGGGGCACCACCACCGCGATGACCGCGGTGACCTTCACCTTCCTCGGGGTCGCCGGCCACGGCGGAACCCCGCTCGGCAACAAGAGCGCGCTGGACGCCGCCGTGATGATGGCGACGATGTCGGAGTTCCTGCGCGAGGAGAACCTCGCCCCGTCGGGGCGGCTCCACTGGGTGATCAACAACGGCGGTGACATCCCGAACGTCACCCCGGAGATCGCCGAGATCTCGTACTACGTCCGCGAAGGCAGTCCGGCCCGGGTGCAGGTGCTGCTCGACAAGGTGATCGCGGTCTCCGAGGCGGCGGCGAAGGCCAGCCAGACCACGGTCGGACACCGGATCACCTCGGCCTGCTGGAACCAGCTGCCGTCGAAGTCCTTCGCCGAGCTGCTGCACGAGAACATGACGCAGATCGGTCCGCCCGCATTCACCGACGAGGCGCACCGGCTGGCGAAGGAACTCCAGGCGTCGCTGGGACTCCCGGCCACCGGCATGCACGACAAGGTCGGCGCGCTCACCCCGCCCAACCCGGTCTTCATGGGCGGCGGTTCGACCGATGTCGCGGACATCAGCTGGAATGTGCCGACCGTGTCGATGGGCGCGGCGCTAGCCCCGATCGGCACCAAGATGCACACCTGGTCCACAGCCGCGTGTGCGGCCGCCGCGCCCGGCCAGGCGGCGGTGATCGCCGCAGCGAAGTATCTGGCCGCGACCGCGGTCGATCTGCTCACCCAGCCGGAGCGGCTGAAGGCGATCAAGGCCGAGTTCGCCGAACGCACCAAGGGACTGGCGTGGAAGACGGCGCTGCCCGGTGGCTATGAGCCGCCGATGTACGAGCCGCCGGCCTGGTTCCTGAAGAGGACCGGGCAGAAGTGGCCACCGAAGAACATCACCTGGCCGCCGAAGCGGGTCGTGTCGCAGGAGAAGTTCTCCTCGCTGGGGCCGGAACTGACACCGCAGAAGTAAAGGGGCAGAGGTAAAGGACGTGGTGCCGGGGCATGTCCGTGGCATGACCCGGCACCACCGCACCGGGTGCCGGGTGCCGGGTGCCGGGTGCCGGGCGGCGGGAACGGTGCTCATGCCCGCCGGGGCCGGCGCCCGCAGCGGTGACCCGGGCCGCGGGCGACGGTCCGACCGGGACCGAAATAATTTGGCACCGAAGTACTTCTAGACTGTGCGCATGTCCGAAAAGCGAGCAGCGCGCCTCAGTCCCGACGAACGAAGGGCTCAGCTGGTGGCCATCGGCCTGGACATGCTGGCCGACCGGTCACTGGACGAGCTCTCCACCGACGAGGTGGCGCGCCGTGCCGGGATCTCCCGGGGGCTGCTGTTCCACTACTTCGACTCCAAGCGCGACTTCTACCGTGTCGTGGTGCAGCAGGAGTGCGACTGCTTCGCCGCAGCCACGGAACCGGACCCCTCGCTGGAGCCCGTTCCCTGGCTGCGGTCGTTCATCATCGGCTTCGTGGCGTACGTACTCGAGCACCGCAAGGTCTATCTGGCCCTGGTCCGCGGCGCCGCGGGGAGTCATCCCACGGTGGAGGACATCGTCGAGGGGACCCGGGACACGCTCGCCCGGCGGGTGGAGGAGGGGCAGCGGCGGCTCGGGATGCCGGACTCGCCGTGGCTCTCCATCGCCAGCCGGGCCTGGATGGCGTTCGCCGAGGAGGCCGTCACCAGTTGGCCGCTCGACGAGCCGGACGCGCTGGCGGAACTCGCCGCCTTCCTGGAGTCGAGCTTCATCAGCCTGCTCAGCACGCTGGACCGGCCGGCCGCGCTGACGCATTGATTCCGCGGTGAGCCCGGTGGGCGTGCCACGCCGACGCGATGACCCCTCGAGTGTCCGGGGCATCCGCCGCGTCGGTGCGGTGGCCCCTCGGCGAGTCCATGTCACTCGCCGCCGCGCGCATGGCGCCGGACGGCCAGCGGTACGAACACCATGAGGAGCGCCGCCGACCAGGCGAGCGTGCCCGCCACCGGGTGGGCTGTCGGCCAGGCGGCGTCCGCGGACGGCGCCGCATTGCCGAACAGGTCGCGGGTGGCGGCGGCCATGGCGCTGATCGGGTTCCACTCCGCGACCGTCCGGAGCAGGCCGGGCAGATTGTCGGTCGGGATGTAGGCGCTGGACAGCAGCGGCAGGATGAACGTGGCGCTGCCCAGCTGGCCCGCCGCCTCCTCGTTCCGGATGAGCAGCCCCAGCCAGCAGCCCAGCCAGGACGTGGCGAACCGGAAGAGCAGCAGCAGTCCGAACCCGCCGAGTGCCGCCGACGGGCCGCCCTCGATGCGCCAGCCCACCGCCAGCCCGACCAGGATCAGCGGCACCATGCCGATCGCCGTGGTCAGCAGATCGGCCGCGGTCTGCCCGAGCGGTACGGCCGTGCGGCTCATCGGCAGCGTACGGAACCTGTCCATCACCCCCCGGTGGCAGTCCTGTGCGGACTGGAACATCCCGGTCATGATGCCGTTCGCCGCCGTCGCCGCGAGCAGCCCGGGCACCAGGAACGCGCGGTACTCCTGCCCCGGCATGGCGAGTGCGCTGCCGAACACGTACCCGAAGAACAGCAGCATCGTGATCGGCATGGTCTGGGTCAGGATCAGTACCCCGGGGGCGGCCTTGATCCGCTGCAGATGGCGGCCCAGCACGGCGCAGCCGTCGGCCAGCGGTGTGCTGGTGACCGTGTGGACCGCGGTCGCTTCCCGTGTCTGCGTCATGCTGTCGTCTCCTTCACGGGCGGGGAGGTGCGGCCGTCGCCGCGGTCGGTCAGGCGGAGGAAGACCTCGTCGAGCGTCGGCGGGCGCAGGCTCGCGTCGATCAGCGGCACTCCCGCCGCGTCCAGTTCGCGGACGATGCGGGGGAGAGTGAGTGTGGTGTCGGTGGCGACGGTGCCGACCGTGCGGCGCGCGTGGTCGAGCACGGGTTCGGCACCGGTGAGCCGGTCCAGGACGCCGGCCGCGGGCACGAGGGCCGATTCATGGCCGACGACCACTTCCGCGTAGGAGCCGATCCGGGCCTTCAGTTCGGCGGGGGAGCCGCGGTGGGCGGCCCGGCCCCGGTCGATCAGCACGATGTCGTCGGCCAGCTGATCGGCCTCCTCCAGATACTGCGTGGTGAGCAGGACGGTGGTGCCCAGGTCCGCCAGTTCGCGTACCGCCGCCCAGATCTGGTTACGGCTGTGCGGGTCGAGTCCGGTGGTCGGCTCGTCGAGGAAGAGCACCTGCGGACGGGTCAGCAGGCCGGCGGCCAGGTCCAGGCGGCGCCGCATCCCGCCCGAGTAGGTGCGGGCCGGGCGGTCGGCTGCCTCGGTCAGCTCGAAGCGTTCGAGGAGTGCGTCGGCGTGGCGGCGCACGGCCTCGCCACGGAAGCCGAGCAGCCGGCCGAAGAGTCGCAGATTCTGCCGGCCGGAGAGCTCGTCGTCGACCGAGGCGCTCTGCCCGGTCACCCCGATCGCCGCGCGTACCGCGCCCGCCTCGCGCACCACGTCGTGCCCGGCGACCCGGGCGCTGCCGCCGTCCGGGGCGGTCAGTGTGGTGAGGATCCGCACGGCGGTGGTCTTGCCCGCGCCGTTCGGTCCGAGGACTCCGCAGACGGATCCCTCGGCGACGGCGAGATCGAGCCCGCGCAGTGCGTGGACGTCCCCGTAGCGTTTCGTCAGACTTTCACTAAGTACAGCGTACGTAGTTGTCATGCTGCCCACCATAGCGCACTACGTACGGTGTACGTAACTAGGATGGTGAGCGAGGTGATGATCGATGGTGGGGCGACCCGCTGTACCCGAAGTGATCTGGGCACGCCCCGAGCGTGCGGGCCGTGGCCCGAAGCCCGCATTCAGCCGCGCCGACATCGCGGACGCCGCCGTCCGCATCGCCGATGCGGAGGGCATCGACGCGGTGTCCATGCGCAAGGTGGCGGCCGAGCTCGGCTGCGGCACGATGTCGCTGTACAACTACGTGCCGCGCAAGGAGGACCTGTACGAGCTGATGGTCGACCGGGTCAGCGCCGCTTACGAGCTGCCGGAACACCCTTCGGGGGACTGGCGTGCCGACCTCGTCGCACTCGCCCACCAGACCCGTGCGTTGATGCACCGCCACACGTGGGTGCCCCGGCTGATGTCACCCGTCTACGGCTTCTCGCCGAACGCGCTGCGGTTCCTGGAGTACGCGCTGAGCTGCCTGGACGGCCTGGACGCGCGGTTCGGCGAGAAGATGGAGCTCGTCGCCATGGTCAACGGCATGGTCACCACGTATGTGTCCAACGAGATCGCCACGGCGGAGCGGAGCCGGTCACTGCCCTGGTCCGAGGAGCAGGAGCAGGCCGTCCGTACCGGCTATCTGATCAGCCAGATCATGACCGGGAAGTACCCGCGGATGGCGGCCGCGTTCGCCGAGGACTCCGGGCCGATCGATCTGGACGGGGTGTTCGACCGGGCGCTCGGCCGGGTCCTGGACTCGTTCGAACGGTCCGCTTCCTGACTGCCCGATGTGTCACACCAGGGCGAACTGCCCTTCCGGGCCCTCCTCGTGGTGGTCGAGAACGGAAGCCGGCCGCCTGGCCGTCGCCGCGACCGGCAGGACACCGGCCGCGCGCAGATCACCGGTGGTGAGCCGCGGGCCGTCGGCCGGCTCCTCCTGCCGGGGCCGGAGTTCGGCGAGCAGCGCCAGCACGGTGATCAGTTCCAGCAGTTCCGAGGTCCACTCCTGGGGCCAGCCCCGGGGCCGTATCGCCTCCAGACCGTCCGCCCCGTCCGCCCCGGCCCTTCGCTCGAACCACAGCTCCAGCATCCGGACCCCGCCCACCCGGAACTCCCAGGCTCCCGCCGGCACGGGCGAGATGCGTCCCGTACCCAGCAGGAGCGTCTCGTCGGCGGGGTCGTACTCCAGCGTGCCGGGCGCGGCCGGTACCGCGGCCCGCACGTAGGGGCGCCGCCCGCCGGGCAGCCGCGGGCGCTCCCCGCCGCGCGCGCCGCGCAGCTGCAGCCGCAACAGCTCCCGGCCCAGCTCCACCCCGGCCCACCAGCGTGCGGTGTCGGCGGGCAGCGGTACGACGGTCCCGGCGGGGGAGTGACGGGCCGCCGTGACGATCCACGCCAGCACGGCCTCCGCGGTGACCGTGTCCCCGTGCCGGGCGCGCAGCAGCCCGAGCAGCCCGGGCGCCAGATTGGGTTCCCCTCCGCCGGGCCTTCGGTAGAGCGGCCGGATCCGGCCGGGGCGGCCCGCCGGCCAGTGGCCGTCGGGCAGCAGCGCCGTCACGGACAGGGCGGGACCGGTGTCCTGCGGTACGTACCCGTGCTCGACGACGAAGAGCTGGTGCCCGTCGGCGACCCTCCACAGCTCCGGGCGGGCGGCGTCGATCAGTCGGTGGTCGGGGATCAGCCACTGCTCGTCGAACGGTCCGTGCAGGATCCGCACCGGCTCGGGGCACGGACCGGACTCCCGTGCGAACCGGGCGGTGGAGGTGGTCTGGCCGGGCAGCGCCGCGACCGGAGTGTGCGGGTCACGGGAACGGGTGGGCCGGAAAAGCTGTTCGCGCTCGGCTCCCTCGGCGCTGACCAGACGTCCCCAACGGGCCTTGAGGGAACCGGCGTCAGGGGCCGTCACCCAGGGGCGCCCGGTGCGCAGGGGCCGTACGGACCATGGCATGAGGTCATCGAGCAGCGGGATGTCGTCGTCCCCGCCGGCTCCGGCGCCCGCCCGTGCTGCCACCGTGTCGTCCTCCCCGTCGCCACGTCCGCCGCCCCAGGCATCGTAACGGCGCGTCGTGTGCGGTCAGTGCGCTTCGACCGTCACCGAGAACGAGAACCTGTCCCCCCGGTACCGGATCTGTGCCACATCCACCACCCGGCCGCTCTCGTCGTACGTCACCCCTGTGTAGAAGAGGATCGGGCTGAGCAGCGGGACCTGGAGGAGCTCGGCGGTGGCCGGGTCGGCGAGCCGCGCCTCGACCGTGTCCGTGATCCGCGCGATCCGGACGCCGACGCGATCGCGCAACACCTTGGTCATCGGCCAGCGTTCGAGATCGGCGGCATCGAGCCGGGCCGCGACCTCGGGATGCACCGTGTTCTCCGCCCAGTTGGTGGGCTCGCCGGTGGCGCCGTCGCAGCGCAGCCGCCGGTAGCCGACCACGTCCGTACAGCCCGGGAAGTACTCGGCGAGATCGCCGGGCAGGGCGAGCGGACCATGGCCGAGGACCGTGGTGCGCTCGCCCGACTGCTGGGCGACGATCGCATCGATCGACCCGAGCAGCCGGACCGGCGAGGCCCGACGGGCCCCCGGCTCGATGAAGGTGCCGCGCCGCCGGTGCCTGCTGATCAGCCCCTCCGTCTCCAGCTCCTTGAGCGCCTGCCGCATCGTGAGGACGCTGACGCCGTAGTGTGCGGCGAGCTGCTCCTCGGTCGGCAGCCGCAGCGAGGCGTCCTGGGCGCGGCCGAGTATGGACGCGCGCAGGGACTGCGAGACCTGGTACCACAGCGGCAGTTTGCGGTTCAGGACCAGCGAGTCGGGGGCGAAGGCCGTCACCTGGGGCGTCTGGGGCAGTTGAGGCACCTGGGTCACCTGGACTCTCCGTACTGCGACACTGCGGACGCGACGAGCGGGGGCCGGGAAGCGGCGGCTTCGCCTATGGCCGGAAGTTACGTTCGAGACCCTGCCACACGTCGTCGTACCCGCGCTGCAGGTGGTCGGCGGTCGCCGCCTGCCCGGTCGCCGTGACCGGCCAGCGGGTCTCGAACATGAAGGCAAGACCGTCGTCGATCTTCTGCGGCTTCAGCTCCGCCGCGCTCGCCCGGTCGAAGGTCTCCCGGTCCGGGCCGTGCGCCGACATCATGTTGTGGAGCGAGCCGCCGCCCGGCACGAAGCCACCCCTGCCGGCCGTCTTCGCGTCGTACGCCCCCTCGATCAGCCCCATGTACTCGCTCATCACATTGCGGTGGAAGTACGGCGGGCGGAACGTGTCCTCGCCGACCAGCCAGCGCGGCGCGAAGACGACGAAGTCCACACCGGCGAGACCGGGGGTGTCGGACGGCGATGTCAGCACCGTGAAGATCGACGGGTCGGGGTGGTCGTAGCTGATGGAGCCGATGACATTGAAGCGGTGCAGGTCGTAGACGTACGGGGTGTGGTTGCCGTGCCAGGCGACGACATCGAGCGGCGAGTGGTCGTACGTCGCGGACCACAGGTTGCCGCAGAACTTGTTGATCACCTGGACCGGGCGCTCCGCGTCCTCGTACGCGGCGACGGGAGCGAGGAAGTCCCGGGCGTTGGCAAGACCGTTGGCGCCGATCGGGCCGAGGTCGGGGAGGGTGAACGGCTGCCCGTAGTTCTCGCAGACATAGCCGCGGGCGGAGTCGTCGAGGAGGTCCACCCGGAAGCGGACACCGCGGGGGATCAGTGCGATGTGGCCGGGTTCGGCGCGCAGCAGGCCCAGTTCGGTACGGAGCAGCAGGCCTCCCCGCTCGGGGACGATCAGCAGTTCGCCGTCGGAGTCGCTGAACACCCGGTCGGTCATGGCCGTGTTGGCGTGGTAGAGGTGCACGGCCATGCCGGTGCGCTGGGTGGCGTCGCCGTTGCCGCCGAGGGTCCACAGCCCTGCCAGGAAGTCCGTGCCGGGCGCGGGGTCGGGGAGCGGGTCCCAGCGCAGCCGGTTCGGATCGGGGACGGACTCGGTGAAGGGGGCGGTGCGCACCGCGCCGTTGTCGATCCGGACGAACGGCGGGTGGGCGGCCGAGGGACGGATCCGGTAGAGCCAGGAACGGCGGTTGTGGGCGCGCGGTTCGGTGAAGGCCGAGCCGCTCAGTTGCTCGGCGTACAGGCCGAGGGGTGCTCGCTGCGGCGAGTTGCGGCCCTGCGGCAGCGCCCCCGCGACCGCCTCGGAGCTGTGCTCATTGCCGAAACCGGCGGAGTGCGCAAGCGCTTCCGCCGTCTTCCTCGCCTGCTCGATGCCGCTGATGCCGCCCATGCCGCGCTCCCGGTGCCGAAGAATTCCTATGGGACACCGTAGGAATCAGATCGGGGCACGTCAACGGGGCAGGGCGGTGGCGCGTCGCGGATCCGGTGCGGGGTCGTGACGGAATTCTTTTGATCCGTCGCGCAGAAGGGGGTCTCAAAAGTTGAACAATGCTCTACTCTCCGGCACATGTCGTGGACACGAAGACTTCTGGTGGTCCTGGCGGCACTGGCCGCCGCACTCCTCGCGGCCCCGGCCGCCCAGGCGCACGAGGAACGGCCGGTCACGCTGCCCGACGGGTCCGGCAGTGTCCCGGTCCACCGCGCCGGCGAACCCGATCTGCTGGTCTGCAAGAGCGACCGCGCCGACTTCGAACGCCGGATATCCGGATTCCCGGCGAAGCTCCGGGCACGCAACCTCGAACTCTTCGACCGGTGCCTGAAGTCCGGCTACCGCCATCTGCAACAGGCCGTCGACAAGGTCGGCAGACCCGGCATGAACATCGCGATCCTGCCCGGCCTGTACGAGGAGGAGCCCTCGCTGCCCCGGCCGACGGGGGAGTGCGCGAGGCTCAAGGCGCCCGACTCGCAGCTCGGCTACCAGATCCTGTCGTACGCGCAGCAGAAGCAGTGTCCGCACAACCAGAACCTGGTGGCGATCCTCGGCAAGAAGCAGCTCCAGATCGAGGGGACCGGGGCGGAGCGCACCGACGTCGTCATCGACGCCAAGTACCGGAAACTCAACGCGATCCGCTCGGACGGCTCCGACGGCATCTACTTCAAGAACTTCACCGCCCAGCGCACGACGTTCAACTCGCTGTACGTGCTGGCCCAGGACGGCTTCGTCATCGACGACGTCCTCACCCGGTGGAACGACGAGTACGGCTTCCTCACCTTCGCCAGTGACCACGGGCTGTACAAGAACTGCGAGTCGTACGGCAACGGCGACTCAGGCATCTACCCCGGCAGCGCGTCGGACATCAATGACGGATACGGCTACGACGTGCCGCGCTACTCGATCGAGATCACCGGCTGCCGCAGCCACCACAACATGGTCGGCTACTCCGGCACCGCGGGCGACTCCGTCTACGTCCACGACAACGAGTTCGACCACAACATGGGCGGCGCCTCGATGGACAGCGCCTTCCCCGGCCACCCCGGACTCCCGCAGAACCACGCACGTTTCGAACGCAACCTGATCCACGACAACAACGCCGACTACTACCCGTACGTCGCCGACGGAACCTGCGCCAAACCGCCCGTCGAGCGCGGCTACGAGGACGGCGTCGTCTGCCCGCAGATCTCCATGCCGCCGGGCACCGGCATCATCACCGCGGGCGGCAACTGGAACATCTACGAGAACAACTGGATCTACGGACAGCGGCGCGCCGCCTTCTTCCTGAGCGCCGTCCCCGCCTTCATCCGCGGCGAGAGCGCCCTCGCGAAGCAGGCCGACACCTCGCACCACAACCGGTACGCGAACAATCACCTCGGCACGGACAAGGCGGGCCGCTCCCGGCCCAACCGCACCGATGTGTGGTGGGACGGCCAGGGCGACAGCAACTGCTGGCAGTCGGACACCGGACCGTCCACACCGCGCTCGCTGCCCGCGTGCGGGGCGGCGCGCGGCGCGGTCTCCGTCCGCACCGACCGGCTGATGGGCGAACCGGCCAAACTCGCCCAATTGCTGGTCTGTGCCGACTACAACGTGCAGGCGCGGCGGCTGCCGGCCGGCTGCGACTGGTACGGCGCACGCGGCATCGAGCGCATCGAGGTGCAGATCGCACTGGGTGTCGCCCTGGTGCTGACGTTGGTCGGTGGGGTGCTCTGGTGGCGCCGCCTGCGGCACAGCCGGCTCGCCACAGCGGCCACCCTGATCGGCGTGATCGGCCTCGGGCTGGATGTGGCCGGTGCGACGACGGGCCTCGCGTCCTCCTATCTGCCTGCGGTGGCGCTGCTGCTGACCGGGGCGTGGTGGACCGGCATCGGGCTCGTCCTGCGCGGCGAGCGGCCCGGACTGGGCTGGACCACGGTGGTGCTGGGCGTCCTGACCCTGCTCGACGCCTTCGACAAGGCCGTCCTGATGATCCCGTGGATCCCGGTCGGCCCGGCCTGGATACGCGGTCTCCTCGGCGTCATCTGGGTGGTGTGGGCGGTGGCGGCCTCGGCGCGGCACGGGGAACGGGCGGTACGGAAGACGGCGGACCCGGGGCCGGACGCGGACACGAACCCCGATGCGGCGGACACGCTGGGCGACGACCGTGCGGGGGCCGGTGCCGGCGCGGGCGCGGGAAGGAATGCGGGCCACGGCGCGGGTTCCGGAGGCGGGGCGGATTCCGGGCCGGACACGGATTCCGGGTCCCACCGGGGCTCCGGACGGGACGGGGACCGGTCATGAGGCGATCTTCCCGCCCGCTGCGACTCAACAGGCTCACGTCGCTCACATCGCGCACGGCGTTCCCCCGGCTCGCCGTCGCCCTTCTCACCGCAGGCGCCCTCGTGTGCGGTGCGAGTGCCTGCGGTGGGCGGCCCACCACCCATCACAGGCCCGGCACCAGTCATGAACAGGCCGGCGGCAGCGTCGGCCGGCTCCTCACCGCGGACGACGGATCCGGGCACCGGCTCCGTCAGGTCGAGGCCACGGGCGCCCCCGCGGTGACCGTCGCCGTACGGCCGGACTCCGAGGACGGGTGGACCGTCCATCTCTCCGTACGGAACTTCAGATTCAGCCCGGACAGTGTCGGCGGCGCGGCGCTCCTCGGGCGCGGCCACGCCCGGCTCTTCCTCGACGGCCACCCCCTGGCCCGGCTCTACGGCCCCTGGTACCACCTTCCCGACGCCCTCGTCCGCGAGGCGGGCGGCGGCCGCACCCTCGCGGCCCGGCTGTACGCCGACGATCACACCGCCTGGGCCGTGCACTCCACACCGATCCAGGCCACCACGCCTCTCACCACCACTCCTTCCGCCGGCACCCCCGCCGCGCCCCGCCCCGACCGGACTCTGGAGATCGTCATCTCTCACGGCAAGGTCCGCCCCGCCCCCGGCCGCACCGAGCTCAGGAAGGGGCAGCGCATCGAGCTGCGTGTCCGCACCGACCGCGCCGACACCCTCCATGTCCACGGCTACGACAAGGAGGCGCGCCTGCCCGCCGGACGGACCACCACCCTCACCCTCACCGCCGACCGCACCGGGCTCTTCGAGGTCGAGACCCATGAGTCCGATCTGCTCCTGACCCAGCTCGTCGTACGGTGAGCGTCCTCGCGCACGGCATCGGCTCCCGGCACGACCTGCCGCTGTCCCCCTTCTACGCGTTCGCCGGTGCCTTCGCCGCGCTCTTCGTCTCCTTCCTCGGGCTCGGCCTGCTCTGGCCCGCCTCCCGATTCCGGGGCGACCGGGCGGGCCGCCCGCTTCCGGTCCCTCTCCAACGCCTCGCCGACGCCCGCCCCACCCGTGTCGCCGGGCGCGCCGTCGGCCTGGCCGCCGCCCTGTTCGTCCTCCTCCATCTCCTCCTCGGCCCGGACGGTCCGGAGCGCAACCCGGCCGCGGGCGCCGTCTATGTGCTCCTCTGGGTCGGGCTCGTCCCCGCCTCGCTCCTCCTCGGTCCCGTCTGGCGACTCCTCAATCCCCTGCGCACGCTCCACCTCCTCGTCTGCCGCGCACTGGCCCGCGACCCGGCCGCGGGCCGCCCCCTTCCCGTACGCCTCGGTCTGTGGCCCGCCGCGGCCGGACTCCTCGCCTTCACCTGGCTCGAACTCGTCGCCCCCGACCCCGCGTCGTCCACCGCGCTCCTTCTCTTCCTCGTGCCGTACGGCGCTGTCCACCTCGCGGGCGCCGCCCGCCACGGCGCCCGCTGGTTCGACCACGCCGACGCCTTCGAGGTCTACTCCGGCCTGCTCGCCCGGCTCTCCCCCCTCGGCCGCCGGCCCGCCGACCGCCGCCTCGTCCTGCGCTCCCCGTTCAACGGACTCGATGCCACCCCGCAGACCCCCGGTCTTGTCGCCACCGTCTGCGTCATGCTCGGCTCCACCGCCTACGACGGCTTCTCCGACGCCCCCTCCTGGATCACCGCCGTCCAGACCTCACCCCTGGGCCGCACCACCGCGGCCACGCTCGGGCTGCTCGCCGCCGTCGCCCTCGTCGCCACCCTCTATGCCCTCTGCGCCGGTGCCACCCGGCTGATCTCCGGTCGACTCCGCCACCCCCTCACCGTCTTCGCGCACTCGCTCGTCCCGATCGCCCTCGGCTATCTCGTCGCCCACTACTTCACGCTCTTCGTGACCGAAGGGCCACACACGGTCATGGTGGCACTCGGTGCTGACACTCCCGTCCCGCCCGAGCCGCCCCTGGCCCCCGGTGACATCGCCACGCTCCAGGTCGCCGCGATCGTCGTCGGGCACGTCCTCGGAGTCGTCGCCGCCCACGACCGGTCCGTGCGCCTCTTCCCGCCCGCCCGTGCCGTCGCGGGGCAACTTCCCCTGCTGGCACTGATGATCGCGTACACCGTCGGGGGGCTGACCCTGCTTCTCGCCTGACCGCAGGTCAGCACCCACCCCTCCCGCAGAGGAGAGTCACGGCATCATGGAGCCCGTGCCCCATGCGAATACGAACCTCCGCCGCGCCCCCGTGCAGCAGCGCAGCGCCGAGCGCCTCGCCCGGATACTCGACGCCTGCGCCGAACTCCTCGACGAGACCGGTTACGAGCAGCTGTCCACGCGGGCCGTCGCCGCCCGCGCGGAAGTCCCGATCGGCTCCGTCTACCGGTTCTTCTCCAACAAGCGCGCCCTCGCCGACGCCCTGGCCCGGCGCAATCTGGACAGTTACGCGGACCGCATCACCGGTCGCCTCACCGCCATCCCGTCCGCCGACTGGCGCGGCGCCATCGACGCCGTGCTCGACGAATACCTGGCGATGAAGCGCTCCGTCCCCGGTTTCGCCCTCGTCGACTTCGGCGCCCCGGCCCCCGTGCACGACCCGGCCTCCGACGCCAATCACCGCGTCGCGGAGCGCCTCGCCGAGCTGCTCTCCGGCCATCTGGGGCGCACTGCCGACGAGGATCTGCTCCGGACGATCCTGGTCTGCGTCGAAGCCGCCGACGCACTCCTCCAACTCGCCTTCCGCACCGATCCGTCGGGCGATCCGGCGATCGTCGCGGAGACCCGCGTCCTGATCCAGGCGTATCTGGCCCAGGTCCTGGACTGAACCCGCACCGCACCGCACCTCGCCGCGCCGGACGGCGCCGGTCCGCGCCGCAGGGGACCGGACCGCATCCCACCGCATCCCGCGAAACGGGACCTCCCGCCCGCCAATATCGACCCGACAACACCTCCCCACCATGCGTACCGGTCGGTATGCTCGGCGATGCTTGCCCACGTTCGCGCGCCACCGCAGTCGCCGCCCCGGGGAGGGCCCATGTCGCACGAGTCCCGTACCACCCGTACCGCCCTGCGCATCTGCCCCCTCTGCGAAGCCACCTGTGGACTGACCCTCACCATCGAGGGGACACGGGTCACCGGAGCCCGCGGCGACCGGGACGACGTGTTCAGCCGGG
Organism: Streptomyces sp. NPDC057565; assembly: GCF_042801455.1. Lineage (NCBI taxonomy): Bacteria > Bacillati > Actinomycetota > Actinomycetes > Kitasatosporales > Streptomycetaceae > Streptomyces > Streptomyces sp. NPDC057565. The sequence continues at coordinate 416,546 of NZ_JBHVFU010000005.1, read as the reverse complement.
GCTTCATCTGCCCCAAGGGGGCGTCCTTCGGTGGCCTCGACGCCGACCCCGACCGGTTGCGCACGCCCCTCGTCCGCAAGGACGGCGTGCTGCGGGAGGCGAGTTGGGGTGAGGCGTTCGACGCGATCGCCGCCGCACTGCCCCCGCTCACCGAGCAGCACGGGCAACAGGCCGTCGGCGTCGTCCTCGGCAACCCCAATGTGCACACCATGGCCGGCGCGCTCTACCCGCCCGCCCTGCTCTCGGCGCTCCGCACCCGGGCCCTCTTCACCGCGAGCACCCTCGACCAGATGCCCAAGCACGTATCCAGCGGACTGCTTTTCGGGGACCCGAACGCCATCCCGGTGCCCGACCTCGACCGCACCGACCATCTGCTGCTCCTCGGTGCCAACCCGCTCGAATCCAACGGCAGCCTCTGCACCGCCCCCGACTTCCCGGGCAAGCTCAAGGCGCTCCGCAGACGCGGCGCCACCCTCACCGTCGTCGACCCGCGCCGCACCCGCACCGCCCGCCTCGCCGACCGGCATGTCGCCATCCGCCCCGGGGCCGACGCACTCCTCCTGGCCGCGCTCGCCCATGTCCTCTTCGAGGAGAAGCTCACCGACCCCGGCACGCTCGCCGGCCATCTCGAAGGGCTCGACGAAGTAGCCGAAGCCGTCAGGGAGTTCACGCCGGAGGCGGTCGCCGAGGCGTGCGACGTGGACGCGGCGACCATCCGTACGATCGCCCGGGAACTGGCCGCCGCCCCCACCGCCGCCGTCTACGGGCGCATCGGCAGCTGCACCGTCGAGCACGGCACCCTCGCCAGCTGGCTCGTCGACGTCCTCAACATCCTCACCGGCAACCTCGACCGCCCCGGCGGGGCCCTCTTCCCGCTCTCGGCCACCGCCCGTGCCCCGCGCCCCGCCGCCCCCGGCAAGGGCTTCACGCTCGGACGCTGGGCGAGCCGGGTCTCCGGACACCCCGAGGCCAAGGGCGAACTGCCCATCGCCGCCCTCGCCGAGGAGATCGAGACCCCGGGGGAGGGCCGGATCCGCGCCCTGATCGTCCTCGCCGCCAACCCCGTGCTCTCCGCCCCCGACGGCGACCGTCTGGACCGCGCCCTGAGCGGGCTCGACTTCATGATCAGCGTCGACCCGTACCTCAACGAGACCTCGCGCCACGCACATGTGGTGCTGCCCCCGCCCCCGCCCTCGCAGAGCGCCCACTTCGACTTCGCGTTCAACACCCTCGCCGTACGCAACCAGGTCCGCTACACCCGCCCCGCCGTCCCACTCGCCGACGGTCTGCTCGGCGAGAGCGAGATCCTGGCCCGGCTCGTCCTCGCCGTCTCCGGGATGCATGGAGCCGACCCGTCCGCCGTGGATGCCATGATCATCGACCGGGTGCTGGCCAAGACCGTCGCCGACCCGCACTCGCCCGTCCACGGGCGCACCCCCGCCGAGCTCGCCGCCGCGCTCACCGGAGGCACCGGACCGGAGCGGCGCCTCGATCTGATGCTCCGCCTCGGCCCCTACGGCGAAGGCTTCGGCGCCGCCCCCGAGGGCCTCACCCTGGACCGGCTGCTCACCCACCCGCACGGCATCGACCTCGGCCCGCTCCGGCCCCGCGTCCCGGAGGTCCTGGCCACCCGCAGCGGACGCATCGAACTCCTCCCCGCGCCGATCGCCGCCGATCTGCCCAGGCTCCGCAGCGCCCTGGCGACCAAACGCGGGGCCGACTCGCTCGTCCTCGTCGGCCGCCGCCATCTGCGCTCCAACAACAGCTGGATGCACAACGTCGCCGCGCTGCGCGGCGGCTCGAACGTCTGCACCCTGCAGATGCACCCCGAGGACGCGGCCCGGCTCGGACTGGCGGACGGCGCCTCCGCCACGGTCACGGCGGACGGTGGTGCGCTGATCGCGCCCGTGGAGATCACGGAGAGCGTGCGGACCGGAGTGGTGAGCCTCCCGCACGGCTGGGGGCACGACCGCCCCGGCACCCGGATGTCCGTCGCGGCAGCCGCCCCCGGCGTCAACGTCAATCAGCTCCTCGACGGCACCCTGCTCGACCGGCTGTCCGGCACCGCCGTGCTCAACGGCATCCTCGTCGCGGTGGCACCAAGCCATTGACCTGGGGTTTTGCTCGTATTGCTCGCATGTCAACGTCTTGTTAAGGCTGCGAGTCGCGCCCTAACGTCATCCGCACCGCCGACTCCGGTGGGAGTTCAAGGGTGAACGATAGGTATCCCACATGCTGACAATCCTCGGCTTTGCCATGATTGCGACCTTCCTGGTCCTGATCATGATGAAGAAGATGTCGCCGATCGCGGCGCTCGTCCTGATCCCCGCACTTTTCTGTGTCGCCGTCGGGCAGGGCGCCAAGCTCGGTGACTATGTGATCGACGGCGTGGGCAACCTCGCGCCGACCGCCGCGATGCTGATGTTCGCCATCGTCTACTTCGGTGTGATGATCGACGTCGGCCTCTTCGACCCGATCGTCCGCGGCATTCTGCGCTTCTGCAAGGCCGACCCGATGCGGATCGTCGTCGGTACGGCGCTGCTCGCCGCGATCGTCTCGCTGGACGGCGACGGCTCCACCACCTTCATGATCACCGTCTCGGCGCTGTATCCGCTCTACAAGCGCCTCAAGATGAGCCTGGTGGTGATGACCGGTGTCGCCGCCACGGCCAACGGCGTCATGAACACCCTGCCCTGGGGTGGCCCCACCGCCCGCGCCGCCACCGCCCTGAAGCTGGACGCGGGCGACATCTTCGTCCCGATGATTCCGGCCCTCGGCGTCGGACTGCTCGCGGTCATCCTCCTGGCCGTCGTCCTCGGCCGGCGCGAGCGCAAGCGGCTGGGCATCCTCACCCTCGACGAGGCCATCGTCCAGGAGCCCGAGACGGTCCTCGTCGGCGCCGGAGCCGGTGCAGGCGGCGGCAGCGACCGTACCCGCAAGAACTCCGGCGGAGCCGGTACGGGCACGGACGCGGAGCACACGGCGGCAGTGGCGCACGACGGCGACGCGGACGACGAGGGCTTCAAGGGCCTCGACCCGAACCGCGCCACCCTGCGGCCCAAGCTCTACTGGTTCAACGCCGGTCTCACCGTCGCCCTCCTCACCGCGATGATCATGGAACTGATGCCGATCCCGGTGCTCTTCCTGCTCGGCGCGGCCCTCGCCCTCACCGTCAACTTCCCCCACATGCCCGACCAGCGGGCCCGCATCGCGGCCCACGCCGACAACGTCCTCAACGTTTCCGGCATGGTCTTCGCCGCCGCCGTCTTCACCGGTGTGCTCTCCGGCACCGGCATGGTCAAGCACATGGCGGACTGGCTCGTCGGCGCGATCCCGGACGGCATGGGTCCGCACATGGCGATCGTCACCGGCATCCTGAGCATCCCGCTCACGTACTTCATGTCCAACGACGGCTTCTACTTCGGCGTCCTCCCCGTGCTCGCCGAAGCCGGCGCCGCCCACGGTGTCTCCCCGCTGGAGATCGCCCGCGCCTCCCTGATCGGCCAGCCGCTCCACATGTCGTCCCCGCTGGTCCCCGCCGTCTACGTCCTCGTCGGCATGGCGAAGGTCGAGTTCGGCGACCACACCAGGTTCACCGTCAAGTGGGCCGCGCTCACCTCACTGGTGGTGCTCTGCGCCGGACTCCTCTTCGGGATCATCTGACCCATGGACCACACGGAAGGGCCCGGCAGGAGCTGGCTGCTGCGCCTCGTCATCGCCTTCGGCTTCGCGCAGGGGGCGGTGTCGATGGCGCGGCCCGCCGTCTCCTACCGGGCTCTTTCGCTCGGTGCGGACGAACGCGCCATCGGCGTGATCACCGGGGTGTACGCGCTCCTCCCGCTCTTCGCCGCCGTCCCGCTGGGGCGACGGACGGACCACGGCCGGTGCGCACCCCTGTTGCCCCTCGGCGTCGTCCTGATCGCCGGCGGCTGCGCCCTCAGCGGTACGGCGGGCTCCCTCCCGGCGATGGCGGCCTGGAGCGGCGTCATGGGACTCGGCCATCTCTGCTTCGTGATCGGCGCCCAGTCGATCGTCGCGCGTCAGTCCGCGCCCGCCGAACAGGACCGCAATTTCGGCCACTTCACCATCGGCGCCTCCCTCGGCCAGCTCATCGGGCCGATCGCCGCCGGGTACGTGATCTCCGAGCGTGACGGCCTCCTGGGCCGTACGAGCGCACTCGCGCTGGTCGTCTCTGCGGCCGTCGCCACCGCGTCGTTCGTCTCGCTCTGGCGCATCGAACACCGCACCGCCCCGGGCGTCCGAGCCGCGGCGCCCGCCGCGAAGGTGCCGGTCGGCCGCATCCTGCGCACCCGGGGCGTCCCGGCGGGTATCTTCATCAGCCTCGCCGTGCTCTCCGCCACGGACATCCTCACCGCGTATCTGCCGGTCATCGGCGAGCACCGCGCCATCGCCCCGGCCACCATCGGTCTGCTGCTCAGCCTGCGCGCCGCCGCCACCATCGCCTGCCGCCTGGTCATGACGCCGATGCTTCGCGTCCTCGGCCGCACGGCACTGCTCACCACGACCTGCCTGCTGGCCGGACTGCTCTGCGCGGCCATTGCCCTGCCGGTCCCCGTCTGGGCGCTGGCCACGATGCTCGCCGTGCTCGGCTTCTGCCTCGGAGTCGGCCAGCCGCTGTCGATGACCACCGTCGTCCGGGCCGCCCCGCCGGAGGCCCGCTCCACCGCCCTCGCCCTCAGGCTGACCGGCAACCGCCTCGGCCAGGTCGCCGCCCCCGCGTCCGCCGGTCTGATCGCCGGGGTGGCGGGCACCGCCGCGCCGTTCGTGATGCTGGGCGTGCTCCTGCTGGTGGCGGCGGGACTGGGGGTACGGGGCGGGCGCGCCCCCGGGCCCGCCGACGACACGGCCCCTGCCCGGCCGGTGCCCCGGCCCGAACAGCCCTCGGCGAACCGGAACCTCTCCTGACACTTCCGGCTCACAGGCCCTCGGCGGGCAGGTCCCGCTCCTGATCGACCTCGCGCACCCGTACGTCTTCGACCACGACGGCCGCCGGATCTGCCCCCTGCCGAAGGAGATCCCCGGGCTCGACGTCCGAGCCGTACCGCTCCAGGGCCTCGCCTTCGGGCAAGGCCCTGGAGCGGTACGTTGACCTCAAGCCGGGTCGAGGTCGTACGTTCCTTCCATGAGCATGGAAGCCACCGCGTGGACGCAGCTCCACAACGTCATGAACGCGCAGCAGGACCGACGCCCCTTCGACCGAGCCACTCTGCGGCGCATCGCCGCGTTCGCCCGACCGCACCGGCGGCGGGTCGCCCTGTTCCTGCTGCTGAGTGTCGCCACGGCACTGCTCGCGGTCGCCACCCCCGTCCTCGCCGGCCGCGTCGTGAACGCGATCGTGACCGGCAAGGAGGAGGGGACCGTCACGCGGCTGGCCGTGCTCATCGCCGTGATCGCCGTCGCGGAGGCGGGACTCGGGCTGGTCGGCCGCTGGCTGTCGGCCACCCTCGGCGAAGGGCTGATCCTCGACCTGCGCACCGCGGTCTTCGACCATGTCCAGCGCATGCCGATCGCGTTCTTCACCCGCACCCGCACCGGCGCGCTCGTCAGCCGTCTCAACAACGACGTCATCGGCGCCCAGCGCGCCTTCAGCAACACCCTGTCCGGCGTCGTCAGCAATGTCGTCACGCTGCTGCTCACCCTCGGCGTCATGCTCAGCATTTCCTGGCAGATCACCGCACTCGCGCTGGTGCTGCTGCCCGTGTTCGTGCTGCCCGCACGCCGGATGGGTACACGGATGGCGAGACTCCAGCGCGAAGCCGCCGCCCACAATGCGGCGATGGGCACCCGGATGACCGAGCGCTTCTCCGCGCCCGGCGCCACGCTCATCAAGCTCTTCGGGCGGCCCGCCGACGAGTCCGCCGAATTCGCCGCCAGGGCGGGCAGGGTGCGCGACATCGGTGTCCGTACGGCCATGGCCCAGTCCGCGTTCATCACGGCGCTCACCCTCGTATCGGCGCTGGCACTCGCCCTGGTCTACGGGCTCGGCGGGTTCTACGCGCTGCGCGGGCAGCTGGACGCGGGCGCCGTCGTCGCCCTGGCCCTGCTGCTGACCCGGCTGTACGCGCCGCTCACCGCACTCGCCGGGGCGCGCGTCGAGGTGATGAGCGCGCTCGTCAGTTTCGAGCGGGTCTTCGAGGTCCTCGACCTCAAGCCCCTGATCGAGGAGAAGCCCGATGCGCGGACGGTCCCGGACGGTCCGGTGTCCGTGGAGTTCGACGCCGTGCGCTTCGGCTACCCGTCCGCCGACAAGGTCTCCCTCGCCTCGCTGGAAGACGTCGCCACCCTGGACACCCGCGGCGGCGACGAGGTGCTGCGCGGGGTCTCGTTCCGCGCCGAACCGGGCCGGACGGTGGCCCTCGTCGGATCGTCCGGCGCGGGCAAGTCGACCATCGCGCAGTTGCTGCCCCGGCTGTACGACACGGACGAGGGCGCCGTGCGCATCGGTGGCATCGACGTACGCGACCTGTCGGCCGACACCCTGCGTGACACACTCGGCATGGTCACCCAGGACGGCCACCTCTTCCACGAGTCGGTCCGCGCCAACCTTCTCCTCGCCCGCCCCGAAGCCACCGAGGAGGACCTCTGGGACGCCCTGCGCCGCTCGCGACTGGACGGACTGGTCGCCTCGCTGCCCGACGGACTGGACACCGTCGTCGGTGAACGCGGCTACCGGCTCTCCGGCGGCGAGCGCCAACGGCTGACCATCGCCCGGCTGCTGCTGGCCCGCCAGCGCGTCGTCATCCTCGACGAGGCCACCGCCCACCTGGACAACACCTCCGAAGCGGCCGTCCAGGAAGCCCTCGTGGAGGCGCTCGAAGGACGCACCGCGGTGGTGATCGCCCACCGGCTCTCCACCGTACGGGCGGCGGACCTCATCCTCGTCGTGGAGAACGGCCGGATCGTGGAACGCGGCACCCACCAGGAGCTGCTGGCGGCCGGCGGCCGGTACGAGGAGCTGTACCGCACCCAGTTCGAGCGCCCCGGCGCCGAGCCCGCCGGTCTGGGCTGACCACCGCTGAGTCAGCCGGTCGTCCAGTCCGTCCCACGGGCCTGCTCCACCGCGAACGCCCCTGCCGGATAGGGGAGTTCGGCCGCCAGCGCCGCTGCCCGGTCGAACTCCTCGCGCGCCTCCCGGTCGCGGCCCAGTGCCGCGAGCGCCGCCGCATGTACCGTACGCGCCTCGGTCAACGACAGCCGCTCGCCGACCTCCTCGGCGCGTATGGTCTCCGCGGCCGCCAGCCGCACCGCCCGCTCCGGCTGTCCCGCCAGCAGCTCCGCCCAGGACAGCAGCGCGGCCGAGCCGGGGCCGCTTCCGCCGGTCAGCAGAGCGAGGGCTTCCTGCGGGCGGCCCTCGCGGACCAGGAGCTCCGCCTGCGCCGCCCGTACCTCGTGCACCGCCTGCCGGTCGCCCTGCGCCTCGGCCACCTCCCCGGCACGGGTCAGCAGCTCCGCCGCGCCCGACTCGTCGGCGCTCATCCGGACCCGGGCCAGCGCGGCCAGGGCGTACGGGGTGCACCACGCGGCTTGCTCGCCGGTCTCCCGCACCGCCGCCTCCGCGTGTTCCCGCGCCTCGTCGAACTCCCGCAGCAACAGATGCAGTTCGGCGAGGTTCGCCTGCTCGAAGGCGACTGCCGTCGGATCCCCGGTGTGCTCGGCGAGCCGCAGCGCCCGCCGCCCGGAGGCGACCGCCTCGGCGAGCCGGCCCGACCGTCGGGCATGCTCGCGCAGTACGGAGAGGACGGTGGCCAGCAACTCCTGGTCGCCGTACGCCTCGGCGTGCGGCAGTGCCAGATCGGCCGCCGGACGGGCCTGTGCGAACCGGCCCGCGAGGCCGAGCGAGGTCGCCTGCATCCCGAGGGCGCGGGCCAGCAGTCCCCGGCGTTCGCTGCCCGGTATGGCGTCCGCGGCTTCCTGCGCGGTGCAGGCCGCGGCGTGTGCCGACTCGTACCGGCCGGTCACGAACCGCAGCACCGCCGCCGCCAGATGGTGGGTCGCGGCGGCCAGCGGCGGGGTGTGCGGACCGGGTGGATAGGCACGCAGCAGATCCTCGCCCTCGTCGGTCCCGCGGTACTTCACCAGCACCTCGGTCAGCCGGGCGGCGGCCAGCACCTGTCCGTCCTCGTCGCCGCGCCGCACCATGTCGTCGAGTGCCTCGCGCAGAACCGCCGCCGCCTCCTGGTAGCGGGCCATCCGGCGCAGCACGGCGCCGCGGTCGATCCTCGCCTGCGCCGCATCGGCGGCCAGCGCGTCGAGCCGGGCGGTCAGTTCGGCGTAGTAGCGGTCCGCGGTGTCGTTGGCGCACAGAGCTGCCGCCCGCTCGGCCGCCTGCCGCAGATAGTGGGTGGCCCGGGGGTCGTCGGCGCGGGTGAGATGCGAGGCGAGGGTGTCGACGGCGTCCGGCCTGCGCCGCAGCACCGCCTCCGCGTAGGCCGAGTGCAGCTGTCGGCGGCGGGCCGCGGACAGCCCGTCGTAGCAGGTCAGCCGGACCAGTGGGTGCCGGAAGGCGAGACCGGGCAGCGGCCGCCCGCCGACCACCACGGTCCGTTCCGTCATCACCGACGCCGCGACCGCCGCGTCCACGGCATCCGTCGCCTCGGCGGACGACAGCGGCGGATGCAGCCCGTGCTCGGCGACGTCGAGAACCTCGGACAGTGCGGCGCCGCCGCCCGCCACGGATACTGCCTCCACGACCCGCCGCACCGCGGGTCCCAGCCGTGCCAGCCGCGCCGCCACGAGCTGACGCACGCCCTCCGGGGCGCTGAGCGCGGCGGGGTCCGCGGCCTCGTGGGTGGTGCGGGCCAGTTCCAGGGCGAAGAGCGGATTGCCGAGTGACAGCTCCCAGACCCGGTCCACGTCGGCCCTGGCCCCCGCGTCCCGGGCGACCGCCAGGCACGCGTCTCGGCCCAGTCGCCCCAACTCCATGGACCGGGCCAGACCTTGGCGTACCAGGGTGTCCAGCACGGTGCGCCGGGGATCTGCCGCGGTCAGCTCCTCCGCCCGGTAGGTCACGGCGAACCGCCAGTCGGTGCGCGTGGCCACTGCGCGCCGGGCCAGATGGCTGAGCAACTGGTACGTTCCCGTGTCGGCGGCGTGCAGGTCGTCCAGCACGAGCAGCACGGGCGCGGTCGCCGCCAGATCGCCCAGCAGTCCGGCCGCCGCCCGGAACAACCGGTCGCGCTCCTCCTCCGGGCTGCGTTCCGTGCCCATCCCGATCTGGCCCAACGAGGGCAGCAGCGAAGCGAGTTCGGGGTACTCGCCGCCGATTCCGGCCCGGTCGGCGGGTGGCCGGTCGGCGAGCCAGGCATCCAGCGCCTCGACGAAGGCGCCGTAGGGCGTGTGGCCCTCCGCGTCGTGGCCCGCGCCCCACAGCACGGTGGTCCCGGCCTCGGCCGCCCGCCGGGCGGCCTCCGCCGTGAGATGGGTCTTGCCGACGCCCGCCTCGCCGCCGACCAGGTGTACCGGCGGGCCGTCCGTGGCGAGCAGCAGCTCCAGGTCGGCCTCCCGGCCACGCAACGGGGCCGCGGGCGGTGTGCGGAGAGCTGCGGGCAGGACCGGGGCCGCCGCCGCGCCCACCACCATGGCTGCCGAGTCGAGGGCCAGGAGGTGGAGTTGCTCCGTTGCCGGGCTCGGGCGCACTCCCAGCTCGGCGTCGAGCGCCTCACGGCACACGTGATACTGGCGCACCGCCTGCCGACGCAGCCCCTGCCGCAGATATGTGTCGATGAGTACCCGATGAGCCCGCTCCTGGGCGGGCGCCGACGCCAGGACCCGCTGCGCGGCATCCGTGGCCGGTTCCGTCTCGCCGTCCGCGAGATATGCCTCCGCAAGGGCCAGCTGCACCCGCTCGCACAGTTCCGAGAGACGCACGCGCCGGGTCTCGGCCCAGGGTGCGTAGCGGTCCTCCGGCAGCAGCTCACCGGTGAATGCCGCGACCGCGGCGGCCAGTTCGGCCGTGCTGCCACTGACGAGCGCGCGCTCGGCCAGGGTCTCGGCGTGGTCCGCGTCGATCCACACCGTCCGGGGGTCCAGCGACAGGAGAGCGCCCTCGCCGGTCAGATACGAGGACGCGGCGCGCGGCACGAGTTCGGGCTCGATGGCGCGGCGCGCCGCGTGCAGTGCGACCCGCAGGCTGCCGAGCGCGGACTGAGGATCGGCGTCCGGCCAGCAGATCTCCATCGCCTGCTCGCGGTGGAGGCGGTGTCCCGGGGAAACGGCGAGGAGTTTCACGAGGGCGCGTGCGCTCGGCCGGGGCCAGCGCTCGGCCAGTGGCGCGCCTCCGTCGCGTTCTATCCGGAACCCGCCGAAAAGGTGTACACGCAGCAACGGGGGTATGTGCGGGGAGTGCTCGCCGTGGTCGGCGGTGCGCGCTGCGTTCATCAGGCAGTCACTGTAACCGCCGTTCCCGGGCAGCCCGAAGACCCCCGCGCCACCGTGCGCGAGGGTCTCCGAGGCCGGAGTCTCCGGGGTCCCCCCGGGTCAGGACCGGCTGATCGAGTCCACCGTCAGCCCGTGCAACTGCTCGTTCTGCTGGAGATAGCGCCCGCCCGCGAGTTCGATCGTACGGTCGTACCCGGTCTGGTCCGCGCCGAGGCCGATGATCTCGTCGACGCCGTCACCGTCGAGGTCCGCCACCACGGTGTTCTGGACCGCGTACTTGTTGATCTTGGCCAGGTGGTCCGGGTAGTTGTGGCCCGCGGTGAGGACCGCCGGGTCCCAGAGGTAGATCGCGGCCTCCGTGCCGCCCACGATGAGCCGCCTGCCGCCGGGGCCCGTTCCGAACCCGGCCTGGTGCAGCGTCGGCAGGGTGAACATGCTGTACTCCCTGTCGCCACCCGCGTAGGTGCGCAGCGCGGCCGTGCTCGCCAGGACCGCTCCCTCCTCGCCCGTGAACCAGTTGCCGGTGGTCCAGGCCCCGCCGCCGGTCGCGGTGTGCACGACCTTCCCGGTCCGCGCATCACGGAACTCGATCAGCGTGGTCCAGAAGTTGCCCTCCCTGACGATCCAGGAGTGCACGACCGCGTGCCCGTCCGCGTAGGGGATCCCCGGGTCGGCGAAGACGCCGTTGTGCAGTTCCGCGGCGTAGATCCTGGTGTCGGGGTCGCCGGTCCACTTCGGATCGGCGGTCCAGAGCACCTTGCCGGACTTCCCGTCCAGCGCCATGCCGTCGACGACCGACGTGGCGGCGTCGAGGGCCCCGACCGTGCTGTACGAGGCGAAGACCCGGCCCTCGGCCACCGCCAGGTCGGAGAAGACCACTCCCGCGCCTTCGGGGGCGTACGACCAGAGCTGCTTCCCGTTGCCCTGGTACGCGCGGACCGCGTCCGTCGGCACGAGCACCTCGTCGGCGCCGTCGTGGTTCACATCGGCGACGGCCACCGAGCGGACGAACTGTCCCTTGCCGTCAATGGTCCGCAGGACCCGGCCCGTGTGCGAGTCGACGATCACGGTCGCGGAGTCCGCCGCGACGACCAGCTCGTCCCGCTCGCCGTCGCCGTCCGTGTCGGCCGGCACGATCTCGCCGTGCACCGCCCCGGGCAGGGTGGTCTTCCACAGCACCTCGGGCTTGCCCGCCGCCATCGACGGACCGTCGTACGCCCACAGGCCGTGCGACTGGCCGCCCGTCACGACGTCCTTCCTCCCGTCGCCGTTCACGTCCACGGCGGCCGCGGAGATCAGATCACCCTGGAGCGGGGTGAGCGACGCCTGGCGGCCGCCGCTCAGCCGGTAGCTGCGGATGTTCTGCTCGTTGTCGACCGTCCGCACCCGCCACTCGTTGTCCACGCGGTACGGCTGGGCGTAGATCGGAGAGGCGACGGGGCCGCCCTGCTTCTCCCAGCCGACCTTGCCGTCACGCCCGTCGATGGCCGCGAGTCGGCCGTAACGCGTACCACCCGGGTTGGCGGCCGCATCCTTGTCCTGCATGGTGATGTACGAGGCGAGCACCTGCCCGTCGACGATCTTCAGACCGAGTGCGGAGTCGCCGTCCTTGGAATTGGACTCGTCCCGCTTGACGGTCCGCGACCACAGCTCGGACGCGTCCCCGCCGTCCAGCGCGCGCACGGTCGAGGCGTTGACCCAGAGGTACTCGTCGAGCGTGTCCTCGCTGACCGCGTACTCCGGCTTGGCGTCGCCCTTCAGGTTGCCCACCTGCAGGCCGAGCGCGAGGGCGTTGACCCGGGTGTCGAGGGTGGTGCGAGCCCCCGTCGCAGGGTCGTACGCGGCGAGCTGGTACTGCACACCGTCGCGGTAGTCCGCCTGCTCGACGGCGACGAGCCGCTTCCGCGCGGAGTCGTACGCCAGTTGTCGTGAGTAGAGCGCTCCGTCGCTCTGCCACTTCACCGTGCCGTCGGCGGTGTCCAGGACCAGGGTGTGGCCCTCGGCGGCCGCCGTCGCGGTCTTGCGCCTGTTCCAGGAGACGGCGAGCAGCCCGCCGCCGAGCGCTCTGGTCGAGCCCCAGCGCCCGTCGCGCTGCCCGGTCTCGTAGGTCCATGTGTCGGTCGGCGTCAGCTTTCCGTCGGCGTACGAGAAGCGGAAGCCCTGCAGGGTCGCCCTGGCATCCTTGGGCGCGTTGAGGTTGGTGGACGGCTGGTCGCCGACGACGAGCGTGTCGCCGACCAGGGTGACCTGCTGTGCGTCCGCGAAGATCCTGGTCCAGATCGTCTTGCCGGTCTTTCCGTCCAGGACGGTCACGAACGTGCCCGTGGAGAGCGTCGATCCGGGCACGGTGAACGGCCGGTACGGCGAATTGCCCACGTCCGCGGTGAAGACGACGTCCGCCACGCCGTCGCCGGTGAGGTCGCCCGTCGTGTAGCCGCGGTCGGAGAAGTCGGCGCCCGGGGCGACGGCGTTGTAGCCCATGGTGATCCGGGCCGGGTAGGGCTCCACCTGCCAGGGGCGTGCGGGCCGGACCTGCCAGTCGGCGTACAGCGAGACGTTGTCCCGCTTCCACACCGTCGTGCCGTCGTCCGTCAGGCGGGTGACGGTGCCGGCGCTGTGCACGGCGAGGTAGTCGCCGTGGCCGCCCGCCAGCTGTGTGGTGTCGGCCTGTCCCCGGTAGGTCTCCAGGTCGGAGCTCGCTTCGAGGGACAGGGTCCCGTCGGCCGACGTGTCGTCCGTGCTCTGCGGACTCTGCGACGACGGAGAGGAGTTGGGCGTGGACTGCGGCGTGATCTGCTGCTCGCCGGCGAACGATTCGCCCTGGAGCCGCTTCTCCAGCCGGTCGGCCTGTGCGTCGGTGAGGACGCGCGGTCCGGCGCCGCCGTCGCTGTCGGCGTGTGCGGCGGGCGTGGCGGCCAGCGCCAGCCCGGCCGCGATCAGGGCGGAGGCGAGCCGGACGGCGCGCCGTGAAGTGGAGGTCATGACGTCGCCTTCGAGGAGATTCGGACGGCGGACTTGCCGGTGAGGACCGACTCGTTGAAGGAGTACTGCAGGGCGTCCGTACCGGCCTGGTTCTCGATGCCGATCGTCGCCTTCGCCCCCGTCTCGGGGGAGGCGGTGCCGATGGACTGGTACTGCAGGGTGATCGCACCGGTCGCCTCGTCGAAGACGGCCTCGAAGGTGACGCGCTGCGAGGTGTCGGAGGCGAACGCGACGTTCTCCCAGACGATGGCGAATGTCCGCGCTCCGGCCGTACCGTTCGTCGCCGTCTTCACGCTCGCCTTGGCGTCGACCGTCAGGTCGTCCCAGAAGGCGGCGACGATGCCGTTGGGCTTGGTGGCGCCGGGCAACGCCGTGTTGGCGTAGTCGCCGAGGCGCGGTTCCAGGAAGTTGACCAGGCCGTTGGTGGTGACACTGGCGTCGGTGTACTTCACGCCGTAGAAGGTGACGGGGAAGGGCAGTGGCACCGTCCTGACGTTCTCGTCACCGGACAGCGCGACCTTGGTCCTGCCGCTGACCCAGTTGTACGTCGCAGGGGCGCAGCTGTTGCCCGCCGCGTCCGTACGGTTGGGCAGTGCGGCGCTCACCGTCTCGTCGCCGTCCACGGCGACCGTCGTCGTCAGGACGCCGTTGCAGAGCACCGGAGCGGCGGGCGTCGCGGTCAGGGAGAACGAGCCCTCGGCGACCGACGGGAAGCGGAAGGCGCCGTCGGAGTCACTGGTGACGGCTGCGAGCGGCGCGTCCGTGAAGCGCACCGTGGCCCCCTTCAGCGGCTTGCCGGTGACATCCAGCACCGTGCCGGAGACGGCATGCGCCGGTACGGCGTCCAGCGCGAGGTTCTTGGTGACCTTCTCGCCGGTGGTGACGATGAAGCCGTCCTCGGTGGCGGACGCGTATCCGTATCCGCTCACGGCCAGGGTGTACGTGCCCGCGGTGAGGTTCAGCTTGTACGTGCCGTCGGCCGCGGTCGTCACGGAGCGCTTGGCGGTGCCCGCCTGCGCCTTGACCGTCGCACCGGAGACCGGCCTGCCGGTCGCCCGGTCGGTGACCGTTCCGGTCACGGTGGCCGCGCTGCGCGGGGCCGCGTCCACGGAGGCGAGGATGTCGAGCTTGCCCTCGCCCCAGACGTTGTTCATGTCGGCCGTGCCACCGCAGTGCGTGTCGTCGACATCGACCGCGCCGTCGTTCAGGATCGCCCGGGTCTCGTCGATCTTCCCGATCAGCGAGGGCGCGGCGGACCACAGCAGGGCCGCGGCGCCCGCGACATGGGGTGTCGCCATCGACGTACCGTTGAGGGCCTTGTACGTGTTCCCCGGCCAGGTGGACCGGACGTTCACGCCGGGCGCCGAGATGTTCGGCTTGGCGGAGCCGTCGACCAGCGACGGGCCGAAGCCGGAGAAGTCCGCGATCCTCCCGTTCACGTCGTACGCGCCGACGCCGTACGACGGGGCCTGCGACCCCGGAGCATGGGCGGTCGAACAGGTCGTGCCGTCACCGTCGTTGCCCGCGGCGAACGCCTCGAAGATCCCGGCCGCGTTCCACGCCTCGACGATGTCCTGGTAGAAGGTCGTGTCACCGCCGCCCCAGGAATTGTTGACGATGTCCGGTGCCATTTCGGGCTTCGGGTTCTGCCCGTTGTGGTCGGTCGGCGCCAGGATCCACTGACCGGCGGCGAGCAGCGAGGAGTCCGAGCAGCTTCTGGATTCGCACCCCTTGGCGGCGATCCACTTGGCGCCGGGTGCGACGCCGACACCACCGGCACCGACCATCGTGCCCATGGTGTGGGTGCCGTGACCGTTGTTGTCGCAGGGGACGCCGCCGGTGCACTGGCCGGTCGGGTCGTACCAGTTGTAGTCGTGGCTGAACGTGCCGTCGCCCAGGTTGCCCCGGTAGTTGCCGACCAGCGCCGGATGGTCGTACTGCACACCCGAGTCGACGTTGGCGATGACGATGCCCTCGCCCCGGTCGTCGTAGTGGGACCAGACCTGGTCCGCCTTGATGTCCTTGACGCCCCATTCGGCGGCGGCGGGGTCCGCGTCGGCCGCGGCGTCCGTCACCGAGTTCTGCTCGATCGTGTCGAGGCGGTAGGTGCGCTCCTTGCGGATGCTCTTCACATCGGAGCGCTCGGCCAGTGCCGTGACGAGCTTCTCGTCGCCGGTCACCTTGAGCGCGTTGGCGATCCAGTACGACTGGTACCCGACCCGCTTCCTGTCGAGGAACGCCTGCAGGGGCGCCTGGCTGGACTCGGCCTTCTCGCGCAGCGCGGTGAAGGCGGACTTGGCCTTGTCCGCGTGGGTGCGCCTGCCCTCGGCGGCCGACAGGTCGGCCCGGGGCTTCAGTACGACGAAGAAGGTCGACTCCTTGCCGTGCTCGACGGTGTCGAGGACGGCGGAGTCGACCTTCGCGGTGACCGGACCCGCGTCGGCGGCGGGTTGCGCGAACGCGGGAGCGGGGCCGGTCAGTACGGCTGCGGCCGTCAGCGCGGCCGCAGCCCACGCGGCGGTTCTGCGCCGCGGGGATCGGGGCAGATGCATCGGAGTGCTCCTCCATGGCTGGTACGGGGGAGCCCGCCGCGCCCCTGCTGTCAGGGGGAAGCACGGGAGGGGCGGGCTGATCCGGGACGCTAGGAGGAGGCCGTTACTGACGAATTACTGAACCGTGTGACGAGGGGGTGTCCGGTGGATCAGGGTCGGACGGGTCGCGGCCCCGGTCCTGATCCACCGGACACCCCTCAACCCCGGGTGAATTGCCGGGCCGCACGTGACGGGCGTCTCTGGCGCCAAAAAACTAACGCCGCTAGTTTGGGGTGCGGACGACATCGCCCGTACGCCTGCCCGGGAGGAAATGCCATGAAGGCCCACGACGGTATGTACATCGGCGGGGAGTGGCGCCCCGCAGCGGGCGCGGACACGATCGCGGTCGTGAACCCGGCGGACGAGCAGGTCATCGCCCATGTCCCGGCGGGCACGGCCGAGGACGTCGACGCCGCGGTACGGGCCGCCCGCGCCGCGTTCCCCGGCTGGGCCGCCACCCCGCCGGCCGAGCGTGCCACCCGGATCGCCGCCCTGCGCGACGTCCTGGTGGCCCGTCAGGACGAGATCGCGGCCACGGTCACCGCGGAACTGGGTGCGCCGCTCCAGCTGTCGCAGACGGTGCACGCGGGCGTGCCGATCCTGGTCGCCGGGTCCTACGCCGAACTGGCCGCCTCGTACGCCTTCGAGGAGCAGCACGGAAACTCCACCGTGCTGCTGGAGCCCGTCGGCGTCGTCGGGGCGATCACCCCGTGGAACTACCCGCTGCACCAGATCGTCGCCAAGGTGGCTCCCGCACTCGCCGCAGGCTGCACGATCGTCCTCAAGCCCGCCGAGGACACCCCGCTGACCGCGCAGCTCTTCGCCGAGGCCACCGAAGAGGCCGGCCTGCCCGCCGGTGTCTTCAACCTGGTCACAGGTCTCGGCCCGGTCGCCGGACAGGCCCTCGCCGCGCACGAGGACGTCGACCTGGTCTCCTTCACCGGCTCCACCGCCGTCGGGAAGCAGATCGGTGCCACCGCGGGCGGCGCGGTCAAGCGGGTCGCACTGGAGCTCGGTGGCAAGTCGGCCAATGTCATCCTGCCCTCCGCCGATCTTGCCAAGGCCGTCAACGTCGGCGTCGCCAACGTGATGTCCAACTCCGGCCAGACGTGCAGCGCCTGGACCCGGATGCTCGTCGACGGCGAGCGGTACGAGGAGGCCGTCGCCCTCGCCGCCGCGGCCGTCGCCAAGTACGTGCCGGGAGAGCGAGTCGGTCCCGTCGTCAACGCGAAGCAGCAGGCCCGGGTGCGCGGTTACATCGAGAAGGGCATCGAGGAGGGTGCCCGCGTCGTCGCGGGCGGCCCGAAGGCGCCGCTCGCGACGGGGTACTACGTCAGTCCCACCGTGTTCGCCGATGTCACCCCGGAGATGACCATCGCCCAGGAGGAGATCTTCGGCCCGGTCATCTCGATCCTGAAGTACGAGGACGTGGACGACGCCCTCCGGATCGCCAACGGCACGGTGTACGGGCTCGCCGGCGCCGTCTGGGCCGCCGACGACGCGGAGGCCGTCGCCTTCGCCCGCCGGATGGACACCGGGCAGGTCGACATCAACGGCGGCCGGTTCAACCCGCTTGCGCCGTTCGGCGGCTACAAGCAGTCAGGCGTCGGCCGTGAGCTCGGTTCGCACGGCCTCGGCGAGTACCTCCAGACCAAGTCCCTCCAGTTCTGAACAACCCTCCGATGCACCCCCGATCAGCAAGGAGCCGGTCCGTGGTCCGCGCCGCCGTACTGCCCGCCGTCGGAGCCCCCCTGGAGGTCACCGACATCGAACTTCCGGAGCCCGGCCCCGGTCAGGTGAGGATCCGTCTCGCCGCGGCCGGGGTCTGCCACTCCGATCTGTCCCTCTCCAACGGCACCATGCGGGTGCCCGTTCCCGCCGTCCTCGGCCACGAGGGAGCGGGCACCGTCCTCTCCGTCGGCGAGGGCGTCACGCATGTCGCGCCCGGCGACGGGGTCGTGCTCAACTGGGCGCCGTCCTGCGGCAACTGCCACCACTGCGCAATCGGTGAGGTCTGGCTCTGCGCCAACGCCCTGACGGGTGCGGGCAACATCCACGCCCGTACCGCCGACGGCACCGGACTCCACCCCGGCCTGAACGTCGCGGCGTTCGCGCAGGAGACGGTCGTCGCCGCGAACTGTGTGCTTCCCGCCCCGGACGGCATCCCGCTGACCGACGCCGCCCTGCTCGGCTGCGCGGTCCTCACCGGATACGGCGCCGTCCACCACAGTGCCCGGGTCCGGGCCGGCGAGACGGTCGTCGTGTTCGGTATCGGCGGCGTCGGTCTCGCCGTGCTCCAGTCCGCCCGGATCGCGGGAGCCTCGAAGATCATCGCCGTGGATGTCTCCCCGGAGAAGGAGGAACTCGCCCGCGCGGCGGGCGCCACCGACTACGTCATCGCCTCCGACACCACACCGCGCGAGATCCGTAAGCTCACCGGCGGACAGGGCACGGACGTCGCCGTCGAGTGCGTCGGCCGGCCCGTCACCATCCGCGGCGCCTGGGACTCCACCCGCCGCGGCGGCCGCACCACGGTCGTCGGCATCGGCGGCAAGGACCAGCAGGTGACCTTCAACGCGCTGGAGATCTTCCACTGGGGGCGTTCCCTGACGGGCTGCGTGTACGGGAACAGCGACCCGGCCCGCGACCTGCCGGTCATCGCCGAGCACATCCGGGCGGGCAGGTTCGACCTCTCCACGATGGTCACCGAACGGATCGCGCTGGACGGCATCCCGGCAGCCTTCGACAACATGATCGCCGGCAAGGGCGGCCGCGCGCTCGTGGTGTTCTGAGGGCCGTCCGTCAGGAATGACGGGACAGCCCTCGGGCCTGCTCCGGTGTGGGCTCGGCCTGCGACCGGCTCGTGGTGAGGAGGCGGGCTTCCATCTCGCCCTCCTCGAAGAGCCGCGAGGCCGGGCCCACGATCAGCGGGTCCGCCTCACCGACCAGGTCCGCGTTCTTGTCCGGATAGTCGAAGCGGTGCAGCACGTGCCGGATCGCCTCCAGACGGGCCCGCTTCTTGTCGTTGCTCTTCACCACGGTCCAGGGCGCGTCCGCCGTGTCCGTGTGGAAGAGCATCAGTTCCTTGGCCTCCGTGTACGCGTCCCACTTGTCGAGTGAGGCGAGGTCGACCGGGCTCAGCTTCCATTGCCGCACCGGATCGATCTGGCGGATCATGAACCGGTTGCGCTGCTCGTTGCGGGAGACGGAGAACCAGAACTTCACCAGGTGGATGCCGTCCCGGGCGAGCATCCGCTCGAAGCCCGGTGCCTGGTGCATGAATTCGAGGTACTCGCGGGTGGTGCAGAACCCCATGACCCGCTCCACACCCGCCCGGTTGTACCAGGACCGGTCGAAGAGCACGATCTCCCCGGCGCTCGGCAGATGCGCCGTGTAGCGCTGGAAGTACCACTGGGTGCGCTCGCGCTCCGTGGGCTTCTCCAGGGCGACGACACGCGCACCACGGGGGTTGAGATGCTCGGTGAAGCGCTTGATCGTGCCGCCCTTGCCCGCCGCGTCCCGTCCCTCGAAGAGGATGACGATCCGCTCGTCGCGGTCCTTGACCCAGTGCTGCAGTTTGAGCAGTTCGATCTGCAGGGCGCGCTTGGTCTTCTCGTACGCCTTGCGGCCGTACGGGTAGTCCTCGCGCCAGGCGTCGCGGGCCCGGCCCTCCGGGGTCACCAGGACCGGGTCGTCGTCCCCGCTGTCGATCACGTCGAAGTCGTCGAGTTCGGCGCCGCCGTGGCGGGCCGCCCGGGCGAGGGCGGCCTGTTCCTCGTCAGCCCTGCCCGACTGCTTCTTCCGCTTCGTCCCGGGGCCGGTCGGTTTCCTGGCGTTCCGCGTCATCTCGGCGTCCCTCCACCGGCTGTGCCGGACTGTTCCGCGTCCGTCCAGTCTGCGGACGCATGCGGGAGACCGCCACCCCGGCAAGACAGAGCAGGCCGCCGCCGACGGTCAGCAGCGCGGGCACCTCGTCCAGCAGCAGCCATGACATCAGCACCACCAGTGCGGGCACCGCATAGGTGGTGGCGCCCATCCTTCCGGCGGTGGTGCGCGCGAGGGCGTAGGCCCAGGTGGTGAAGGCGAGGGCGGTCGGGAAGATGCCCAGGTAGACCATGTTCAGGGTCGCGGAGAGCGGTGCGTCGGCCGCCTCGGAGATCAGCACACCGGAGAACGGCAGGCAGGCGACCGTACCGATCAGACAGCTGTACGTGGTGATCTGCAGGGCCGAGCCGTGCCGCAGCGCGGGCTTCTGGGTGACCACCCCGGCCGCGTACGCCACCGCCGCGAGCAGGCAGAGCGCCACTCCGAGCACCGACGAACCCCCGTGCCCCGACATGGAGAGACCGACCACGACGGCGCCCGCGAACGACACGGCCATGCCCATCACCAGCATGCGCGGCAGCCCCTCCCCCAGCAGCCGGGCGCCGAGCAGCGCGATCAGGATCGGGCCGATGTTCACGACCATGGCGGCTGTGCCCGCGTCGACCTGCTGCTCGCCCCAGTTGAGCACCACCATGTAGAGCCCGAACCAGAGCAGTCCGGACGCGAGGATGCCCGGCCAGGCACCCCTGGACGGCAGCCCCTCGCGGCGGACGAGAAGGATCGCGCCGAGCGTCAGCGAGCCCGCGAGCAGCCGGCCGAGGGCGAGCGCCCCTGGGGAGTACGCGTCGCCCGCGCTGCGGATGGAGACAAAGGCGGAGGCCCACAGGACCACGCTCGTGCACGCCGCGGCAATCGCCCGCCAGTCACGGCTTGCGGGCATGGTGGCCGTCACCGAGGAGGCCGGTATGGGTGTCGTCATGGGTCCGACTGTAAGCGGGGAACGGTTCGGTCCTCACCGAATTGTTTTCGGCTCGATCCCGAGGAGCTCGTGCAGCGCCCGCTCCCCGTCCGCGGTCGCCTTCACGGCCCGCCCGGAGCCGATCCGCACGCACCATCCGGTGTCCAGGGCGTGCCTGCACAGCGCGGCGCCCGCCGTCCCCGCCAGGTGCGGCCGGCGCTCCGTCCAGTCCAGGCAGCCGCGTACGAGGGGGCGCCTGGTCCGGGTGTCCAGCCGGATGCCCAGCTCCCCGAACCAGCCCAGGCCGTCGTCGGTGAGCGCGAATCCGGTGTCCTGCCGCAGCAGTCCCCGTACGGTCATGGCGTCCGCGATGGCGATGCCGATCCGGCCCGCGAGATGGTCGTAGCAGGTGCGTCCGCGGGCCAGCGCGCTGCTGGTGCTCGCCGCCCGCAGGGTTCGCGGCCGTGCCCCGTCGCCGGGCGCGGCCTGGGCGGCGAGGTCCTCGACGAGGTGGGCGGTCCGTTCGTCGGCGAGCCGCAGATAGCGGTGGCGGCCCTGCCGCTCCTCGGTCAGCAGGCCGCCCGCGACGAGCTTCCCCAGGTGTTCGCTGGCGGTCGACGGCGCGACCGACGCGTACCGCGCCAGTTCACCCGCGGTCCAGGCACGCCCGTCGAGCAGGGCCAGACAGAACGAGGCGCGGGTCTCGTCGGCGAGGAGCGCGGCCAGGGCGGCGAGGCGCGGTGCGGCCGGGTCGTGGGGTGCCATGTACCCAGCATGCGTCAGGAACGCTTCGGCGAGGGCCGAACCGTGGCCGCGGGCGTCCGCTGCTCGTACTGCAGGGCGAGACCGTCGAGGATCGCCCGGAGTCCGGTCTCGAACGCGCCCTCGTCGACCTTCTGGCGGCGGTCGGCCAGCAGGTGGGCCTGGCCGAGGTGCGGGTAGTCGGCGGGGTCGTACGCCGTCTCGTCGTCCACGAAGCCGCGTGCGAACGAGCCCAGTGCCGAGCCCGTGACGAAGTACCGCATCAGTGCGCCGATGTACGTGGCCTGGGTGGGCGGCCAGCCCGCTCGGACCATGCCGCCGAAGGCCGCGTCGGCGACCCGCAGCCCGGCAGGACGGCGGCCGGGGCCCTGGGCCAGCACCGGGACGATGTGCGGGTGCGCGGCGAGCGCCGCACGATAGGAGACCGCCCAGTCGTGCAGGGCGGCGCGCCAGTCGCGGCCGTCGTCCTCGTCGAACATCGACAGGTCGACCTGTGCGGAGACGGAGTCCGCGACCGCGTCCAGGATCTCGTCCTTGTTGCGGAAGTGGTTGTAGAGCGAGGGCCCGCTGACCCCGAGTTCGGCCGCGAGCCGACGGGTGGAGACGGCTTCGAGCCCCTCGGAGTCCACCAGGGCGCTCGCCGCCTCGACGATGCGGTCTCTGCTGAGGAGGGGCTTGCGCGGTCGGGCCATGCGGCACATAGTAGGGCCTGCGAACGAAAAACTAGCAGTGGTAATTAAAAGTGGGAGTACCGAAGGATGAACCTGGAGCTCAGCGAGGAGCAGGAAGCGGTCCGGCAGCTCGCCAAGGACTTCGTCGCCCGCGAGATCGCTCCACATGTCGTCGAGTGGGATCGCGCCGAGGATGTCGATAAGTCGATCGTGAAGAAGCTGGGTGCACTCGGCTTCCTCGGGCTGACCGTCCCTGAGGAGTACGGCGGCTCGGGCGGCGACCACCTGGCGTACTGCCTGGTCACCGAGGAGCTCGGGCGCGGCGACTCGTCGGTTCGCGGCATCGTCTCGGTCTCCCTGGGGCTGGTCACCAAGACCGTCGCCGCCTGGGGGAGCGAGGAGCAGAAGCAGCAGTGGCTGCCCCGTCTCACCGCGGGCGAGGCGATCGGCTGCTTCGGTCTCACCGAGCCGGGTACGGGCTCCGACGCCGGCAGTCTGACGACGAAGGCCGTCCGTGACGGCGACTCGTACGTCATCAACGGCACCAAGATGTTCATCACCAACGGCACCTGGGCCGATGTCGTGCTGCTCTTCGCCCGGACCGACGACACACCCGGCCACAAGGGCATATCCGCCTTCCTGGTGCCCACCGACACCCCCGGCCTCAGCCGCCGCACCATCCACGGCAAGCTCGGTCTGCGCGGCCAGGCCACCGCCGAGGTGGTCCTGGAGGACGTCCGCGTCCCCGCCACCGCGCTCCTGGGGCCCGAGGGCAAGGGCTTCTCGATCGCCATGTCCGCCCTGGCCAAGGGGAGGATGTCGGTCGCGGCCGGATGCGTCGGCATCGCACAGGCCGCCCTCGACGCCGCCGTGGGCTACGCCGGCGAGCGCGAGCAGTTCGGCAAGTCCATCGCGAGCTACCAGCTCGTCCAGGAACTCATCAGCGACATCGCGGTGGATGTCGACGCCGCCCGGCTGCTGACCTGGCGCGTCGCCGACCTCATCGACCGCGGCGAGGAGTTCGCCACCGCCGCGTCCAAGGCGAAGCTCTTCGCCTCCGAGGCGGCCGTCCGCGCCGCGAACAACGCCCTTCAGGTCTTCGGCGGCTACGGGTACATCGACGAGTACCCCGTCGGCAAGCTGCTCCGCGACGCCCGCGTGATGACGCTCTACGAGGGCACCAGCCAGATCCAGAAGCTGATCATCGGCCGCGCGCTGACGGGGGTCTCCGCCTTCTGAGCCGTCCCCTTCGAACGGGCGACTGAGTACGGCACTGAGTACGGGGGCGGATGTGGCGGGCGCCACAGCGGCCGATGCTTCCCCCATGAGTGAGACGACATCGGTCAAGCAGCAGAGCACCGCAGCCTTCTACGGTCAGGCCGTCGCATCTTTCGGGGTGGCGATGGGCGCGGTGACCCTCGGCATCTACTTCCTCGACGCGAACGCCTGGGTGCGAGGCTTCCTCGCCGTCGGCGTCCTGTACCTCGTCACGTCCTGCTTCACCCTCGCCAAGGTCATCCGCGACCGCCAGGAGGCGGGGCAGATCATCAGCCGGGTCGACCAGGCCCGGCTGGAGAAGATCCTCGCTGAGCACGACCCCTTCCAGAAGCTCTGACGATCTCATCCACCGGACCCTAAGCGCTTGCTCAGGTTCGGGGTATGGTGTTCGTCCTGCTGAAGGGAAGGGGTCGGTGACGATGAGCGCGGCGGAGGAGACCGGCGGCGAGAGCTCGCCGTGGGGCGAGGTGACGCCCGAGGCGGCCAGGCGGCTCCTCGTCGCGGCTGTCGACGCCTTCGCCGAGCGCGGGTACCACGCGACCACCACCCGTGACATCGCGGGCCGCGCCGGGATGAGTCCCGCCGCGCTCTACATCCACTACAAGACGAAGGAAGAGCTGCTCCACCGGATCAGCAGGATCGGTCACGACCGCGCCCTGCTGCTCCTGGAGACGGCCGCCGACAGTGACGGCACGGCGTCCGAGCGGCTCGCGGACGCCGTACGGTCCTTCGTCCGCTGGCATGCCGAGCGGCACACCACCGCCCGTGTGGTCCAGTACGAACTCGACGCCCTGGGTGAGGAACACCGCACCGAGATCGTCGCCCTGCGCAGGAAGAGCGATGCGGTGATCCGGCGGATCATCAGTGAGGGCGTGCAGGCGGGGGAGTTCGATGTCCCCGACATCCCGGGGACCACGCTCGCCGTGCTCTCGCTCTGCATCGACGTGGCGCGCTGGTTCAGCGCGCAGGGGAGCCGTACGCCGGACGAGGTCGGCGATCTCTACGCCGACCTCGTCCTGCGCATGGTCGCGGCCCAGCGCTGAGGGCTGCCCCGTCATCCCCGGCGGATCGGCGCGCGACGCGCCGGATGCGGTGCGTTGCAAGGCCGAGGGACATCCCCGTGCCCGGTGCATTCGGGCGTTCCGGCAGCGCAGCGGGGTGCCGCGGCTGTCCTCGTGCGCCCGCCGGGGTGACGCCCCGGGGCATCTCAGAAGTAGTAGCGCGACACCGACTCGGCGACACAGACCGGCTTGTCGCCGCCCTCGCGCTCGACCGTGACGAGGGCGGTGACCTGGACGCCGCCGCCCGCCTCCTCGACGTCCTTGAGGACGGCGGTCGCGCGCAGCCGGGAGCCCACCGGCACGGTGGACGGGAAACGGACCTTGTTGGTCCCGTAGTTGATGCCCATCTTCATGCCCTCGACCCGCATGACCTGTGGGACCAGCGCCGGGAGCAGTGAGAGCGTCAGATAGCCGTGTGCGATGGTCGTGCCGAACGGGCCGGCCGCGGCCCGCTCCGGGTCCACATGGATCCACTGGTGGTCCCCGGTCGCCTCGGCGAACAGATCGACCCTCTTCTGGTCGATCTCCAGCCACTCGCTGTGACCCAGCTGCTCGCCCACCCCGTCGCGCAGCTCCTGCGCGGACGTGAAGATCCTCGGCTCTGCCATGTCCCTGGTCCTGCCTTCCCGCTCTCGACCGTCCGTCGTCATCCATCGCCTACTGTCTAAGCGCTTGCTCAGCATGGTTGGGCGGGTGCGTTCCTGTCAACGACGGACCCGTGCGGAGGCGGGCACGTAGGGTTGGAGGGGTGCCCCAGATCCCACAGACACTCCATGAACTCACGGTCGGCCAGCTCTCCGCGCGCAGCGGCGCCGCCGTTTCGGCCCTGCACTTCTATGAGGCGAAGGGCCTGATCAGCAGCCGCCGCACCAGCGGCAACCAGCGGCGCTACAGCAGGGACGCACTGCGCAGGGTCGCCTTCGTCCGTGCGGCGCAGCGGGTCGGCATACCGCTGGCCACGATCCGGGACGCGCTGGCCGAACTTCCCGAGGAGCGCACCCCGAACCGCGACGACTGGGCGCGGCTGTCCGAGACGTGGCGGTCCGAACTGGACGAACGGATCAAGCAGCTGGGCCGGCTGCGCGACCATCTGACCGACTGCATCGGCTGCGGCTGCCTGTCGCTGGAGACGTGTGTGCTCTCCAACCCGAACGACATCTCCGGTGACACGATCAGCGGTTCGCGCCTGATGCCGGAGCGCCGCTCGGCGGGCTGCCCGTAGAAAACGTCCGCAGGGCCGGGGGCGCGCCGCCGTTCCGTCGCCCCCGGGCCCCTCATGCCGCCGACGCCAGGTCCCTCGGCCGGATCCGCCGCGCTCTCGCCAGCGCCCCCGGTGTCAGTACGGGCCGCGGCACCACGATTCCGCAGCCCGTGCAGACCGGGCCGGCCCACGGCGCGCAGTCGAGGTCCTGACGCCAGACGATCCCGGTCTCCGCGCACACCGGGCACGCCGCGCCGGGCTGCGACTCCAGGGCCGAGATCAGCCGGCCCAGCACCTCGGCGAGCGGGGCGGACGGGTGGACCGCCGGATCCTCGCAGCGCGCCACCCCGTTCCCGCCCCAGATGCGCCGGTGCCAGTCGTCGAAGGCGCCCGGCCGGCGCAGCCCCTCGCGCTTCTCCCGCTTACGGCGCTCGGCGAACCCGGCCTCGTACCGGAGCCAGACGGCCCGCGCCGCCTCCAGCTCCTCCAGTGCGTGCACCAGCCGCACGGGGTCGGGGGACCGGTCCTCGGGCTCTATCGTGTGCCGGGTGCACAGGTGGTCCCAGGTCGCCCGGTGACCGTAGGGGGCGAACCTCTCCAGGCATTTGCGCAGCGAGTACCGCCGCAGCGCCAGGTCATCCTGCGGATCGCGGACCTGTCTCGCAAGACTCCGGAAACCGGCCATCGCACTGCCACCTCCGTCGCTCGTACTTCGGCGTCAAGGTATGGACGTACGGCTGCCCGTTTCGGCTCCATCGAAAGGCAATTCGTGTCCATGGGGTGAGACGCCCCACGTCGGACGGTGTTCGGGCGCGGCATTGACGCGGTGTCATGTGGTGATTCCGAAAAAGTGACCGTTGTTCATCTTACCGACGGGTCATACCGCCAGTAACCTCCGGCGCATCGGCCTCTCGGAGGAGCACGTATGCCCCCACGCACCGTCATGTTCAGAGCCGCCACCGTGGCGGCGGTTCTCGCACTCGGTACCACCCTGCTCGCGGCCTCGCCGCAGTCCGGCGCCGCGGCGGCGGAACCCGTACCCGTCCCCGACTACTGCCACGGACAGTGCGACGACATCCTGCCGCCCGGCGAGAACGGCAACGCCACGCTCGTCGAGATCCTCGGCAACAAGGCGTTCGGTACGCACCCTTCCCACAGCGACGACCAACTCGACCGCTACAACGGCCTGGTGGCCGGGCACACGGGTCTCACCGACCAGAAGCTGACCGACTTCTTCAACGACGCCTCGTTCGGCGTCCCCAAGGACCAGGTCGAGTCCGTCACCTCGCCGCGCGACGACGTCACCATCACCCGCGACCGGGCGTCCGGGGTCCCGCACATCAAGGGCACCACCCGCTACGGCACCGAGTTCGGCGCCGGGTTCGCGGCCGGGCAGGACCGGCTCTGGCTGATGGACCTCTTCCGGCACATCGGGCGCGGTGAACTGACCTCGTTCGCCGGCGGCGCACTCGCCAACCAGGGCCTGGAGCAGCAGTTCTGGCCGCAGGCCCCGTACACCGAGGACGATCTCGAAGCGCAGGTCGCGTACATCAGGAGCCATGAGGGCGCCCGCGGCGAGCAGGCGATGGCCGATGCGCAGGCGTATGTCGACGGCATCAACGCGTACCGCGAGAAGTCCAAGAAGGGCCGCTACTTCCCCGGCGAGTACGTCCTCACCGGAAAGATCGACGCCATCACCAACATCGGCGAGATACAGCCGTTCAAGCTGACCGACCTGATCTCCATTGCCTCGGTCGTCGGCGGGCAGTTCGGCGGCGGCGGTGGCGGCGAGGTGCAGGCAGCGCTCTCGCTGCTGTCCGCCCAGCAGAAGTACGGGGTCGCCGAGGGCACCAAGGTCTGGGAATCCTTCCGGCAGCGCAACGACCCCGAGGCCGTGCTGACGATTCACGACGGCACCTCGTTCCCGTACGCCGGCAAGCCTGCCAGGGCGCGCGGCACCGCCCTTCCCGACGCGGGCTCCGTCACCGCCGAGCCGCTGATCCACGACCGCACCGGCTCCGCGGGCACCGACGCGAAGGCCCCGGTCAAGGCCCCGGCCGCGCTCAGGAAGGCCCAGGGGATCTACGACGACGGTGTCATCCCCGAGGGGGCGCTGCCCGGCTCCGGAGCCCAGAAGCGCGGCATGTCCAACGCCCTGCTGGTCTCCGGCAAGCACACCGCGAGCGGAAACCCGATCGCCGTCTTCGGCCCGCAGACCGGCTACTTCGCCCCACAGCTGATGATGCTTCAGGAGCTCCAGGGGCCCGGCATCAGCGCTCGCGGTGTCTCGTTCGCCGGTGTCGGCATGTACGTCCAGATGGGCCGCGGCCAGGACTACGCGTGGAGCGCCACGTCGGCCGGCCAGGACATCACCGACACGTACGCCATCGAGCTGTGCGAGCCCGGAGGCGGGACGCCCGCCAAGGACTCCACGCACTACCTCCACCACGGCACCTGCACCGCCATGGAGAAGCTGGAGCGCACCAACTCCTGGAAGCCGACCGTCGCCGACTCCACGGCGAAGGGCTCCTACCGGATGCAGGTGTGGCGGACCGCGTACGGCATCGTCACCCACCGGGCCACCGTGGGCGGCAAGCCCGTCGCGTACACCTCGCTGCGTTCCACCTACCGTCACGAGGCCGACTCGATCATCGGCTTCCAGATGCTCAACGACCCGGCGTACGTCACGGACGCCGCCTCCTTCCAGCAGGCGGCGAGCAATATCGACTACGCCTTCAACTGGTTCTACGCCGACTCCCGCACCGCCGCCTACTACAACAGCGGAATGAACCCGGTGCGCGCGGCGGGCGTCGACCCGGCGCTGCCGGTGAGGGCCGAGAAGGCGTACGAGTGGCAGGGGTACGATCCGGCGGCCAACACCGCCGACTACACCTCGTTCACCGCGCACCCGCACTCCAGCGGCCAGGACTACTACGTCTCCTGGAACAACAAGCAGGCCGCGGGGTACGCCTCCGCGGGCTTCGGACTCGGTGCGGTGCACCGGGCCGACCTGCTCGACGACCGGGTGGCGAAGCTGGTGGAGGAGGGCGGCGTCACCCGCGCCTCGCTCACCCGGGCCATGGCGGATGCGGCACTCACCGATCTGCGCGGCGAGCAGCTGCTGCCCGAACTGCTGAAGGTGCTCCGCTCCCAGCCGGTCACCGACCCGGAACTGAACGCAGCCGTACAGCAGTTGGAGTCCTGGCGCGCCTCGGGATCCCAGCGCAAGGAGACCCGCCCCGGCTCGCACGCCTACACCCACGCCGACGCGGTACGGCTCATGGACGCATGGTGGCCGAAGCTGGTCGAGGCCGAGTTCGGACCGGGCCTCGGCGACGGTCTGTACGCGGCACTGACCGCCAACCTCGCCACCGACGAGTCCCCGGCGGCCGGCCACGGGCCGAGCGGTGCGCACAGCGGTTCGGCGTTCCAGTACGGCTGGTGGGGCTTCGTCGACAAGGATCTGCGCCAGGTCCTCGGCCGTCCGGTCGAGGGCCCGCTGGCGAAGACGTACTGCGGCGACGGCGACCTGAGCAGCTGCCGGGACGCGCTGCTCGCCACCCTGAAGCAGGCGGCGGCCGAACCGGCGACCGAGGTCTACCCCGGTGACGACAGCTGCAGCGCGGGCGAGCAGTGGTGCACGGACTCGATCGTCCACCGTGCGCTGGGCGGGATCAGTCAGAAGGCGATCCACTGGCAGAACCGCCCGACGTACCAGCAGGTGGTGGAGTTCCCGGCCCACCGGTAGGACGCACATTCCGGTCCGTCCGGCGGTCGAGGACGGAACCGGTTTAGCCGGGCGGGCCCGAACCCCGGGCCCGCCCGGCTCACCTCACCGGTACTGCAGGTACTTCTTCCTTACCGCCCGGAACGCGGCGAGATCCGCCTCCCACGCCCCGACCACCTCATCCGTGTCCGCCCCCGCATCGATCATCGTGCGGACCCGCGTATTACCGGTGAGCTTGTCGATCCAGTTGTCCGGGCGCCAGGCGAACCCGCTCCATGTCCGTTTCGCCGTCACCAGCAGCGCGATCCCCGTGCGCACCGGATCGAACACCTCCCGGTCCTGGACATGCAGCTGCACCCCGCCGACCGTCTTCCCCTGGAACTTGGAGAACGTCGGGGCGAAGTACGCCTCGCGGAAAGCGACTCCGGGCAGGTCGAGGGCGTTCGCGGCCGCCGCCCACCGGTGGTCGATCCCCTCCGCTCCGAGGAGTTCGAACGGCCGGGTCGTCCCCCGCCCCTCGGAGAGGTTCGTACCCTCGAACAGACAGGTGCCCGAGTACACCAGCGCCGTGTCGGGCGTCGGCATGTTGGGGCTCGGCGGCACCCACGGCAGACCGGTTCCGTCGAAGAAGTCCGCGCGCCGCCATCCCGACATCGTCACGATGTCCAGCTCGACCGGCCGCGCGGCCAGGAACTCCGCGTTGAAGAGCAGCGCCAGCTCCGTGACCGTCATGCCGTGGGCCTGCGCGATCTCCCGGCGCCCCACGAAGGTCGAGAACGCCGGGTCGAGGACCGGCCCCAGCGCAGCCCGCCCGGTCACCGGGTTGGGCCGGTCCAGGACGACGAACCGCTTGCCCGCGAGCGCCGCCGCCTCCATGCAGTCGTAGAGCGTCCAGATGTACGTGTAGAAGCGGGCTCCCGCGTCCTGGATGTCGAAGACGACGGTGTCCACGCCGGACGCGGTGAAGACATCGGCGAGCGGCTGTCCGCTCTTCAGATACGTGTCGTAGACGGGGAGTCCGGTCGCCGGGTCGTCGTACCGCCCCTCCGAGCCGCCCGCCTGCGCGGTGCCGCGGAAGCCGTGCTCGGGGCCGAAGACCGCGACCAGGTTCACGCGTTCGTCCGGGTGCATCACATCGACGATGTGGCGCACGTCGGACGTGATCCCGGTCGGGTTGGTGACGATTCCGACCTTCTGCCCCTTCAGCAGCGCATAGCCGTCCGCCGCCAGCCGGTCGAAGCCGGTACGGACCCGATTGCGCCCGGAGCCCTGCCCCGTGCCGGGGAGGGGGCCCGCGGCCGCGCTCCCGGTTCCGGCAACCGTCGCCGCGAGGGCTCCCACCGCACCGCCGGCGGCCAGCAAACCACGTCTGGACAGGCTCATTCGGCTACCTCCATGATCGCTCCGACTGTCATGGTCACGCACGCTAGCGCGCACAAGGGCCGCATGGAACGAGACGGACGAGAGCGGTGTGACAGGAGTGGCGACAAGCCCCCGGCCAAACCCTTCCCCGATGACATACCGACTGGTTAGTCTGCTGGGGAAATCGGCTGAGAGAGGCGGAAC
This sequence comes from Streptomyces sp. NPDC057565, assembly GCF_042801455.1. Lineage (NCBI taxonomy): Bacteria > Bacillati > Actinomycetota > Actinomycetes > Kitasatosporales > Streptomycetaceae > Streptomyces > Streptomyces sp. NPDC057565. The sequence continues at coordinate 385,526 of NZ_JBHVFU010000005.1, read as the reverse complement.
CCGATGAGTACGGTGCAGGGCGCGGGCGTAGTGGTCACGGGGGCCGGGGGCGGCATCGGTGCCGCTCTGGCCCGCAGATTCGCCGCGGAGGGCGCCCGGGTCGTCGTCAACGACCTCGCCGAGAGCCGCATCAAGGTGCTCGCCGAGGAGATCGGCGGCGCCGCCGTCGCCGGAGACGCCTCGCAGATCGTGGAAGCCGCGCGGGATGCTCTGGGCGGCACCGTCGACATCTACTGCGCCAACGCCGGGCTCGCCTCGCCGGGTGACGTCTTCGCCGACGAGGAGGTCTGGGCCGCCGCCTGGGACGTCAACGTGATGGCCCATGTCCGTGCGGCCAGGGCGCTGCTCCCGGACTGGCTGGAGCGCGGCAGCGGCCGGTTCGTCACCACCGCATCCGCCGCAGGACTGCTGACGATGATCGGCGCCGCGCCGTACAGCGTCACCAAGCACGGCGCCGTCGCCTTCGCCGAATGGCTCTCGCTGACCTACCGCCACCGGGGCGTCAAGGTCCATGCGATCTGCCCGCAGGGCGTACGTACGGACATGCTCACCGCCGCCGGTTCGGCCGGCGAGCTGGTCCTCGCCCCCAGCGCCATCGAGCCGGAGGATGTCGCCGACGCCCTCTTCGACGCCATGGCCGAGGACCGCTTCCTCGTCCTGCCGCATCCCGAGGTCGCCGGTTACTACCGGGCCCGCACCAAGGACACCGACCACTGGCTCAGCAATATGAACCACCTTCAGCAGAAGTGGGAGGAGACCGGCGCATGACCGAGTCCGACACCGATGCCCTCACCGGGTCCATCTACGCGGCGAAGCCCTGGATCTCCCTGCTCAGCGACGCCCAACGCGCCCCGGTGAGCCCCGCCGAGACCCTGGTGCACGGCTTCCGTGCCTCCGTCGCCCGCACCCCCGAGCACCCGGCGCTCGCCTACTTCGACGGGCGTCTCAGCTACCGGGAGACCGACGCGCTGTCCGACTCCGTGGCCGGACATCTGGCCGCGCAGGGTCTGGAGCGCGGCGACCGGGTCGCGATCATGCTGCAGAACTCCCCGCAGTTCGTACTCGCGCTGCTCGGCGCCTGGAAGGCCGGGGCGACCGTCGTCCCGCTCAACCCGATGTACAAGTCCGGCGAGGTCGGTCATGTGCTGAAGGATGCCGAGGTCACCGCGCTGATCTGTGCGGACCGGGCGTGGGAGTCGTATCTGCGGGACACCGCGGCCGCCGCACCGAGCGTAAGGATCGCCGTCACCGCCTGCGAGCTCGACCTCCAGAGCCTGAACGACGAGCGGGTCCTGAACGTCGAGCGGCTGCCGGCCCCCGGGGACGCCGACGACCTGGTGGCCGTCGCCCGCCGTGGGCTCGCCGCCCCCGAAGGCCGCGAGCTCACCGCCGCCGACGTGGCGCTGATCAGTTACACCTCCGGGACAAGCGGCACCCCCAAGGGCGCCATGAACTCCCACGGCAACATCATGGTCAACGCCGAGCGCCAGCGGACCGGACATCCGATCCCCGAAGGCTCCGCGTACTTCGCGCTCGCCCCGCTCTTCCACATCACCGGCATGGTCTGCCAGCTGGCCGCCTGTCTCACCAACGCGGGCACGCTCGTGCTCGCGTACCGGTTCCACCCCGGTGTCGTCCTCGACGCGTTCGCCGAGCACCGCCCCGCGTACACCGTCGGCCCGTCGACCGCCTTCATGGCCCTCGCCGCCACGCCGGGTGTGACACCCGAGCACTTCGCCTCGTTCCAGGTGATCTCCTCGGGCGGCGCCCCGCTGCCGCCCGCGCTCGTGGAGAAGTTCCGGGCGGGCTTCGGCCCGTACATCCGCAACGGCTACGGCCTCACCGAGTGCACCGCGCCCTGCGCCTCCGTACCGCCCGAGCGGGAAGCGCCCGTCGACCCGGTCTCCGGGACCCTCTCGGTGGGCGTCCCCGGACCCGACACGGTCGTCCGGATCCTCGACGAGAACGGCGAGGAGGTGCCGTTCGGCGAGCAGGGCGAGATCGCCGTCCGCGGCCCGCAGGTCGTCTCCGGCTACTGGCGGCTGCCCGACGCGACCGCCGCCGCCTTCCCGGACGGCGAACTGCGCACGGGCGACATCGGCTTCATGGACCCGGACGGCTGGCTCTACGTCGTCGACCGCAAGAAGGACATGATCAACGCCTCCGGTTTCAAGGTGTGGCCGCGCGAGGTGGAAGATGTCCTGTACACCCACCCGGCGGTCCGGGAGGCGGCCGTCGTCGGCGTCCCCGACGCCTACCGCGGCGAGACCGTCCGGGCATACGTCAGCCTGCGACCCGGCTCCTCGGTCGAACCCGACGAACTGGGTGTGTACTGCAAGGAGCGGCTTGCCGCGTACAAGTACCCGCGCGAGGTCCGGATCCTGACCGAACTTCCCAAGACGGCGAGTGGGAAGATCCTCAGGCGGGAACTGCGTTCCCAGCAGTAGAACGTGTGCGACTTCACTACGGAAAGGCAGGTGGCGGCCATGGCCAGAACGACGGACGGGAACGACGCCCCCGTCCCTCAGCGGCTGCTGGCCGCCGCCACCCGGCTCTTCGCCGAGCAGGGCTACGACCGCACGTCGGTCCAGGAGATCGTCGAGGCGGCAGGCGTCACGAAGGGCGCGCTCTACCACTACTTCGGCTCCAAGGAGGATCTCCTCCAGGAGGTCTACTCCCGGGTGCTGCGGCTCCAGCAGGAACGCCTCGACGCGTTCGCGGACGCCCAGGCGCCGGTCGAGCAGCGGCTGCGGGACGCGGCGGCGGACGTGGTCGTCACGACGATCGAGAACCTCGACGACGCGGCGATCTTCTTCCGCTCGATGCACCATCTGAGCCCGGAGAAGAACAAACAGGTACGGATGGAGCGGCGCCGCTACCACGAGCGGTTCCGGGCGCTGGTGGAGGAGGGGCAGCGGAGCGGGGTGTTCTCCACGGCGACGCCGGCGGATCTGGTGGTGGACTACCACTTCGGATCGGTGCATCACCTGTCGACGTGGTACCGCCCGGACGGTCCGCTGAGCCAGCAGGAGGTCGCGGACCATTTGGCGGATCTGCTGTTGCGGGCGCTGCGCCCCTGACGTCGGCCAGAAGTGGGGGAGCGGCATCCGTCGGGCCGGCTCCGGGTTCGCGAGTGTGGTCCGGGGCCCCACGGTCACCGACCGCGGACGCCAGTCCTTCGGATCTCGACTACGCCAACGCGATGGTGCCCGCGCGCCAGCCCTCGGCGAGTACGGCGATCGCCAACTGGCAGGAGCATGTGGACGGCAAGCCCACCTACGCGCCGCCCGTGCCACCGCTCGCTCCCGCCAAGTTCACCGGCGCCGTCTACATCGGCGACCAGACCAAGTCGCAGCCGGAGTGCACCGACTTCGCGAACTCGTTGCAGAAATCGACGGGAACGTTCGAGCAGACTGTCGCGCCGAACGGGGCCGGGACAACCTCCGGCATGCTCGGCTACATGTTCTGGGCCGCCGAGCGGCCCTCCACGCGCGGCACCGGCACCCAGCCGCCCAACACCTGTGAGGGCGGCGTGGGCGTCGGCGCCACCACGTACGGCATCGCGGTGCCGATGCCTGCGCTGCGCCAGAACTGAACGGCGCCATCCACGGGCCGGACGGGCAGATTCGCAGCCCGTCCGGCTTCGGAGGACATGGCGCGGCTGCAGCCGCCGCCCCGCTACACGTACCGCTTGATCTCGCGCCGCGCCAGCGACCGCTGATGCACCTCGTCCGGCCCGTCCGCCAGCCTCAGCGTCCGCGCCCCCGCCCACAGTTCCGCCAGCGGGAAGTCCTGGCTCACGCCGCCCGCGCCGTGCAGCTGCACCGCCTTGTCGAGGATGTCGACCACCGCGCGCGGGGTGGCGATCTTGATGGCCTGGATCTCCGTGTGCGCCCCCCGGTTGCCCACCGTGTCCATCAGCCATGCCGTCTTCAGCACGAGCAGCCGCAGCTGCTCCACCGTGACCCGCGCGTCCGCGATCCAGTTCTGCACGACGCCCTGCTGCGCGAGCGGCTTGCCGAAGGCCGTGCGGGACACCGCCCGCTTGCACATCAGCTCGATGGCCCGCTCCGCCATCCCGATCAGCCGCATGCAGTGGTGGATCCGGCCGGGACCCAGGCGCGCCTGCGCAATGCCGAAGCCGCCGCCCTCCTCGCCGATCAGGTTCGTCGCGGGCACCCGCACATCGGTGAACACGACCTCCGCGTGACCGCCGTGGTAGTGGTCCTCGTACCCGTACACCTGCATGGCGCGCCGCACTTCGAGGCCCGGCGTGTCGCGCGGGACGAGGATCATCGACTGCTGGCGGCGGATGTCGGCGCCGTCCGGGTCGGTCTTGCCCATCACGATGAAGATCCCGCAGTCCGGGTTCATCGCCCCGGAGATGTACCACTTGCGGCCGTTGACGACGTACTCGTCGCCCTCCCGCGTGATCCGGGTCTCGATGTTGGTCGCGTCCGACGAGGCCACCTCGGGCTCCGTCATGGCGAACGCCGACCGGATCTCCCCGGCGAGGAGCGGCTCCAGCCACTGCTTCTTCTGCTCGTCCGTGGCGAACTGGAGGAGCACCTCCATGTTGCCCGTGTCCGGCGCCGCACAGTTGAGCGCGGTCGGCGCCAACTGGGGGGAACGGCCGGTGATTTCGGCGAGCGGTGCGTACTGGAGGTTGGTCAGCCCGGCACCGTACTCCGCGTCGGGCAGGAAGAGGTTCCACAGACCCTGCCTGCGCGCCTCGGCCTTGAGGTCCTCGACGATCTGCGGGGTGTCCCACGGGGAGGCGAGCTGTGCCCGCTGCTCGTGCGCGATCGTCTCGGCCGGGTACACGTGCTCGTCCATGAAGGTGAGCAGCTTGGTGCGCAGTTCTTCCGTACGGGCGTCGAATGCGAAGTCCATGGGGGTGATCAGCCTTCCTGGAGGGTCGTGAGGCCGTGCGCGATGAAGACGGGGACGAGATCGCCGATGCGGTCGAAGCCGGCGCCGACGGTCCGGCCGAGGGTGTAGCGGTAGTGGATGCCCTCCAGGATCACGGCGAGCTTGAACCACGCGAACGCCGTGTACCAGGAGATGGCGGAGGTGTCCCGGCCGGAGCGGGTCGCGTAGCGCTCGATCAGTTCGGCGGGTGTGGGGTGGCCGGTCGCTCCGCTGGTGGTCGAGACCGGGGACTTGGGCAGACCCAGGTCGGAGCTGTACATGACCAGCAGGCCGAGGTCGGTCAGCGGGTCGCCGAGCGTCGACATCTCCCAGTCGAGGACGGCCTTGATCCGGTCGTCGGGGCCGATCAGCACGTTGTCCAGGCGGTAGTCGCCGTGGATGACAGTGGGCGCGGGGGAGACGGGCAGTTCCCGCCCGAGCGCGGCGTGCAGCTCGTCGATACCGGGCAGTTCGCGGTTGCGGGAGGCGTCCAGCTGCTTGCCCCAGCGGCGCAGCTGCCGGTCGAGGAACCCCTCGGGGCGCCCGAAGTCGCCGAGCCCCACCGACTCCGGGTCCACGGCGTGCAGTTCCACCAGAGTGTCGACCAGGCCCAGGACGACTTCGCGGGTGCGCTCGGCACCGAGCGGGGCGAGCTGCTCGGCGGTGCGGTACGGGGTCCCCTCGACGTACTCCATGACGTAGAAGGACGATCCGATGACGGAGTCGTCCTCGCAGAGCAGCAGCGGCTCGGGCACCGGCACGGCCGTCGGGTGCAGCGCGCTGATGACCCGGTGCTCACGCTTCATGTCGTGCGCGGTGGCGAGGACATGGCCGAGCGGAGGCCGGCGGACGACCCAGTGACCGGTGCCGTCCGTGACGATGTACGTCAGGTTGGAGCGGCCGCCCTCGATGAGCCGGGCTTCGAGCGGTCCGTTCACCAGACCCGGCCGCTCGCGGTCGACATGTCCGCGGAGCCGGTCCAGGTCGAGACCTGGCGGATGGACTGAGCTCATCGTGCGCACCTCCGGGGTGAAAAGACGTCGGTGCTCATGATGCCGACCAGTCGGTATGTCGTCCAGTGAACTCCCGTAATCCGGTGCGTGGACTCCGTGTCGAGTGAGTCGGGGTCCTGCTGTTCAGCCGTATCTCCGAATGAGGAGTGTGCGGTGATTCACATGCCGCGGACGAGCATGTCGAGTACGCCACCCGGGGCGGCGCCTCGGCGTACACCTGTCACGACCGCGTTCCCGACCGGGCGACGGATGTCCGGCCACGCCCGCGCACGCTCCTGCCGCTCCGCGCGGCGGCCACCGTCTGAGTTGCGGGCGGTCTGAGCAGCCCGGATGGTCGGATGATGAAGGCGATCAGCTACAGCAGGTACGGCGGGGCCGACGTCCTGGAGTACGGCGAGCGGCCCGACCCCAAGGTCGGCCCGGACAGCGTTCTGGTGAAGGTGCGGGCCGCTGCCGTCAATCCGGTCGACTGGAAGGCGAGGGAGGGCCACCTCCAGTCCGGACTGGAGGCCGTCTTTCCGGTGATCCCCGGCTGGGATGTCTCCGGAGTCGTCGTGCAGCCCGGAATCGCCGTCGACGAGTTCGCCGTCGGCGACGAGGTCATCGGCTATGTGCGGGAGGACTTCCTGTCCCGCGGCACCTTCGCCGAGTACGTCGCCGCCCCCGTGCGCACGCTCGCCCGCAAGCCGCTGAGCCTGAGCTTCGAGGCCGCGGCGGGGCTGCCGCTGGCCGGCCTCACCGCGTATCAGGTGCTGCACCGCACACTGCGGATCCAGGACGGCGACACCGTGCTGGTCCACGCGGCCGCCGGCGGCGTGGGCTCACTGGCCGTCCAGCTCGCCCGGCATGCGGGCGCCCGTGTCATCGGCACCGCGAGCGAACGCAACCACGAGCACATCCGGCAGCTCGGCGGCGAACCGGTGGAGTACGGCGAAGGGCTCGCCGACCGGATCCGGGCCCTGGCCCCCGACGGGGTCGACGCCGCCTTCGACACCGTGGGCGGCGAGGCTCTCCGCGTCTCCGCGGACGTACTGAAACCTGAGGGCAGGCTGGCGTCCATCGCGGACGGCGAGGTCTTCTCGTACGGCGGGCGTTACGCCTTCGTACGGCCCGACGCGGCGGATCTGACCCAGCTCGCGGGACTGGCCGAGCAAGGCATCGTCTCGGTCCATGTCGACCGGGTCTTCCCGCTGGAGCAGGCCGCCGACGCCCAGCGGCTCAACGAGGAGGGACGCACCCGGGGAAAGATCGTCGTCACTGTCCCCTGGGACAACTGACCTGCGCGGAACGCCTCAGAAGATCATCGCCGCGGCGAACACCGCGAGCGCGATCGTGCAGGCCGCCGCCGTCAGGGCGCCGCGTGGTGCCAGTGGCTGCGGCCGCGCGGTCCCCATCCCGAGCACCCGCCGGTGGGCCACCCGCAGAAACGCAAGCCACGCCAGCACGCTCAGCGACACGGCGACGATCCCGGCCGGGGTCGCGCCGCCGTGCAGCGCCGCCTTCCCCGCCAGCACCGCCACCACCGTGCAGGACAGGGTGGTGCGCCGCCACGCCAGCCGGGTCCGCTCGGGTTGCAGTCCGGGGTCCCGCTCCCCGTCGGTCACCTGCCCTCCCAGCCGAAGAGGACCACCACCACCATCGCGACGGCGACGACGGCGACAGCGACACTGAGCAGCGTCGGGAACCGGGAGACCGGCAGGTCCTCGCCGCGCCGCATCGCCCGCTCGCACCGCACCCAGTGATTGACCGCCCGCAGGGAACAGAGCACACCGGCGGCGAGCAGCGCGAGCGCCAGCCCCGCCCTGACCCCCCAGGCCAGTTCCGGCAGGAACTGGTCGACGGCGAAACCGCCGCCGATGAGCGCAAGAGCCGTCCGGATCCAGGCGAGGAACGTGCGCTCGTTGGCGAGCGAGAAGCGGTAGTCGGGGGTGTCGCCCTCTTCACGGATCCGCTGCGGCGCAAACCACAGCTTCACGCTCTGTACGAACTCGTTCACGCCCGAACCTTATCGATCGTTCGGTGGCCGGCTGCCCGTCGGGGCCCGGCCTGCCCGGTACTCCCGCAACCGGTGGTACGTCTCCAGACCGTCCGGCACCCACTCCCAGTCGCCGAGCCGCTCCGCCAGTTCGCCCTCGGTGAGGAACGTGTGCCAGGCGACCTCCTCCACCTGCGGATTCACCGGAAGCTCGCACCGCACCTGGTAGACGTACGACCACCAGGTGTGCTTTCCACCCGTGTAGAGGAACTTGAAGAGCGGTTCGGGGCGGGGGAGTCCGAAGACCCCGAGCTCCTCCTCGGCCTCCCGCAGCGCCGCCTCGTCGTAGGACTCGCCCGCACCGACCACCCCGCCGACGAACATGTCGTAGCGCGAGGGGAAGACCAGCTTGGTTGCGGTCCTGCGGTGCACGAAGAGCCGGCCCTCGGCGTCCCGGGCCTCGATGAAGACGCAGCGATGGCGCAGGCCCCGCGCGGTCGCCTCACCGCGCGGGGCCTGCCCCACGACCTCGTCGTTCTCGTCGACGATGTCCAGGATCTCGTCAGCAGCAGTCATGCCGCCCATCCAACCTCAGGCCGGAGTCCGGGACCCGGCCGGGGATCACTGACCCATGACGTACTTCACGGTCGGACCGGTGGTCCAGCCGCCGTCCACGGCGAGCTCGGCGCCGGTGATGTAGGAGGCGGCGTCCGAGAGCAGGAAGGTTACTGCCTGGGCGATCTCCGACGGCTCGCCGACCCGGCCCATCGGGGTGTTCGGGTAGTTGCCCTCACCCTGCTGGATGCCGACCGACGCGGTCATCGGCGTGTGGACCATGCCCGGGTGGACGGAGTTCACCCGCACCTTCGCCGTGCCCAGCTCCACCGCGCCGACCTTCGTGAGGCCGCGGACGCCCCACTTGGACGCGCCGTAACTGGAGGTCAGTGCGAGGCCCATCAGGCCGGCGGCCGAGGATATGTTGACGATCGAACCGCCACCGTTCTCCTTCATCACCGGGATGACGGTCTTCATGCCGATGAAGACGGCGGTCAGGTTGATGTCGATGACCTTGCGGAAGTGCTCGACCGTCTCGGTCTCCAGCGGCTGACCGGTCGACACACCGGCGTTGTTGACCAGCCCGTCGATCCGGCCGAACTCGGCGAGGGCGAACTCGGCGACCCGCTGCCAGTCCTTCTCGGACGTCACGTCGTGGTGCAGGAAGCGGGCGTTGGTGCCCAGCTCGGCGGCGGTCGCCGCGCCTTCTTCGTCGAGTACGTCGGTGATCACGACGCGGGCGCCGCCGACGACGGCCCGCCGGGCGGTCTCGGCGCCGAGGCCGCGGGCGCCGCCGGTGATGATGACGGTCTTGTCGCTGAGCCGGTGGAGGTCGGTCATGGTGATGTCCTTCATGCGGTACGGGGCACGGGTGCGTGCAGAAAAGCGGTCGTCGTCGCGACAAGATCGGCGAGGAACAGCTCCTCGCCGGTCAGCGGTTCGACGCCGTCGAGGTACTGGCGGGCGCGGTCGGCGAACGCCGCACCGATCAGGGTGAGCGCCAGATCGAGGCGTTCCAGCCGCAGGGGCCCGGGCAGCTCGGTCAGGCAGTCCGCCATGCGGCCGATGACCCGTCCGTAGGCGGTGCCGTCCAGCGCGGGGTGCGGGGTGCCGGTGCGCAGCCCGGTCTCACGACTGAGCTGGGCCGAGATCCGCAGGCAGCGACGGCCGCGGTCGTCGGCCAGCAGGCTCGACTCGGCTGTCACGAGAGCGGCGAGCAGCTTCCGTACGCCCGGTCCTTCGTCGCCTGTGGCGTCCGTGTTGTCGAGCGTGTCGAGGAGCGGTGCGATCACGCGTTCGGTACGGGCCTGCCGTCCGGCCATCACGGCGTCCAGAAGTCCCGCCCGGGAGCCGAAGTGGTACTGCACCGCGGAGGGGTTGCTCTGCCCGGCAAGCCGGACGATGTCCCGCAGCTGGGCGCCGTCGGTGCCCTGGGCGGCGAAGATCTCCTCGGCCGCGCGAATCAGTCGTTCCCGGGTCTCGGGCCCTGATGTTCTCGCCATGCCGAACACTGTAATGCTGGCCATTATTAATAACCAGGCGCACCGCCCCGACTGTGAGGGAACAGACGCGGAGCCGGTCGCCCGACCGCCCGTCAGCGCGGTTGGAGGCTGCGCCTGCGGTGATGGTGGCCGCGCCCCTCCGGCATCGCCGGATGCAGCCCCAGCAGCATGATCCCGACGACGATCGCCGTCAGGCCCGCCGCCTGCCAGGCCAGCGCGGCCGCGTCGGTGCGCAGCTGGTCGCCGAGGAACCCGACCCCGCAGGCGATCCCGGCCAGCGGCTGGGCAGCGGTCAGCGCGGGCAGCGACGTCCGCAGCGGCCCCGTCTCGAAGGCGCTCTGCACCAGGATCAGACCTGTCACGCCCAGCACCACCACCGCGTACGGCTGCCAGCCTGTCACCAGAGCCGTCCACCCCCCGTCCGACAGCCGCTGTCCGCTCACTCGGGTCAGCGCGTCCTGGAGGCCGTACAGCAGTCCGGCCGCCACCGCGAGCAGAGCGGGGGCCGCTCCGTGCTGCGAGCGCTTCGCGAACGTGGTCAGCACCAGGGCGATGCCCACGACCACGCCGATCACCAGCCAGTGCCGCAGCTCGTTCGTGACCACCTGTCCACCCTGCGGCCGGCCTCCCAGCAGGAAGGCGGTGACCCCGCCGGCCAGCAGCCAGAGCCCCGCCCAGCCCTGTCGGCCCAGCCGCTGCCCGGTGCGATGGCGCGACAGAGCCATCGCGAAGAGCAGATTGGTCGCCAGCAGCGGCTCGACGACGGACACCTCGCCCTTGCCCAGGGCCAGCGCCCCCAGCGCCATCCCACAGACCATCAGTCCGATCCCGGCCAGCCAGCTCGGCACCCGCATCAGGTCGAGCAACAGCCGGGGGGAGAGGAAGTCGCTCCTCGGGGCGTGCTCGGCGGCGGCCTGCTGCAGGACAAAGCCGAATCCCAGGCAGCAGGCGGCGCTCACGGCGAGTACGAGGACCAGCACCGACACCGTTCTCTTCCTCAAGTCCGGCCAGGGGAGGGTGATTTGTTTCGACGATAGCGCCTCGGCGGCAGGGGTGCGGCCGGAGCGCCGCCGACCGGGCGGTTGACGCCGCACCGACCGGTGCCCAAGATCTGACGCACGAGTAACTTCCGGCTCGCTCCGGCCCGCCCCGACAAGGATGGAACCCATGGCGTACGACGCTGATGTGATCGTGATCGGGGCAGGGCTCGCGGGTCTCGTGGCCACTGCCGAGCTCGTCGACGCGGGCCGCACGGTGATCCTGCTCGACCAGGAGCCCGAGCAGTCGATCGGTGGTCAGGCGCACTGGTCCTTCGGGGGTCTCTTCCTCGTCGACTCGCCCGAGCAGCGCCGCATGCGGATCAAGGACAGCCAGGAGCTGGCCCTTCAGGACTGGCTCGGCACGGCGGGGTTCGACCGCAAGGAGGACCACTGGCCACGGAAGTGGGCCGAGGCGTACGTCGATTTCGCTGCCGGGGAGAAGCGGTCCTGGCTGCATGCCCAGGGGCTGCGGATCTTCCCCGTCGTCGGCTGGGCCGAACGCGGCGGTTACGACGCGACCGGCCACGGCAACTCCGTACCCCGTTTCCACATCACGTGGGGCACCGGCCCCGGCGTCGTCGCTCCGTTCGAACGCCGGGTCCGCGAGGGCGTCGCCAAGGGGCTCGTCCGGCTGAGGTTCCGCCACCGGGTCACCGGTCTCGGCCGCACCGCGGGCGCCGTCGACACCGTGACCGGCGAAGTCCTCGAATCGAGCGGCGCCGAGCGCGGCACCGCGAGCAGCCGCGTGGCGACCGGCACCTTCGAGCTGAAGGCGCAGGCGGTGATCGTCACATCCGGTGGCATCGGCGGCAACCACGACCTCGTCCGCGCCCAGTGGCCCGAGCGGCTCGGCACCCCGCCCGCGAAGATGCTCTCCGGGGTGCCCGCCCATGTCGACGGGCTGATGCTCGGGATCACCGAGGAGGCGGGTGCCCACCACATCAACCGTGACCGGATGTGGCACTACACGGAGGGCATCGAGAACTGGAACCCGATCTGGGCCGAGCACGGCATCCGGATCCTGCCGGGTCCCTCCTCGCTCTGGCTGGACGCCCGCGGCAGGCGGCTGCCGGTCCCGCTCTTCCCGGGCTTCGACACGCTCGGCACCCTCGAGCACATCATGAAGTCCGGCCACGACTACACCTGGTTCGTTCTCGACCAGAAGATCATCGGGAAGGAGTTCGCGCTCTCCGGCTCCGAGCAGAACCCCGACCTGACCGGGAAATCGGTCCGTGACGTGATCGGCCGGGCGCGCGCCGACGTGCCGGGCCCGGTCAAGGCGTTCATGGACAACGGCGTGGACTTCGTCGTCGAGAAGGACCTCGACGCGCTGGTCCGTGGCATGAATGCCCTCACCGGCGAGCAGTTGATCGACACGGACGCGCTGCGCCGCGAGATCGCCGCCCGGGACCGCGAGATCGCCAACCCGTTCACCAAGGATCTCCAGATCACGGCGGTCCGCGGGGCGCGCGCCTATCTGGGCGACAGGCTGATCCGTACGGCGGCGCCGCACCGCATTCTCGACCCGAAGGCCGGCCCGCTGATCGCCGTGCGGCTGAACATCCTCACCCGCAAGTCGCTCGGCGGACTGGAGACGGACCTCTCGTCGCGGGTGCTGACCGAGGACGGCACGCCGCTCGCCGGTGTGTACGCGGCGGGGGAGGCGGCCGGATTCGGCGGCGGAGGAGTGCACGGCTACCGCTCGCTCGAAGGGACGTTCCTCGGCGGCTGCATCTTCTCCGGGCGGGTGGCGGGCCGCGCCGTGGCCGAGGCGGTCGGCGTCTGAGGGCTGTCCCGTCATCCCTGGTGGTTCGGCGCGCGGCGTCGGATGCGGTGCATCGCAAGGCGGCGGAAGGGACCCGAGCGAAGGGGGGTCCCCATGTCCTGACGGCGGCAGGGGAGTCGGTGACCGACGACAGCGCCGCAGACATGCGTGCCCGACCCCGCGAGCCCGGCACGATCCGAACGAGAGGCCTCGGCCTCAGAGGAGCTCACAAAATGGGCGTCCGGCTCGCGACGCCTGGCACGCACGCTCGCTGCGTTGCCGAAATGCCCTAGTAGCTCCTCCCCCAAGCTCTCAGCTTCATTCGAGCAGGGGAGACCCCGTCCGAGGGCCTTCCAGTGCCTTGCGATCGCACGTGCCAGACGCCGCGAGCTGATCGGACTCCCATTTTGTGAGCTCCTCTCAGTCGCGTCACCCCCCGACGACGGGGTCGAGCAGCTCGACGACCCGGAACCGTTCGGCGACGATCAGTGTGTCGTCGTCGACCGTGAACTCCGGGTCGCCGAGCGCCTCCCGCATCTCCTCCCCGTGCCAGAACCGCTCATGGCCCGCGCGCCACTGCGCCACCGATGTGTCGCCCTCGCCCTCGTCGAGCACATGCTGGAGACCGACGTCACCGAGCCGCAGGACCCGTACCTCCGTCACCTCGACGACCGCGATCTCCCGGCCGTCCGAATCGATCAGCGCCGACCGTTCGCCCACCGCGGGCAGCTCCTCCTGCTCCGCCGCGTACTCCGCGAGCAGTCCCGTCGTCGACACCTTCACGCCGGCGAGCACCGCCCCCACCAGCTGATCGCGCAGCGGCCCGGGAAAGGCGAGAAGGAACGGTTTGAGAGCTTCACGGTTCGGCATGGCGCAAGTCTCACATGTCCCGGCACCTCCCGAAGGAGAGGAGGCGAAAGTCTGAGTTCCGGCCAACCCGGCTGGAAATCAGCGAAGTTGATCGATTCAGCTCTTGACGTGGAGCCCCGCCTACCGCTTTGCTGTGGCGCGTTCGAAATGTCTGTACCTGTCTCGTACGTGTTTGCGCAAGGGCCCGCACTGTGCTCGCACCCGCGCCGTAAAGGAAGCCAGCGGTGTCGCCGCCCCCGCCTCCCCCGGGCCGCTCCCGAAGACCGGGCGGGCGCTCCGGCCACCCCTTCGACACCGAACTCATCGACGTACGAGAACAGTTCACCCAGGGCCGGTGGGCCAGGGCCCGCTCCCTGCTGGTCGCCACCGGCCATGACCGGGACCGCCGCGGCCACCGCGGCGTACTCGGAACCCCGTGACCACCCCACCGACGCCGCGCCACCCCCCGTTGTGCACCTCCCCGCATTTCTCCTCAACGAAGGGACCACCCCCGCCATGTCGACGGGCAGTTCAAGAACGAGCGAGACCGGCACCACCGGCGGCATCAGCACCTACAAGGGTGAGGAACGGGCCCTGCGCGCGGACCGGCTCGGCACCCCGGGACTGCTTCTCTCGGTCCTCGCCGCCAGCGCACCCCTGATGGTCGTCGCCGGGGTGATGCCCACCGTGTTCGGCGTGATGGGCATCGTCGGCCAGCCGCTGCTGTACGTCATTCTCGGCATCGTCCTGATGCTGTTCAGCGTCGGTTACGCGGAGATGAGCCGGCACGTCCACAACGCCGGTGCCTTCTACGCGTACATCGCCCGAGGACTCGGCCCGACCGCGGGCGCCGGTGCGTCACTCGTCGCGCTGGTCGCGTACAGCGCCATGCAGGTCGGCATCTACGGCATCCTCGGCTTCGAGGTCTCCGGCCTGTTCTCCACCTACCTGGAGACCGACCTCGCCTGGTGGATCCCGGCAGTCGTCGCCGTCGTGATCGTCGGTGTGCTCGGCTGGCTGAAGATCGACCTCAACGCCAAGGTGCTCGGCGTGCTGCTGGTCGTCGAGTGCGCCCTCGTCGTGATCTTCGACATCGCCGCCGTCTCCAAGCCGGGACCGGAAGGCCTGTCGCTGCACGCCTTCAACCCCGACACCCTCGCCGGTGCCGGACTCGGCACCGCGCTCTGCTTCTGCATCGCCGCGTTCGTCGGGTTCGAGCAGGCGCCGGTGTATGCAGAGGAGACCAGCCGCCCGCAGATCGTCGTCTCCCGGGTGATGTTCCTCGCCGTCGGCTACGCCGCCCTGTTCCTCGCGATCAGCTCCTGGGCACTGACCGTCGCCGCGGGCCCCGGCTTCATCGCCGACACCTCGCTGAAGGAGGGTCCCGGGATGCTGTTCGGTCTCACCGAGGACCGGCTCGGCACCACCTTCACCGACGTGCTGCACGTCCTCTTCGTCACCGGCATGTTCGCGGCGCTGCTCAGCTTCCACAACGTTGTCGCCCGGTACGCGTTCGCGATGGGCCGTGAGAACCTGCTGCCCGCCGCGTTCGGCCGGACCAACAAGTCCAGCGGTGCCCCGGCCACCGGCTCGCTGCTCCAGTCCGGCGTCTCCCTGGTCATCGTGCTGGCCTTCGCGTTCACGGACGACAAGCCGGCCGGCGACCCGACCGCCCCGGTGCTGCACCTGTTCACCTGGATGGGCAACGTCGGCGCGCTCGGCGTCATCGTGCTGATGGCCGCCGCCTCCTTCGCCGTGATCGCCTTCTTCGTCAAGCGCGGCGCAGGCCAGGCGCAGCTGTGGCGGCTGATCGCCTCCGGTCTGGCCGGTGTGGCGCTGGTGGCCATCGCCGTCTTCACGGTCCGGGACTTCGACGTTCTCGTCGGATCCGGTCCCGGCTCGGTGCTCAACTGGCTGTTGCCCGGAGTCGTCGTCGCCTCGCTCGTCATCGGCCTGGTGTACGGGGCGGTGCTGCGCTCGACGAAGCCGGCGGTGCACGCCAGGATCGGCCTGGGCAACGAGGCGTTCCAGTGGGAGAAGGCGGCGGAGAGCGGTGCGGCCCACCGCTGAGGCCCGTCGCCTTACCGAAGTGTGACGGACACCCGCGGCCCCTGGTGACATGCGGCCGCGGGTGCTCGAATGGGCTGGTGAACAGTCGACCTCCCGATGCCGCAGGCACACCCGTGGGCCGTCGCCTGGTCCTGACCATGCTGGGGCTCGGCGCCGCCGGAGTCGTGGCGGGGCCCGCCCTGCAGCGCGTCCTGGAGTCCGGGCTCGGCGCGGTCGCCGACAAGGACCCCACCGGCCTGAGCGGACTGCTGCCCAACGGCGGCGGATTCCGCTACTACTCCGTCGCCTCCTCGGTACCGAGGAAGAGCGCCACGGACTACCGGCTGACGATCGACGGTCTGATCGACCGGCCCGCCACGTACACCCTCGACCGGCTCCGTGCCCTGCCGCAGACGCGGCTGGTCCGCGACGTCCAGTGCGTCACCGGCTGGCGCGTCCCCGAGACCCCGTTCGAGGGCGTACGGCTCTCCACGCTGCTGGACGCGGCCGGGGTTCGGCCCGGGGCGAAGGCGGTCCGCTTCACCTGCTTCGACGGCACGTACAGCGAGAGCCTCACCCTCGACCAGGCCCGGCGCCCCGACGTACTGGTCGCCCTGCGCATGCAGGACAGGCCGGTGGCCCACTCCCACGGCGGCCCGGTCCGCCTCTACGTGGCCCCGATGTACTTCTACAAGTCGGCGAAATGGCTCTCCGGGATCACCGTCACCGACTCCGTGAAACCCGGTTACTGGGAGGAGCTCGGCTATGACGTCGACGCCTGGGTCGGGCGGTCCAACGGCCGCGACGATGCCCCCACCGGCTGACCCCACCGGGCGGGTGCACCGCTTCAGCAGGGCGGAGCGCTGGGTGCACCGCACCACGGCCTGGCTGATGCTGCTGTGCGTGGCTACCGCCGCCTGCCTGTACCTGCCCCAGCTCGCCGAACTCGTCGGCCGCCGCCGTCTCGTGGTCACCGTGCACCAGTGGTCCGGGCTGCTGATCCCCGTACCGCTGCTGGCCGGTCTCGTCTCCCGGGCGCTGCGCGCCGACCTGTCCCGGCTCAACCGGTTCGCGCCGCACGACCGCCAGTGGCTGCGGGCGGTGCGCCGCCGTGACCGGAGGCCCGGGGCCCGGCCCGCCGGTAAGTTCAACGCGGGGCAGAAGCTGTACGCCGCCTGGATCGCGGGCGCCGTGCTCGTCATGACCGGCACCGGACTGCTGATGTGGTTCACCGGCCTGGCCCCGCTGGTGTGGCGGACCGGCGCCACGTTCGTCCACGACTGGCTCGCGCTGGCCATCGGGATCGTGCTGGCCGGGCACATGGCAATGGCGCTCGCCGACCCGGAGGCACGCCGAGGCATGCGCACCGGGTCGGTCGAGCGCCATTGGGCGCGGGCCGAACACCCACTGTGGGGGGAATGCGCCGAGAGGCCGGAAGGGCGGTCCGGCGAGTCGCGGGACGACTCGCCGGACCTGCGTTAGAGGACCAGCGACAGCAGCAGGATGAAGGCGAGCGAGACCACGGAGATGATGGTCTCCATCACCGACCAGGTCTTCACCGTCTGGCCGACGCTCATCCCGAAGTACTCCTTCACCAGCCAGAAACCGGCGTCGTTGACGTGGCTGAAGAAGAGCGAGCCCGCACCGACGGCGAGGACCAGCAGCGCAGCGTGCGACGTCGACATGTCGGCGGCGAGCGGGGCGACCAGACCGGCCGCCGAGATCGTGGCCACGGTCGCCGAGCCGGTCGCGAGCCGGATCGCGACGGCGATCAGCCAGCCCAGCAGCAGCGCCGGGATCGACCAGTCCTTGGAGAAGTCCAGGATCATCTGGCCCACACCGGCATCGATGAGGGTCTGCTTGAAGCCACCGCCCGCACCGACGATCAGCAGCACGCCCGCGATCGGGGCGAGGGACTTCTCGACGGTGGTGGAGAGCCGGCCCTTGCTGAAACCGGCTGCCCGGCCCAGCGTGAACATCCCGACGATGACGGCCGCGAGGAGCGCGATCAGCGGCGAGCCGATCACATCGGTGACCCGCTGGACGTGGTTCTCCGGGTTGTCCACGACGATGTCGACGAGGGCCTTGGCCAGCATCAGCACGACGGGCAGCAGGATGGTCGCCAGCGTGGCGCCGAAGCTGGGGCGACGCTCCAGGTCCTCCGACGGACGCTGCGGGATCATCTTCTCGGGCGCCTTGATGTCCACCCAGCGGGCGGCGTAACGGGAGAAGACGGGGCCCGCGATGATCACGGTCGGTATGGCGACCAGGACACCGAGCGCCAGCGTGACACCGAGGTTGGCGCCGAGGGCGTCGATCGCCACCAGCGGGCCGGGGTGCGGCGGGATCAGCCCGTGCATCACGGAGAGACCGGCCAGCGCCGGGATACCGATCCGCATCAGGGAGTAGTTGCCGCGCTTGGCGACGAGCAGCACGACCGGGATCAGCAGCACGATGCCGACTTCGAAGAACAGCGGCAGACCGATGATCGAGGCGATGAGGACCATCGCCCACGGCATGGCGCGCCCGCTCGCCTTCGCGAGAATCGTGTCGACGATCTGGTCCGCGCCGCCGGAGTCGGCGAGCAGCTTGCCCAGGATGGCGCCGAGCGCGATCAGGACACCGACGCCCGCGACGGTCGAGCCGAGACCGGTGGTGAAGCTGGCGATCGTCTTGGCGGGCGCGGCACCGGCGAAGGAGCCGAGGGCCAGCGAGCCGATGGTCAGTGCGAGGAACGCGTGCAACTTGAACTTGGTGATCAGCAGAACGATCACGGCGATGCCGGCCAGGACGGCAATGCCCAACTGCGCGTTGCCTGCCGAGGTGATCGGTTCGACGGCGTCCGCTGCCAACATCTCGACGTTGAGACTGGTCACGGTGGGGATCCTTAGTCTTCGAGCCGGCGCAGCGCGGCGACGGCTCGCTGGGTGATTTCTTCGGGGGTGCCGGACACATCGACGGAGACGCCGGCCTCGTCCTCCTGCAGCGGCTGCAGGGTGGCGAACTGCGAGTCGAGCAGCGTGGTCGGCATGAAGTGGCCCTTGCGGTCCGCCATGCGCTCCTCGATGAGGGCCCGGTCGCCGGTCAGGTGGAGGAAGACTGCACCGGGGGCCTCCGCGCGCAGCCGGTCGCGGTAGACCCGCTTGAGCGCCGAGCTGCTGACGACCCCGCCGAGTCCGTCCCGGCTGTGCGCCCACTGCCCGATCGCATCGAGCCAGGGCCACCGGTCGGAGTCGTCCAGCGGGGTGCCGGCCGACATCTTGGCGATGTTCGCCGCGGGATGGAAGTCGTCGCCCTCGGCGTACGGAACGCCGAGTTCGGCGGCGAGCAGGGGACCGATCGTCGTCTTGCCGGTCCCTGCTACGCCCATCACCACGACTACGTGGGGGGTGCTCATTGGTGGTGCCTCGCTGTCTCCGTCGATGTCGTCCTCGACACCGGTCCGTCGCGCTACTGAAACCCATACGTAGGACTTATTCAAGATGTTGTGATTTAAAAGTCATACTTTTTGTTCGCGGTACGCGCCCCGTAGGCTTTGCCCATGACCACACAGGGCTCTGGGCTGCATACACACGTGCTGGACACCCTGGGTCTGGAGATCGCCGCGGGGGACTGCCCGCCGGGCCGGGTGCTGCGCACCGACGAGCTGGCCCAGCGCTTCGACGTCTCGCGCACGGTCGTGCGCGAAGTGGTCCGCGTCCTCGAATCCATGCACCTGGTCGAGTCCCGGCGCCGGGTCGGCGTGACCGTACAGCCGACCGAGGCATGGAACGTCTACGATCCGCAGGTCATCCGGTGGCGACTGGCCGGCGCCGACCGGCCGCGCCAGCTGCGCTCCCTGACCGTCCTGCGCTCGGCGATCGAACCGGTCGCGGCCGGACTCGCCGCCCGGCACGCCACGCCGGAACAGTGCGCCGCCCTCACCGAATGCGCCCTCGGCATGGTCGCGACCTCACGCGGCCAGCAGCTGGAGGGATACCTGGAGCACGACATCGCGTTCCACCGGATCGTGCTCAACGCCTCCGGCAACGAGATGTTCGCGCGGCTCGGGGACGTCGTCGCCGAGGTACTGGCGGGACGCACCCACCACCAGGTGATGTTCGAGGACCCGGACCCGGCGGCGGTCACGCTCCATGTACGTCTCGCGGAAGCGGTGCGGGAGGGCGACGTGGCGGATGCGGAGCGGCTGACGAAGGAGATCGCGGTGGGCGCCCTGCACGAACTGGACGTGCTCGCCCCCTGAGACCCCGGGGCGCGAGCCGCACGGGGACCCACCCCGGGGCCGGGACCCGTGGGCCGGGACCCGGATCCGCAGGGCAGGGCCCGCGCGCGTCGGTCAGCGCCCGGACTTCACATGCTGCAGCCGGCCGGCGGCTGCCGCGAGCATCATCTCCAGCGCCGCCGGATACCCGCTCCGGCTCATCTCCGCCACCAGGACCGGTGCGGTCGCCGCGATGTTCGGATGCTCGGCGGCCGGCAGTCGTGCGTACGTCTCCTGCCATGCCTCGGCCTCCAGAGCGCGGGCCCGCTCCGGCAGCACCAGCGCCGACGCGTCCAACGCGGCGAACGACAGCGTCTGGTCCACGAACACGTGATAGATCCGCGCTGCCTCCCCGTCCGGGAATCCCGCCTCGCGCAGAATCCCGAGGATGGTCTCCACGGCCCGGATCTCGTGGGTACGACCGGTGACCCGCGTACACGTCAGCATCGCCGCCTGCGGATGGGCCAGATAGTTGGCGTGCATGCGAAGCCCCAGGTTGCGCAGGTCGGCCCGCCAGTCCCCGGTGGCCCGCCAGTCGCGCAGGGTGCGGCCGATCAGCTCGTCGGCCACCGCCAGCAGCAGCTCGTCCGTGTCCCGGAAGTACCGGTAGACCGCGCTCGGGTCGCAGCCCAGCGCCGCGCCCAGCCTGCGCACGGTGAGCGCCGCCGCCCCGTGCTCACCGATCAGCCGCAGCACCGTCTCGATGATCAGCTGCTCGGACAGTACCGTGCCCTGTTTGGTGGGACGCCTGCGGCGCCGCGTATCCGCCGGCACCACCCGCTCGCTCGTGCCCATGGGGGCACCTTATGACAACAGCATTGACGTGCGGAACCCCCGAGGAGTTCGATGTGCCGCCATCGGGGCCGAAAAGTGCCCCTCGGCGAAGGAGCCTGCGTGACGGCCTCACCCACCCCCTACGGCAGCGACCCACCAGCGGCCACGACCCTCAGGAAGAGCCTCGGCGTCGTCGACGGAATCGCCATCGCCGCCTCCTCCACCGCC
Source organism: Streptomyces sp. NPDC057565 (assembly GCF_042801455.1). NCBI lineage: Bacteria > Bacillati > Actinomycetota > Actinomycetes > Kitasatosporales > Streptomycetaceae > Streptomyces > Streptomyces sp. NPDC057565. The sequence goes on along the minus strand of NZ_JBHVFU010000005.1, from coordinate 364,604 downwards.
GCGACCACCAGCATCGGTATAGGCCTCGGCGTCACCGCGGGCGCCGTCGGCCTGCATCTGCCGATCATCATGCTGCTGGGCTTCCTGCCCGTCCTCGGTATCGCGAGCGCCTACTCCCGGCTCAACCGGGTCGAGCCCAACATGGGCAGCGGCTATGTCTGGGTCGGCCGTTCACTGAGCCCCTGGCTCGGCTTTCTCGTCGGCTGGATCGGCATCGTCTCCACGGTCGTCTTCCTCTCGTACACCACGACCGTCACCGGCTCCGCACTGCTCCAACTCGCGGGCGAGGGCGGGCTGCACCGCCTCGCCGGGCTCCGCCTCGACCCGGACTCCACCGCCCAGTCGACCGTCCTCGGCATCGTCGTCCTCATCGCCGTCACCTTCACCGCGATCATCGGCGCCCGGTCCGCCGCCAACCTGCAGAAGTACCTCCTCGCCTTCGAGTACGCCGTGCTGCTCGGGTTCTGCGGATACGGACTGGCCGTCGGCCCACACCCGTTCAGCCTGGACTGGATCAACCCGTTCACCATCCCCTCCGGACAGCAGCTCGCCCAGGGGCTTCTTCTCTCGGTCTTCTGCTACTGGGGGTTCGAGTCGTCGTTCAGCGTCAACGAGGAGGTCCGCGACCCGCAGGACGCCTCCAGGGCCGGACTCATCACTCTGGTCACCATGCTCGGCCTCTTCCTCCTCGGCTCCTTCGCCTTCCAGCGCGTCCTCTCGCTGGACGAGTTGACCGGACACGGCGCCCAGGGACTCACCTACTTCGGGGACCGGCTCGCCGACCAGCCGCTCGCCGCACTTCCGTTGACCGCCCTCACCTTCTCCGCCGTCGCCTCGCTCCAGTCCGGCGTGATCCCGACCGTGCGCGGCATGTTCGCGATGAGCCGGGACCGCACCCTCGGACCGCTCTGGACGAAGGTCAGCCCGCGGTACGGCACACCGGCGGCCGGAACCATCGCGATCGGCTGCGTCGCCGCCGCCATCGCCGTCCTGTCCCTGGTCATTCCGAAGGTCGGTGACCTCATCCTGGCCTCCGTCAACGCGATCGGCGTCGTCGTCTCGCTGTACTACGCGCTCACCGCGCTGGCCGCTGCCGCCCGCTTCCGCGGGGCACTGCGCGAGAGCCGGTCCGAGGCCCTGCGCGCCGTGGTGCTCCCAGTGCTCAGCGCCACCGCGCTGCTCGGCCTCGGCGGCTACCTCTGCTGGTCCTTCTACACCTCCGCCGACCACTTCGAGATCAGCCCGGACAACGGCTGGTTCATGCTGTTCTGCCCGGCGGTCATGCTGCTGACCGGTGTGGGTGCGGCTGCCTGGGCCAAGTGGGTAAGGAAGTCCCCGTACTTCACCACCGGCCGCTCCCTCGCCGCCACCGGCCCGGCGGTCACCGAAGCGGCCTGACCCTCCGTACGCCTGCCATCCTCGCGCCCCGCACGGCAGGGGCCCTCGCCGACCCGGTGGTCCTGGACCGCGACCCGTACGCGGGCCCGCCCGAGGAGATCGGTGCCACCCGCGTCCTTTGGACGTACGTCGGCGGGCGCCGGGTCCACGACACGGAGGCCTGAACCGCCGGCAGGCGGCCCCCGCGGAACCCTCGGTGGGGCCGCCCTCCCGCGCGCCACCGTGCCGCCGCTGCCGGACACCCATGCACCGCGTACGGTTGTTCGTGTTCGATCTTCGGATGTCGGTCGAACGTCACAGAAGCCGGGACCGTCACGAAAAGGGAGACCACGGTATGGCGCAGCAGGTGCAAGGGGTCATCGCACCGGGAAAGAACGAGCCGGTACGGGTCGAGACGATCGTGATCCCGGACCCCGGTCCCGGTGAGGCCGTGGTGAAGATCCAGACGTGCGGCGTCTGCCACACCGACCTGCACTACAAGCAGGGCGGCATCAATGACGACTTCCCGTTCCTGCTCGGCCACGAGGCCGCGGGAATCGTGGAGTCCGTCGGCGAGGGGGTCACGGACGTCGAGCCCGGCGACTTCGTCGTCCTCAACTGGCGTGCGGTCTGCGGGCAGTGCCGGGCGTGTCGGCGCGGCCGCCCCTGGTACTGCTTCGACACGCACAACGCCAAGCAGAAGATGACGCTGCTGGACGGCACCGAACTGTCGCCCGCGCTCGGTATCGGAGCGTTCGCGGAGAAGACCCTGGTCGCCGCGGGCCAGTGCACCAAGGTCGACCCCGAGGTCTCCCCGGCCGCCGCCGGGCTGCTCGGCTGCGGCGTCATGGCGGGCATCGGGGCCGCGATCAACACCGGCGAGGTCGGCCGTGGCGACTCGGTCGCCGTCATCGGCTGCGGCGGCGTCGGCGACGCGGCCGTCATGGGCGCCCGGCTGGCCGGCGCCGCGAGGATCATCGCGGTGGACATCGACGACCGCAAGCTGGAGACGGCGAAGAAGATGGGTGCCACGCACACCGTCAACTCCCGCACCACCGACCCGGTCGAGGCGATCCGTGCCCTGACCGGCGGCAACGGCGCCGATGTCGTCATCGAGGCGGTCGGCCGCCCGGAGACGTACAAGCAGGCGTTCTACGCCCGCGACCTCGCCGGCACGGTCGTCCTGGTCGGCGTGCCCACCCCGGAGATGCAGCTCGAACTGCCGCTGATCGACGTGTTCGGCCGCGGCGGCTCGCTCAAGTCGTCCTGGTACGGCGATTGCCTGCCCTCGCGCGACTTCCCGATGCTCATCGACCTTCACCAGCAGGGCCGGATCGACCTCGGTGCGTTCGTCACGGAGACCATCGGGCTCGGCGACGTCGAGCAGGCATTCACCCGGATGCACGAAGGCGACGTGCTGCGCTCGGTGGTGGTGTTCTGATGACGGCCCGCATCGACCACCTCGTCACCTCCGGCACCTTCGCCCTCGACGGCGGCGAGTGGGACGTCGACAACAACGTCTGGATCATCGGCGACGACACCGAGGCGATCGTTATCGACGCCGCCCATGATCCGGTCGCCATCGAGGACGCGCTCGGCGGCCGCACGCTGCGCGCCATCGTCTGCACGCACGCCCACAACGACCACATCGACGCGGCCCCGGCCCTCGCCGACGCCACGGGTGCGCCGATCCTGCTGCACCCCGACGACCTGCCGCTGTGGAAGCAGACCCACCCGGACCGCACGCCCGACGCCGAACTGGCGGAGGGCCAGGAGCTGCAGATCGCCGGGACCACGCTCCAGGTCCTGCACACACCCGGTCATGCCCCGGGTGCGGTGTGTCTGTACGCCCCCGAGCTGTCCACCGTGTTCACCGGGGACACGCTCTTCCAGGGCGGGCCCGGCGCCACCGGACGGTCGTTCTCGCACTTCCCGACGATCGTCGCGTCGATCAGGGACCGGCTGCTCGCACTGCCGGCGGACACCACCGTCCGTACCGGACACGGCGACTCCACCACGATCGGCGCCGAGGCGCCGCACCTCGACGAGTGGATCGCCCGCGGGCACTGACGTCAGGGGATCACCGGTCCGGCCACGCGGAGAGCCGCAGCCCGCTCTCGAAGCGGCGCGGCCCGCCCGTGACCGGATCGGTGAACTCCAGTACCCGGGCAAGGAGTTGCAGCGGACGCGTCCAGTCGTCCGCCGCCCCCTCCGGTTCGACCACCGGATAGACCGGATCATGGACGAGCGGCAGACCCAGACTGTTCATATGGACCCGGAGCTGGTGGGTGCGCCCGGTGGCCGGCAGCAACCGGTAGCGGCCAAGCCCGGCCCGGTGCTCCAGCAGCTCGATCCGGCTCTCGCTGTTCGCCTCGCCCGGTTCCTCCCGGGCCGCGATCACCCCGCGCTCCTTGACGATCCGGCTGCGTACGGTGCGCGGGAAGTCCAGTCCCGGGTCGTAGGGTGCCACCGCCTCGTACTCCTTGCGCACCCGCTTGTCGCGGAACAGCGTCTGGTACGCGCCCCGCTCCTCGGGCCGTACGACGAAGAGCACCAGGCCCGCCGTCAGCCGGTCCAGCCGGTGCGCGGGCTGCAACGTCGGCAGAGCAAGCTCACGGCGGAGCCGGGCCACCGCTGTTTCGGTGATGTGCCGGCCGCGCGGTGTCGTGGCGAGGAAGTGCGGCTTGTCGGCGACGACGAGATGCGCGTCGCGGTACACGACACCGACGGGGAACGGCACCGGCTCCTCCGGCGCGAAGTCCCGATGGAACCAGAGATACCGGCCCGCCGTGTACGGCTCGTCGGGCGCCACGGGCCCCTGCACCGAGACGAACCTGCCCTCGGCGAGCATGGCGTCCACCCGGTCCGCTCCGATCGCACCTCCGAACCGCGCCAGCAGATGGTCACGGACCGTCGCCCACTCCCCGCGCGGATCCTCGGGGAGTCGCACCCGCACCGGATCGATCCCGTCCCGCTGCGGCAGGGGCGCCGACGGAGGCTTCGCCCGGCCCCTCATCGCGAGGTCCCGGCGGGTGCGTCGGCGCCCGGGGCGCGGCAGCTGCTGACGGTGCTGGTGGTCATGGTGCCGGTCATCCTGTCACAGCGTCGGCGCAGCTCACCGGCGGTGTCAGACCGATGGCAGCGTCACCTTCTCGGGCCGCACCCGATGCGTTCGGCCTCCGCGGCGACATGGCCGGGCGGCAGCGCACGGGTGAGATCCGGGCCCTTCGGATCGGTACGCAGCGTGAGTTCGACGACGAAGACCACCTGACCGGTCCGGCACATCGTCCGGCGGCCACCGGACCGGCAACCGGCCGTACCTCACCCCACGGGCGAGAACACGAACGAGAACTCCGTCTCGGCCGCGTCGAGGCGGTACTCCGGCAGCACGCCCGGCCCGCACGACTGCGAACCGATGCCCTGAAGCGCGTGATCCAGGTGGACCCAGACGGTCTCCCCGGCCACCAGATCCGGCCTGTGCCCCGCAGTGTCCAGCTGCTCGCTCGTCCACCGTCGTGCGGAGAACCAGAACGGCGCGCCGCCCTCGGCCCGCACCCCGGCACCGTCGCCGTCCGTCAGCTCCGCCCAGCGGACATCGGCCCGGGCGCCGTTCTCCTGCGGCCGGACGTACGGGGTCTGCATCGCGTCGACGGACATCTCCCACCGCCCGAGCATCGAGGCGGCCCGGGTGTCCGGGTACGCCTCACCGGGCCCGCCGCCGAACCATCGCGCCCCGCCGTACGCGGCAGGGAGCCCGAACCGGATCCCCAGCCGGGGCAGCGGCACCCGCCACTCGCCCTCGGGCGCCACGGACACGGTGAGCCCGAGCCGTTCCCCGTCGGCGGTCCACCGGTACTCCGTGCGCAGCCCCGTATCCACCCCGGCGGGCGCCACCCATGTCCGTACGGTCAGCGAGTCCTTGCCCATCTCCACGGCGTCGATCCGGTGGCGCATCCGATGCAGCCCCAACTCCCGCCACCGCAGCCCGTACCGTTCGTCCGGCTGCCAGGCCGCACCGTTGTCGTTGTCGGTGGGTGCCCGCCACACGTCGAGCCGCAGCGCCTGAACCGGTACGTCCCCGAGCCGGACCAACGCCCCGGTCGCCGCATCGAAGACGCCGCCCCCGAGGACGATTTCCCCGTCAGCCGCCTCCGGTCGCGATCCCACCGCGGCCGCAGCCGGAACCACCGCCCCGACGGCCGGCTGCCCCCAAGCCACCACATGCCCGCGCCCGGCCCACGCGGCGTCCTCGGCGAGCACCGCCCGCACGGTCCACACGCCCTCACCACCCTCGGGGAGTGCCACCTCCGCCTGGGCTCCGGGCGCCAGGCCGGGCACGGTGAGCGGGCCCGATGCACGGAGCTCCCCGTCCCCCTCGTGCGACCAGACGAATTCCAGGTGGCCGAGGTCCGCGAAGTCGTACCCATTGACGATCCGGACGGTTCCCGCCGATGTCCCGGCCTCGATCCGTACCGGCTCGACGACCTTCTTGTACTCGATCAGCCCGGGGGAGGGCGTGCGGTCGGGGAAGAGCAGTCCGTCGCAGACGAAGTTGCCGTCGTGCAGCTCCTCGCCGAAGTCCCCGCCGTAGGCGAAGCCGTGCTCGGGGTGGGCGATTCCATGGTCGATCCACTCCCAGACGAACCCGCCCTGGCAGCGCTCGTACTGCTCGAAGAGCCGCTGGTACTCGCTCAGTCCGCCGGGACCGTTGCCCATCGCGTGCCCGTACTCGCACATGATGAACGGCATCGCGCGCCGCCGGGCGTCCAGCGCCGGGTCGCTCCACGGGTCCTCGGCCCGCTTCCCGATCAGCTCGACCTCGGCATGGGTCGGATACATCCGCGAGTACAGGTCGACGTCCTTGCAGGAGAGATCGCCCTCGTAGTGCACCAGCCGGTCCGGATCCCGGCCCTTGACCCACTCGGCCATCGCCGTGAGCCCACGCCCCGACCCGCACTCGTTGCCGAGAGACCAGATGATCACCGAGGCGTGGTTCTTGTCGCGCTCCACCAGGCGCGCGGCCCGGTCGAGCAGTGCCGGGGTCCATCGTTCGTCGTCGACCGGGTTGTTGCGCCACTCCAGGTCGACAAAGCCATGTGTCTCCAGATCGCACTCGTCGATCACCCAGAGCCCGAGCTCGTCGCAGAGATCCAGGAACGCCGGGTGTGGCGGGTAGTGGCTCGTCCGTACGGCATTGATGTTGTGCCGCTTCATCAGAACCAGATCGCGCCGCATCGTGTGTGCGTCCACGGTCCGCCCGGTCTCCGGGTGGAACTCGTGCCGGTTCACCCCGCGGAAGAGCACCCGCCGGCCGTTGACCTTGACGACCCCGTCCTCGACGGCGACGGTACGGAATCCGATCCGCAGCGGTATCCGCTCACCGGCCGTCACCAGCTCGCCGTCGTAGAGCCGGGGTGTCTCGGCGGTCCACGGCTCGACCGGCACGGTCACCGCCTCATCCGTTGCGACATCGACCCCCAGCCCGGGCACCAGGACCCGCCCGTCGGCGCCGTCGCACTCCACCCGCAGCGTCCCGGTCCCGGCGCGGTGGTCGTAGCCGGCGTGCACGAAGAAGTCCCGGGGCGCGCCGTCCGGCCGGTGCAGCAGCGTGACGTCCCGGAAGATCCCCGGCAGCCACCACTGGTCCTGGTCCTCCAGATAGCTTCCGGACGACCACTGGTGCACCCGTACGGCCAGTACGTTGCCCTCGGCCCGCACGACCCCGCCGACCGCGAACTCGTGCGGCAGTCGGGACCCCTTGAAATCCCCCAGCTCCTCGCCGTTGAGCCAGACCCGGGCGGCGGACTCCACTCCGTCGAACCGCAGCACGCACTCGCCGCCCTCCGGCCACCCGGCCGGCAGATCGAAGGTCAGCAGGTGGTCCCCGGTCGGATTCTCGGTCGGCACCAGCGGCGGATCGACCGGGAAGGGGTAGACGACATTCGTGTACGCGGGAGCTCCGCCGGCTCCCTGCAGCACCCAGTGTCCGGGCACCGCGACGGTTCCCCAACCGGACGCGTCGAACCCGGACTGCGCGAACGAGGCGTCCTCGGCGGAAGCGGTCGGCGAGAGCCGGAACCGCCAATCCCCGTTCAACGACATCCGCCCGGCGTCCGACCCCGCGTACCAGGACCGGGGCGGCAGCCCGCCCGATCCGGGGGACACGTCCATGTACCAGGGGAGGAGGTGCGTATGCGTACGGCTCATGATTCTCCCTGCTCGGCAACGCCCGGTTCGCTGCAGGACGTTAGCCAGGGATGAACCGTTTCAACAAGGGGGGTGGAGGGACCGGCGCCGGCCCTCGGTCCCGGTGGACCTGCGCCGGCGGCCGTGCGGAACCCGCCGAAACACATTCGGCCCATCGGCGCCGTGGCCGGCTTGACGCGGTGATGACCGGCCAACACAGTCGAGATGCGGTGCGATCGACGTCCCCACCACGACCCGTGCCCGCGCGGTCCGACCTCCGGCCGTCGGCAGACACTACGGGAAGGCAGCGATGGCCGAGATCCGGAGCGAGACGCGGTCTGTGCCGCCCGGCGGGCCCGAGACCCCTGGCCTCGGAAAGCCGTACGGACACGGGCCCCAGGGCGGGACCGGCTATGCGGTCGGCAGCGATGGTCGTTGACCTCGTACTCATCGGCACGGCCATCACGCTCGGGCCCATTCACAACAGCGCCTTCATCCTGCTGCTCTCCGCCGACAGAGGCGTACGCAAGGGGCTGGCGTTCATTCTGTCGTGGCTCGGCAGCCTCGTGCTGGTGATCGCTGCCGTGATCCTTCTGACGGGCGGCACGCCCCCGGCGCGCCAGAGTGTTCCGTCGACGGCGGCGCTCGTGGCCAAGCTGGCCCTGGGCGTGGGGCTCGTCGTGTACGGCGAACACAAGCGGCGCAGTCCGCCTCGCCCCCGTCGCTCACCCAAGTGGATGGCGGGACTGGACCGCGCGTCCGGATGGGCGGCGGCCGGACTGGCTGTCCTGCTGCAGCCCTGGGCCATGGTCGGTGCCGGAGCCGCCACGGCGGTGAGAGCGGATCTCTCCTCGGTGGCGTCCACGCTGGCCCTCACGGGGTTCTGCGTGCTGGCCACGTCCAGCCTGCTGGCGATGGAGCTGTACGCCACCTTTTCGCCCGTTTCGGCAGGGGCAAAGCTACGAGGGTTGCTCAGCTGGCTCGACAGCCATCAGGACCAGGCGATCGTGTCGCTGTCACTTCTGCTGGGGCTGTGGCTGGTCACCAACAGCATCTACCAGCTCGTCAGGTGAGGGCGGCGGGCCCGGGCCGACCGCCGCCCCCACCGTGCGGGCATGAGCGCCGGGACAGGTCGCGGCGTCACTGGCCCGGTCGTGTGAGATTCCCTTCCCACCGCGAGCGTTCCGCGCGCCGGTCCGGCCCGCCCGCCGCGTTCGGTGATCCCCTCCTTTGGAGGTGTGGCGCGAAGCGGCTCACTTTCCGATTCCGGCCCCTCTGTTCCCGAGAGACCGGCGCGGCGGCACCGCGTCGCCCTTCCTCCAGCGACTGCCGGGCCCCCGACGGCCCGCCCGGCGGCGTTGTCTGCCGACCGACGGGCCGCACGGAGTGCCGAAGGAGAAGCCGTGGTGGCAGGAAGTAGCGGTGAGGCGCGGGGCGCCATGTCCGCGCGACTCGTGGCGGGGCAGAAAGCGCTGGTGACCGGGGCGAATTCGGGCATCGGCAAGGCGACCGCGATCGCGCTCGGACGGGCCGGCGCGGATGTCGTCGTCAACTACGTGGCCGGCGCGGACGAGGCCGAGAAGGTCGTGGACGAGATCAAGGGCTTCGGGGTCCGCGCCTACGCCCACCAGGCCGACGTTTCGCAGGAGGACCAGGTCGTCGGCATGGTCGCCCGCATGGTCGAGGAGCTCGGCACCATCGACATCATGGTGGCCAACGCAGGCCTCCAACGGGATGCGCCGACGGTGGACATGACGCTCGCCCAGTGGCAGAAGGTCATCGACGTCAATCTCACCGGCCAGTTCCTCTGCGCGCGTGAGGCCACCAAGGAGTTCGTGCGGCGCGGTGTCGTCCCGGAGGTCTCCCGGGCGGCCGGGAAGATCATTTGCATGAGCTCGGTCCACCAGATCGTCCCCTGGGCGGGCCATGCCAACTACGCCTCCTCCAAGGGCGGCGTGGGCATGCTGATGCAGACCCTCGCCCAGGAGCTGGCACCGCAGCGGATCCGGGTGAACGCCATCGCACCCGGCGCCATCCGCACCCCCATCAACAAGGACGCCTGGAACACCCCGGAGGCGGAGGCCGACCTCCTGCGGCTGATCCCGTACCGGCGGGTCGGAGATCCGGACGACATCGCCAACGCTGTCGTCGCGGTGGCGTCCGACCTCCTCGACTACGTCGTGGGCGCCACGCTCTACGTCGACGGGGGGATGACGCTCTTCCCCGGCTTCGCCACCGGGGGCTGATCCCGCGGTGGCACGCCGGGCAGCGCCCTGGCGGGGCCCCGCCGGTCCGTGCTGCTGCCCGGCGTATACGGAGGGCGCGGGGCGCCGTACATCCGGGCGCGGCCCGGCCCTCGGCGACCGCGTGGCAGGAGAGACAGCAGACGTTGCCGTGCGTACGTCCGCGGAGTGCCGACCCCGGTCGGTCCCCATGCCGCCTCCTGGCGCAGCCACGGGCCGCCACCGCCGGAACCCGGGCGGATCGCGACCGCTCCGCCACGCCCCGGCCCTGGCTGCGCCCGTGCCGCCGCAGCGCGGGCGGCCCGCATCCGTACCCCTCCCGTCCGACACCCCCGGGCGCGAACCATCGAGGTGCACATGCACACAACAGCGGGGATCGGCCTGCTGCTGGGCCTGGCGGCCGCGGTGAGCGCCTTCGCCACCGCTGCTCTCCTCCTGCGCCGCACCTACCGGCGGTCCCGCTGGACCGCCGTGGCGAGTGTGGCTCTGACCGTCTTCGCGTGGGGCTTCGCGCAACGCCCCTATCTGCTGCCCACTTCCCTGACCGTGGCCGACGGGGCGGGCGCCACTCATACGCTGTGGTGGCTGGTGATCGTCACGGTCGTCGCGATCGTGCTGATCGGGCCCGCTCTGGTGCTCCTCTACTGGATGGACACGCACGGCGAGCTGGAATCCCTGACCGACGCCGATACGCAGGCCGGCCGGGCACCCGGCGACATCCGGTAGCTCAGCCGCCGTACGTCAGCGGAGCCGTTCGACGATATGGTCGCCGACCCGCAGGGCGTTGGCGATGGCGGTCAGGGACGGATTCACCGCGCCGATGCTCGGGAAGAAGCTGGTGTCGACGACGTACAGGTTGTCCAGGTCATGGGCCCTGCAGTTGATGTCGAGGGCCGCGCTCTGCGGGTCCGTGCCGAAACGGATCGTTCCCGCCTGGTGTGCGGTGGCCCCGATCGGCATCCCCTTGTGGAGGTAGAGGCTGTGGTCCAGCAGGTGGTGCGGATGCATCCCCAGATGCCCGAGCATGGTCTGCAGTTCGTGCCGGAGCTTCATGAGCCCCGTCATGTTGTTCTTCTCGTCGATCGACAGGTGCACCCTTCCGTCGCCGTCCAGTGTGACGCGGTTGTCCGGCAGCGGCAGGTCCTCCCCGCACAGCCAGAAGTCGACCGCGTGATGCGCGAGCACCTCGAACGGCATGTCGGGCGAGGCCTTCCCGGCCCAGCGCGGCGCCTCGCCGCGGATCTGTTCGGCGTCGGACTTCCCGAGCATCTGGATGCCGCCCAGCGGATAGTCGACCTCCTTCGATCCGAAGTACCAGTCGTTGAGCGCCAGAGTCTTCTGGAAGCGGGTCGGGTTCGGTTCCTTCGAGACCGCCATCAGTGCCAGGTTGTTGTGCCGCATGTAGTGGCGTCCCACCACGTCCGAGCTGTTGCCGAGGCCGTTCGGATGCCGGTCGCTCGCGGACCGGAACAGCAGCGCGGCGGAGTTCACCGCTCCGCAGGCGACAACCACGATGTCGGCCGCGAAGGTTGCCGTCGAACCGTCGTCGAGCTCCGCGACCACCTTGGTGACCGTGCGCCCGGTCGGGTCCGTCTCCAGCCGGCGTACATCGGCTCCGGTGATCATGCGTACGTTGTCGTGCCGGAGCGCGGGGTCGACACAGATCACCTGGGAGTCGGACTTGCCGTTCACCAGGCAGGGGAAGCCGTCGACCCGGTTGCAGCGGATGCAGACGCTGTCGTGGGTGGCGTTGCCGTCGCCGTCCTGGGTGAGGTCGACCCCGATCGGCAGGTGGAAGGGGTGCAGTCCCTGCTTCTCCAGGTCGTCGCTGAGCTGCTGGATCCGCGGCTCGTGCCGGACCGGCGGGTGACGGTACTGGGCACTGGCCGGCCCCTCGGTCGGGTCCTCGCCGTGCATGCCGTGCACCAGGTAGAGGTGCTCGGCCTCGGTGTAGTACGGCTCCATGTCCTCGTAACGGATGGGCCAGGCGGGGGAGATGCCGTCGTGGTGCCGAAGCTCACCGAAGTCCTCGGGCCGCAGGCGGAACAGCGCCGCGCCGTAGAACTTGGTGTTGCCCCCGACGTAGTAGTTCACCTCAGGGGTGAACTCACGGCCGTGCCTGTCGTACCAGGTCTCGGACGCAAGATACCTGGCCTTCACGAACACCGCGGTCGAGTCCCAGTTGTCGATCTCCCGGGGCAGATAGCCGCCCCGCTCCAGGATCAGGACACGTCTGCCCGAGGGGGCGAGCCGGTGGGCGAGTGTGCCGCCGCCCGCGCCGGTACCGATGATGATGACGTCGTACGTCTCGTCGTCCGCCATGAGAGCTCCCGTTCTCGAAGTGACGCACGTGCTGTCACGGCCTCACAGGATCGCGATCGGATTGATGGGGGAGCCGGTGGCCGCGGGAAGCCGGAGAGGCGCGATGACACAGAGGAAGGACCACCGGTCCTCCGCCTCGCAGACCGGCACCAGATCCTCGAACTGCAGGTAGTCCAGCAGGTGCAGACCCATGGCGTGGACTCCCAGCACGTGGACGGGGAAGTCGACGCCCTCCGTCGTGCTGGGGGCGCTGTCGTTGTTGCCGTCGCTGCCGAGCAGTGCGACTTTCCGGTCCGCCAGGAACTCCATGGCCGTCGGGTGGAGTCCGGCCCTGGCCCCTTCCGTGTCCCACGGCCCGAGTTCGTCGCGCCGGCGCCGGTGACCCACCCGGACGAAGAGCAGGTCTCCCTGGGTGACCCGGAGGTGGTGGGCGGACTCGGCAGCGGCGAGTTCGTCACCGGTGACGGAGTCGCCCGGCTCCAGCCACGGGACACCGCGCAACCGCGGAATGTCGAGGAGAACGCCCCGGCCGACGATTCCGTCATGCGCCAGTTCCACCGACAGCTCGGTCGCTCCCTCCGGCGTCAGAGTGCTCGCCGGCACGCCGCCGTACAGCGTTCCGTCGAAGACCACGTGGCAGAGGGCGTCGAGATGGCTGTCGGCGTCCCCATGCACGTTCGTGGCAATGCGGTCCCGTGCGAACTGCAGCCCTTCCGCGTGGATATGGCCCGCCACTGCGCCGGTCATCACATGCTTGCAGGGGTCGGGATTGTCAGGCCCCTGCCGGGTTTCCACGGGCGCCGCCATCGTCACCGTCAGGCCCGATCCGACCTCGGCCGCCGCCGCCCGCACCTGCCGTGGCGTGATGTCGTCCAGGGCGCCGCGGCCGGCGCCCCGGCCGTCCGGTCTTCGCACGCGCGCATAGAGACCGGCGAACTCGGCGGCGCTCACCGGGGACGGTGCTGTGGGGCGCGGCTGTGCGGCCATGGGCCGTGATCCTCTCGGAGAGCCACCCCGGCGGCTGCCCGGGCGGGCGCGGTGTCCCGGCTGCTGCCGGGGGAGCGTCGACAGGGTCAGCGGCCCTCCTCGTCGTCGAGCGCCTCATCGAGCGTGATGGCGGCCATGATCAGGGACAGGTGGGTGAACGCCTGTGGGAAGTTGCCCAGTTGCTCCCCGCTCGGGCCGATCTCCTCGGCGAAGAGGCCGACATGGTTGGCGTAGGTCTGCATCTTCTCGAAGGCGTACCGGGCCTGGGAGAGCCGCCCCGCGCGGGTCAGCGCGTCGACGTACAGGAACGTGCAGAGACTGAAGGTGCCTTCGCAGCCGCGCAGCCCGTCGGGCGAGGCCGCCGGGTCGTAGCGGTAGACGAGGCTGTCGGAGACGAGTACGCGGTCCATGGCGTCGAGCGTGGACAGCCAGGACGGGTCTCTGGGGGACACGAACTCGACCCTTGGCATCAGCAGCAGCGAGGCATCCAGCACATCGCCGCCGTAGTGCTGGACGAAGGCCTTCTCCGCATCGCTCCAGCCGCGTTCCATGACCTGTTCGAAGATGGCGTCCCTCGTTCTCGTCCATCTGGCCGTGTCGGCGGGCTTGCGGAAGAAGTCCGCCAGGCGGAGGGCGTGGTCGAAGGCGACCCAGGACATCACCCGGCTGTACGTGAAGTCCTTGCGTCCGCCACGGGTCTCCCAGACGCCCTCGTCCGGCCGGTCCCAGGTGTCGGCGAGCCAGTCGAGCGTCCTGGTGAAGGCCTTCCACCCCGCGTACGTGGCCTGTCGGCCGATCCCACGCCCCTGGGACAGCGCGTAGACGGCTTCGCCATAGATGTCCAGCTGCAGCTGGACGGCGGCGGCGTTGCCCGCACGGACGGGGTACGAGCCCTGGTACCCCTCGAGATGTGCCAGGATCTCCTCGGGCAGATTCGGGTCGCCGTCCACCCGGTACATGGTCTGCAACGGCTCTCCGTCGGTGCCCTCGCGGTCATGCAGGCGTGCGACGAGCCAGTGGACGAACGCGGTGGCTTCCTCGACGAAGCCGAGGTCCAGCAGGGCACGGACGGACAGGGAACCGTCACGCACCCAGGTGTACCGGTAGTCCCAGTTGCGCTCCCCGCCGACCTGTTCCGGCAGCCCCATCGTCGCTGCCGCGATCATCGCCCCGGTGGGGGCGTAGATGAGCAGCTTCAGGGTGATGGCCGAACGGTGGACGAGTTCGGGCCACCGGCCCCGGTATCGCGAGCTGCGCAGCCACGTCTTCCAGAAGCGGACGACGTCCCAGTGCTGTGCGGTGATGCTGTCGACCGTCGGGGGCGGAGGAGCCTCCCCGCCAGGGGCGCAGACGGTGAACAGGACGCTGCCGGCCTCGCCGGCGTTCAGGGTCACCGTGCCCCGCACATCCCGGCCGTCGCGCTCCAACGGGAAAGTGCTCTGCAGGTGGGCGCTGATGCCGGGGGCCCGGAACAGGGCACCTTCGGGGCCGAGGTCGAGCTCGTGCTCGGTACGGCCGTAGCCGAAACGTGGCCGGCACGCGAGTTCGAAGCTGACGGTTCCCCGCACGACCCGCACCATGCGGACCAGGGTGTGCCGGTCGGTGGCGACACCCGTCAGGTCGGGAGGCATGTAGTCGATCACCTCGCCCACCCCGTCCGGCGACATGAACCGGGTCACCAGAACAGCTGTGTCCGGGTAGTACAGCTGCTTGCTGCTTCCTTCGGGATGATCCGGCGCCAGCTGGAAGTGTCCGCCGTGCTCGCAGTCGAGCAGGGCACCGAAGATGCTGGGTGAGTCGAAGCGGGGAGCGGCGAACCAGTCGATCACGCCGCGCGACGAAACGAGCGCGGCGGTCTGCAGATCACCGACGAGCCCGTGGTCTGCGATCGGCGGATAGCGGTCGTCCATGGTGGCTCCGGGGTGTGGGAAGCCCCCCACCCCACCCACTATCCGGCAGAACGGATCTCCGCGCCTGGGCTGAATGAGGGAGGCGGACGGGCCCCTCCGCCTGCCGGTGTCACGGCATGATCGCTCGACCGCGCCACGTCCCCTGCGCAGACGGGGACGGACGAGCCTTTCTGCCCGCGGGCATGCCCCCCGCCGGGCGAACCTGCCGCCGCATTCAAGCAGGACACACGTGTCCTGCTTGACTCGGCAGATCGCTGTCCGCACGCTCCCGGGAGGCGGCCGACGGACCGGGCCGCCCCCGGCCCGGACTTGCGGGCCGTCCGCCCCACGGGCAGGCCGAGGAGGCCACGCGTGCACGAGAGCCGGACGGGACGGCAGGTGACTCTCCGCCATCGCGACCACGAGGCCGTCGTCGTCGAACTCGGTGCGGCCCTCCGCCACTACGCCGTCGGCCGGCGGCCGGTACTCGACGGATTCGCGCCGGACGACCGGATCACCGGCGGACGCGGTCAGATTCTCGTGCCGTGGCCCAACCGGATCGCGGACGGGCGCTACCGCTGGGACGGCCGGGACCACCAACTGCCGTTGACCGAGCCGGAGAACGGCAACGCCATCCACGGCCTGCTCCGCTGGACATCGTGGCGGGTCGTCGAGGCGCAGGACGACCGCGCGGTGCTCGACACCCCCCTGTGGCCCCAGCCCGGCTATCCCTTCCACCTCCGGGTCCGTGCCGAGTACACCCTCGGCGACGGCGGCCTCGATGTGACCGTGACCGCACGCAACGTCGGCACGGGCGCCGCACCCTACGGAGTCGGCCAGCACCCCTATTTCGTGGTCGGCACCGCAGTCGTGGACGACGCGCTGCTGACCGTGCCGGCGCGGACACGGCTGCGCACCGACGACCGGGGACTTCCGGTCGCTGCCGAACCGGTTGCGGGCACGCCCTACGACTTCCGTGCACCACGAGCCCTGGGCACCCAGCGGCTGGACACACCGTTCGGTGGGCTCGACCGGGATTTGCACGGGCGGGCCGCGGTGCGCCTGACCCATTCCTCCGGCGCATGGGGCACGGACGTATGGCTCGGCGAGGGCGTCGAACACGTGCAGCTCTACACCGGGGACACCCTGCCCGAGAGCGAGCGGCGCCGCGCTGTCGCCATCGAGCCGATGTCGTGCCCTCCGGACGCGTTCCGCAGCGGGACGGGACTTGTCGCTCTGGGGCCCGGTGAGGAGCACACACTCCGGTGGGGGATCACCCCGTGGCAGGAATGACGGCTGCGCCGTGATGCTCGGCCGGACCACCACCGGTCCGACGGCCACGCGCGAACCGGTGCGGCCGACCGCGTTCGTCCCGCTGCCGTCCTGTCGTCGGCCGGTCCGCTCGCGAGGGAGTTCTCCATGACGACGAATCAGGTCTTCATCGGTGTGGGACTCACCCTGGTGCTCGCCGTCGGTTCGCAGATCCTGGCCGGCCGGCTGCGCATCCCGGCGCTCATCGTGCTGCTGCCGGTCGGGTTCACCGCCGGGGCGCTGGTGGACGACCTGGATCCGCAGCGCCTGCTGGGCCCGGCGTTCTCGCCACTGGTGTCGCTCGCCGTCGCGGTGATCCTCTACGACGCGGGCCTCGGGCTCGATCTCGGGAAGCTGAAGGGCCATACCCGTGTCGTCGTCGTCCGGCTGATCTGGATCGGCGTCCTGGTCAGCTGGGTGCTCGGCACACTGGTCGCCATTTTGCTGCTGGACATGGACCGGCGGGCGGACGTCATGCTGGGTGCGATCCTCGTGGTCTCCGGGCCGACCGTGGTCGGTCCGCTGCTCAGCCTCGTCCGGCCGAAGCAACGGCTGCAGCACATCCTGGTCTGGGAGGGCTCGCTCATCGACCCGGTCGGCGGCATCCTGGGAGCGCTCGTCTTCCACCTCGTCGAAGCGAGCGGCGGCCGTCATGCCGGGTTCGGCGCGGTGAAGTTCCTCGGCAGCGTCGGCGTGGGACTGGCGGGAGGCGTCGTCGGAGCCGCGCTGCTGTGGGTGCTGCTCCGGGTGCTCCGGCTCGGCGAGGTCCTCGGGACGACGGCCCAGCTCGCCGCGGTGATCGCGGTGGCGGCCTTCTGCGATGTGGTCCGTGAGGACACCGGACTCATCGCTGCCGTGGTGATGGGACTGGCCGTCGCCAACCTTCCACGCTTCGACGTCCCGGCACGCCGGCCCTTCTTCGAGACCCTGGTCAGCCTGATCCTCGGGCTGCTCTTCATTTCGATCTCGGCCACCGTCACCCCGCAGTCGCTGCGCCACGTGGTCCTGCCCGCGCTGGGCCTGGCCGTTGTGCTGGTGATCGTGGTCAGACCCCTGGTGGCGGTCCTGTCGACGCTCGGCACGGACCTGTCACGGGGCGAGCGGGGTTTCATCGGCTGGATGGCTCCCCGCGGAATCGTCGCGGCGGCGACCGCCTCGACCTTCTCCGCCGCCCTGGTGGGGAGGGGAATCGGCGGCGCCTCGAAGATTCTCCCGGCCACGTTCGTCGTCATCGTGGCCACGGTGACGCTGTACGGGCTGACGGCGTCGGCCGTCGCCCGGCGGCTGGGCGTCGTGCGGCCGGCCCGCTCACGCCCGCTCCTGGTCGGCGGTGAGCAGTGGGTGGTGGATCTCGGGGTGGCACTGAGATCGGCGGGGCTTCCGGTACTGATGTGGGCCGGGCTGGAGCAGCAGCGTGAGCGCATCGGACAGGCCGGACTCGACCTGGCCCCGGGGGAACTGCTGGCCGCCGCCACCGGTGAGGGGGCCGAGCTGGAGGGCATCACGGCGGTGTTCCTCCTGACCGCCGAGGACGACTTCAATGCGCTGGCGGCCACCATCCTGCGCGGCAGCGTCGAAGGATCCGTCCATCGCGTCGGTGCTCCGCGCGAGAGCCTCGGCGTGGTCGCCCCGTTCATCGGTGGCGAGGTCCTGTTCGGCACAGAACTGACCGGGGCGGTGCTGACCCGGAGGTACGAGGACGGGGCGTCCATCGTGACCAGGCCCGCGGACCAGGCCGCGCCGGCCGACTGGGACACGCTGTTCCTCGTCAGGGGCGACGGCCGGCTCGATCCGGTCACCGAGGAGAACCGCCCGCTGCCCGGGCCGGGCGACTTCGCCGTCCTCCTGGCTCCCGCCTCCGGCGGACGTCCGGCCGCGCCTCCCGCTCCGGCCGGAGTGTGACGCCGCAGGGCCCCGCACGAAAAAGCGGATACGGGTCGAGGTGATCCTCGACCCGCATCCGCTCCGTCTCCTGCGAAGGGAGACCTTCTGGTGTCCGAGGGGGGACTTGAACCCCCACGCCCGATAAAGGGCACTAGCACCTCAAGCTAGCGCGTCTGCCATTCCGCCACCCGGACAAGGTGTCTGTCTCGCGGGCCGTGCCCGTTCCGACGTGGAAAACAATAGCAAACAATCGGGGGTGCTCGATCACGCCACTGGCCGTGTGAACGGCGCGTGACGGGGGACGGGCGCCCTTGGGTGTGCGGGCCGGGCGCGGGAGGATGTGGGGGAGCACCAGGGTGACAGTGGAAGGAAGCAGCGTGAGCGAGACGAACAAGGCCGACGGCCTGTCCGGCGAGGACGAGGTCGTGGACCTCTGCCGTGAGCTGATCCGGATCGACACCAGCAACTACGGAGACCACTCGGGCCCGGGTGAGCGGGCGGCCGCCGAGTACGTCGCGGAGAAGCTCGCCGAGGTCGGGCTCGAACCGAAGATCTTCGAATCCCACAAGGGCCGTGCATCGACCGTGGCCCGGATCGAGGGCGAGGACCCGTCCAGGCCCGCGCTGCTCATCCACGGGCACACCGACGTCGTCCCGGCCAACGCCCAGGACTGGACGCACCACCCGTTCTCGGGCGAGGTCGCGGACGGTTGTGTGTGGGGGCGCGGCGCCGTCGACATGAAGGACATGGACGCGATGACCCTCGCGGTCGTCCGTGACCGGATGCGCAGCGGTCGCAAGCCCCCGCGCGACATCGTGCTGGCCTTCCTCGCCGACGAGGAGGCGGGTGGTACGTACGGTGCGCGGTATCTCGTCGACAAGCACCCGGATCTCTTCGACGGTGTGACCGAGGCGATCGGCGAGGTCGGCGGCTTCTCCTTCACCGTCAACGAGAAGCTGCGGCTCTATCTCGTGGAGACGGCCGAGAAGGGCATGCACTGGATGCGGCTCACCGTGGACGGCACCGCCGGGCACGGCTCGATGACCAACAGCGACAACGCGATCACCGAGCTCTGCGAGGCGGTCGGGCGGCTCGGCCGGCACAAGTGGCCGGTCAGGGTCACCAAGACCGTCCGGTCCTTCCTCGACGAACTGTCCGACGCACTCGGCACCCCCCTCGACCCGGAGGACATGGACGCCACGCTCGACAAGCTGGGCGGCATCGCCAAGATGATCGGCGCCACCCTCCGCAACTCCGCCGCCCCCACCATGCTTGGCGCCGGTTACAAGGTGAACGTGATCCCCGGCCAGGCCGTCGCCCATGTCGACGGTCGCTTCCTGCCCGGCTTCGAGGACGAGTTCCTGGCCGACCTGGACCGGATCCTCGGCCCGCGGGTGAGGCGCGAGGACGTGCACGGCGACAAGGCGCTGGAGACCAGCTTCGACGGCTCCCTGGTCGACGCGATGCAGATCGCGCTGAAGGCGGAGGACCCGATCGCCCGCGCCGTCCCGTACATGCTCTCCGGCGGCACCGACGCCAAATCCTTCGACGACCTCGGCATCCGCTGCTTCGGATTCGCGCCGCTGAAGCTGCCGCCGGAGCTCGATTTCGCGGGCATGTTCCACGGTGTCGACGAGCGGGTGCCGGTCGACGGCCTCCAGTTCGGTGCGCGGGTACTCGACCGTTTCATCGACAACTGCTGAATTACCGCGCCCTGTTCCGGTAATCGTCAGCGTGTGCGTACGTGACCGGAACGAGTGAAAGGGGTCATTGCCTCGTAGCCCGACCACTTATTCCTCGTTACAGGTGATGCGGTCCGCGGCTGGGACCGCATTGCCAACTAGGAGGAATAATGATCAAGAAGATCGTCGCCGCTGCGGCAGCCACCGGTGGTCTGGTGCTTGCGGGTGCGGGTATGGCCGTCGCCGACTCGGGCGCCCAGGGTGCCGCGGCCGGCAGCCCCGGTCTGATCTCGGGCAACACCATCCAGGTTCCCGTGCACGTGCCGGTGAACCTGTGCGGCAACACGGTCTCCGTGATCGGGCTGCTGAACCCCGCCTTCGGCAACTACTGCGCCAACTCCTGACGTTGTGCGTCAACCCGTAAGGGTTTGAGCCCGTCGGCCCCGGAGCGCACGCCATGCGCTCCGGGGCCGACGGGCACTCCACCCCCGTGCGGTCAAGTCCGGGGGTATTCCGGAAGGTAGAAGGCAGGGAAATACCTATGCGACAGGTCGCGCGTAAGGGCCTGATGACCATGGCGGCGGCAGGCGGAGTGCTCGCGCTGAGTGGCGGATACGCACACGCCGATGCGGGAGCGGTCGGCGACACGTCGAATTCCCCGGGGGTGCTGTCAGGGAATTCGGTGAAAATCCCGGTCGACGTCCCGGTCAACGTATGCGGTAACTCCGTGAGTGTTGTCGGACTGCTCAATCCGGCGGCCGGAAATGCTTGCGGAAACGGATCGGAAAACAGTGCCTCGGGGCGGCACGGCTCGGGCGCCCAGGCATCGGGTGCGCAGGCATCGGGCCGCCACGCGGCGACCGGCCGCGGCATGGGCGACCTGACCCGCGAGCACCGGGCCGGAACGGGCAAGCACCGGGCCGGAGACAACGGAAGCTTCAGCGGCGCCACGGCCGAGGGGTACGCGAACGGGTCGCCCGGCGTCCTTTCGGGCAATCACATCCAGGTCCCCGTCGACGTCCCCGTGAACGCCTGCGGTAACAGCGCCACCATCGGTGGACTGCTCAACCCTGCAACCGGCAACACGTGCGCGAACGATGCCGACGTGAGCACGCCCCCGGTGGACGTTCCGGTCACCCCGGTCACCCCGGTCACCCCGGTCACCCCGGTCACCCCGGTCACCCCGGTCACCCCGGTCACCCCCGAGAATCCCGAAGTGCCAGGACCGCGAGGAGTGCCGAACGCGCCCGAGCCCCAGCTCGCCCACACCGGAGCGGGCGGGCTCGACCTGCTGGTCCCGGCAGGCGCGGGTCTGCTGCTGGCGGGCGCGGGTACGGTGCTGTACCGCCGCTCCCGTGCGGCCGCATAACAGCGCGCTGCGGCACCGGGCCGGAAGGCATGAAAACGAGCGGGCCCCGCGGATGCGGGGCCCGCTCGTCTCACCAGGTGGCGCGTAGCTGGCGAATGATCCGCCGCCGCAGCCGCACCCTGCGGCTGCCGTCACGGCGCAGCGTCAATCGATCCAACTCCCAGTGCCCGTACTCGGCATGGTCAGTCAGCAGGCGGGCGGTCTCCTTCCGGGAGACCCCGCGTGGCACGTACACATCGACAAATTCGTATTCCGGCATCGCATCTATTGTGCGGGCAGAGGCTGTGTACGGATAGCGTCTGCACTATGTCTGATGCTGCGCAGCCCACCGCTGCCGAGGTACGCGCCGCCGCCGATGCGGTCAAAGCCGCGCTCGACCATCACCTCGCGGCGGTCGAGCACCGGTCCGGGGACGACGACCCCGCCGTCTATGAGGCGTTCAATGCACTGGCCGCTGCGGCCGAGGTCTACGACGAACTCCTCTACGACCGATACGACGAGGTCACTCCCTTCGAGATCCCCGGTGTCGACGACTCCCTGCCGCCGTACGGCGGTCCTGAGGACCCCAAGGCGCTCAGCGTGCTGATCCGCCGCGACTACGCAGTGGTGGAGCCGCCCCGGCTGCTCGCCCAGGCGCAGCGGATCGCCAATCCGGACCCGGACCGCCGCGCCAACGGGACCGGCGCCGTGGTCGGCGCCAGTGTCCATGCGGCGCTCGGCGTGCTCTTCGGCGAGTACGAACCGGACGAGATCGCCTCCCGGCACCAGGAGTTCGGCCTGGAGGAAGGCGACTCCACGCTGTGGGTCTCCGCAGCGGAAGAGCTTCCCGAGCCGGGGGAGTGGCTCAGTGCCCCGTTCGACGAGGCCGACCCTCAACTGGTGGTGTGCCGCTTCGACGTCAGTTCCGTCTTCGACGAGGACGAACTCGACGAGGAGCTGGACGACCTGGCGATCGAAAGCTCCTGACCGTGTGCTGTCGGTGACAAACAGTCGTCGCCGGTGCCCCGCCCGGGGCACCGGCGACGCACCGGACGCCGCGCGGCCGCCCTTCGAGCGACGACGGCAGTCCGACGGCCGAGCCTAAGGGCGGCGGTCCTAGGGCGTGTGTCGGAAGTCCCGCCTGCCCCGCGACGCCCGGCACGCACGCTCGCTCGCTGCGTTGTCGGGGTCGCCCGAGTACGTCCAGTACGAGGACGACCCTCCGCCTTGCGATCGCACGCACCGGACGCCGCCGGGCCCACCCTTCGGGCGGACGGCGGGACTTCCGACACACGCCCTAGGACGTCACCGTCTGCTGCGCCTCCAGCAGGGCGCGCAGCCGGGTCGTGCGGTCCTGGGACGGGGGCAGGGCCACCGCGCGCGAAAGCGCCTGATCCACCCCGTGCACGACGGAGAGATGCCGCTCGCCACGGCTGAACGCGGTGTACACCCAGGCCCGGCTCAGCCCCTGAGCCGCGTCACCGGGCAGCACGACGACGACCGCGGGCCAGCGCATCCCGGCCGCCTGGTGGGCGCTGAGGGCCCAGCCGTGGCGCACGGACGACGCCACTCGCTCCTGCGGTACGACGACCGGCGTGCCCGCACAGTCCAGATGCAGTCCCTCGGCGTCGGCCGAGACGACCGTCCCGGGCACGGTCCTGCCGGGCGTCGGGATGTGTACGACCCGGTCGCCCGGGTCGAAGCCGCCGAACCGACCGGGACCGGGGTTGAGCCGCTGCTTGAGCGCCGCGTTCAGCGCGCGGGTGCCCGCCGAGCCGCCGTGCCCGACAGTGATCACCTGGGTGTCGGCCGACGGGACGCCGATCGCACGCGGCACCGAGTCGGCGACCAGTTGCACGGTGCGGTGCACCGCCTCGCCGGCGTCCTGCACGGGGACGATCACCACCTCCTTGCCGGGGGCCGCCACCTGGTTCAGCTCGCCGATTCCGATCCCGGAGACCAGCTCGCCGATCGGACCGGGATCCGGCGTACGGGATACGACCTGCGGGCACGCGCGGGCGGCCAGGACGTCCGCGAACACCCGCCCCGCACCTGCCGAGCCCAGCACCCCCGGGTCGCCGCTGAGCACCAGCCGCGCGCCGTCGGGGAGGGACTCCACCAGAATCGCGGCGGTCTCCACGTCCAGCTGCGGGGCGTCCAGCACGACCAGCAGATCGACGGCGATCGCCCCGTCCGCGTCCCGGCCGGGGCCCTCCGCGCCGGAGAGCAGCCCGGCGAGGGTGACGGCCGCCGACGGCTCGTCGAGCGCCTCGGCCAGCCGCCGTCTGCCGTCCACGCTGTGGGTGGCACCGAGGGCCCGCAACCCGAGGGCGCGGGCGGCGACGATCAGCGCGGCGGGTTCCGCCCGCGCCGCGTCGCCGCCCGTGTGCGCGACCAGGCCACCGGCGGCGACCGCACGGATCAGCTCGCCCGCCGACGGGGAACCGGCGGCCGGGGCCGCCTCCGACCAGTCGGCGTCCTTCTCGCAGGCGTTGACCAGCCGGGCCAGACCGTCGGCGAGGCTCTCCTCGGCCAGCGCGTACCGGTCGAGACCGAGCAGCACCTGGGGCGGCTCCTGTCCGGCCCTGTCAGCCGCCTCGTCCCCCGGCTCTGCGTCCCTGTCCGCTTCCTGTTCCTGGTCGTCCGGACCGTCCTGGAAGACCAGCACGACGCCCTCGGCGACGGCGTGCTGCACGGCCGTCTCCGGGTCGGTCACCGCACGCTCGGCGAGCGCCGCACGCACCGCCGACGCGTCCAGCGCGGTGTGGCCCTGCAGTGCGGCGCGCTCCAGCAGCCAGCCGACCAGCGCCGCCGTCCGCCGCTCGTCGTCCGGACCGCACCCGGCGCCCAGCAGGGCCCTCGCGAAGCCGTCCGCCTGCTCGGGCCGGACGGTGGGTACGGCCAGCAGCTGCCACGGGTCCGCGCGCAGCACGTCGGCCGCCTGCGCGCCGAGCGTCTCCGCCGCCGGTCCCGCCAGGGTCTCGGGTGCCCCGCCCTCCGCCAGGACGGCCGTCACCGCGGCCACGGCCTCCGGAGAGGCACCCTGCGGTGCGAACACCGGCTCGGGTTCCCGGGGGCGTACCGGCGCGGGTGCGGGAGCGGTACGGCGCGGCGCGGGCGAGTCGAAGAACGCGGCGCCGGGCTTCTCGCCGCTCTCCACGGCACGCACCGCCGCCAGCAGATCGGCCGCCTGCCCGCTCAGCTTGGCGCCCGCGACGATCGGGCCCTCCTTCTCGGCCTTGCGCTTCTCGATCCGCTCCCGCAGCTCCCGCTGGGCGGCCAGCTCGGCCTCGGCCTCCGAGAGCACGGCGGCAGCGGGCGCCGTGTCGGCGTCCGTCGCGGCCGCATCCGTCTCGTCGGCTCCCTCCGGGGCAGCCGCTGTCCCTTCCGTCTCCTCCGCCTCGCTCTCGTCGGCCCCCACGTCCTCGGCGGACGGGTCGGGTATGGCTGCAGCGGAGCCGACGACGTCGGTGTCGTCGGCGGCGGCCGAGGGGCCGGGGGATTCCCCCCGGGGAAGCGCAGTCACAGCGTGCTCCAGTCCTGGTCGGGATAGCGGTGCACGGGCGCCGACACATCGTCGAGCGCCTGGCAGATCTCGTCAGGAAGACTAAGCGCCTCCACTGACAATGCCTCCGTGAGCTGTTGCGCGTTGCGCGCGCCGACGATCGGGGCCACCACTCCGGGACGGTCCCGCACCCAGGCGAGAGCCACCTGCAGCGCCGTCGTGGCCAGCCCGTCGGCCGCCGTCGCCACCGCGTCCACGATGCGGCTCGCCGGGTCGTCGAGATATGGCTCGACGAACGGCGCGAGCAGTTCCGAGGCGCCGCGCGAGTCGGCAGGGGTGCCCGTGCGGTACTTGCCGGTCAGCACCCCGCGGCCCAGGGGCGACGACGGCAGCAGCCCCACGCCCAGATCGAGTGCGGCCGGCAGCACCTCGCGCTCCACGCCCCGCTGCAGCAGTGAGTACTCCATCTGCGTACTGGCCAGCCGGGTGCGCGCCCCGGGCGAGGCGAGCTGCCAGGTCGCCGCCTTGGCGAGCTGCCAGCCGCAGAAGTTCGACACCCCCGCGTACCGTGCGCGCCCGGTGGACACCGCCAGCTCCAGCGTCTGAAGGGTCTCCTCCAGCGGAGTCACCGGATCGAAGGCGTGGAGCTGCCACAGATCCACGTAGTCCGTACCGAGCCGTTCGAGCGAGGCGTCCAGCGCCGCCAGCAGATGACCGCGCGAGCCGTCGAAGCGGCGGTACGGGTCGGCCACGCTGCCCGCCTTCGTCGCGATGATCAGATCGCGCCGTGGCACCAGACCCTCGACGAGCCGCCCCAGCAGATATTCGGCCTCCCCGCCGCCGTACACATCGGCCGTGTCGACCAGCGTGCCGCCCGCCTCCCAGAAGGCCTTCAGCTGTTCGGCGGCGTCGTGCTCGTCGGTGTCCCGGCCCCAGGTGAGGGTGCCGAGCCCGATCCGGGACACTCGAAGGCCGGTGCGGCCGAGATGCCTCTGCTCCATGGGCGCTGAGATTACTGGCCAGAGCCCCACGGGGAGGAAGCCGGTGGACAGCGAGGGGTCAAGTCGCCCCTGCCGGATCCGGGTGGTGCGCGCTAGAGTCCGGACCACAGGGACGTTACTGATCAGTAAGGGGAGCGGCTATGCGGCTCGGCATCAATCTCGGTTACTGGGGCGCGGGAATGGACGGCGACAACCTCGCCGTCGCCCAGGAGGCCGACCGGCTCGGCTACGACGTCTGCTGGGCGGCCGAGGCGTACGGCTCCGACGCGCCGACCGTGCTCGCCTGGGTCGCCGCCCGGACCGAGTCCATCGACGTCGGTTCCGCGATCATGCAGATCCCGGCGCGCCAGCCCGCCATGACGGCGATGACCGCCGCCACCCTCGACTCGCTCTCCGGCGGCCGGTTCCGTCTCGGCCTCGGTGTGTCGGGACCGCAGGTCTCCGAGGGCTGGTACGGCGTCAAGTTCGACAAGCCGCTGGCCCGCACCCGGGAGTACGTCGAGATCGTCCGCCGGGCGATGACCCGCGAGCGGCTCTCGTACGAGGGCGAGCACTGGACTCTCCCGCTGCCGGACGGCCCCGGCAAGCCCATCAAGCTCACCGTCCACCCGCAGCGCGAGCACATTCCGCTCTACATCGCCGCGATCGGCCCGAAGAACCTGGAGCAGACCGGCGAGATCGCCGACGGCGCGCTGCTGATCTTCCCGTCCGCCGACCATCTCGAGGACACCGCGGTGAAGCACCTGCGGGCGGGCCGCGAGAAGGCCGGGAAGACCATGGACGGCTTCGACGTCTGCCCGACGCTGCCGCTCGCCATCGGTGACGACATCAACGGACTCGCCGACATGTTCCGGCCCTACACCGCGCTGTACGTCGGCGGCATGGGCAGCCGCAAGCAGAATTTCTACAACCAGCTCGCCCAGCGCATGGGGTACGAGAAGGAAGCCGCCGAGATCCAGGACAAGTACCTGTCCGGTGACAAGACCGGCGCCGCGGCCGCCGTACCGCACCGGCTGATCGACCAGACCACCCTGCTCGGTTCGGTCGAGCGCATCGCTGAGCGCATGCAGGCCTACGCCGCCGCCGGTGTCACGACGCTGACCCTTGCTCCCGCCGGTTTCACACGCGAGGAGCGGATCGCCGCGCTGCGCGCCGGTACGGACGCCCTGGAGCGGTCCGGCCTGGCGTAACCGCCCGCGGGCAGCACTACGGCCGTGGTGGGGGCTCGGGGGTCCTCCCCGCCACGGCCGTTACGCATAGCACAACGCGCGCGGCGCCCATCGGTTACGCGGCACCCGTTCGGCCCTGCCGGGCATGCCTCCTGTTGCCCACCAGCCCGCACCGCATTTGACTTTCCTTCTGCGGACACCTGTACGGAGGCGCCAGCGATGCTCTCGGTAAAGAACCTGTTCCAGGAGATTCTCGACAACGACGAGTCGTTCCGGCTCTTCTGTTCGATCGCCGCAGGTGGCGAGATGCAGGGCGGCTGGGAGAACGGCCGTATCGCGGCCCTGGCCCCCGAGAGCCAGCGCACCCTCGTTCCCAAGATCGTCCGGCACGGCGCCGACGAGGACAAGCACGGCCGGATCTTCCACGCCCTGCTGAAGAAGCGCGGGCTGCGGCCGGCCGAGGTGCCGGACGAGACGGACTACACGATGCTGCTGGAGAAGCAGGGCATCGGCCTCGCCCACGAGCAGCTGAAACGCGACGAGCCGCTCACCGAGCTCGACATCGTCACGTATCTGGCGCACAGCCGGGTCACCGAGCAGCGCGCCTCCGAACAGATGAAAACGCTTCACAAGCATTTCGCCGACCACCCCGACCTGGGCCGCGCGGTGAAGGCGATCTCGAACGACGAGGACAACCACCTGGCGTACTGCCATGAGGAGCTGCTCCGCCTCGCCCGCTCCGGACACGGCCGGACGATCCAGCGCATCCTGCGCGAGTGCGCCCTTGCCGAGATCCGGGTGTACCGCGATGTCAGCCTCGCCGTGATGGCTCACATGGGCCGCATCCTGGGCTGGCCCATGGCCAGGGCGGCGATACTCGCCGCGGGGATCCACGGCTTCTACGTGTACGAACGGCTCGTCGGCTGGCGGCGCATGGTCAGCCTGGAACTGCCGGAGCGGCGCGACGCGCTGGGCGGCCCGGCGGTACCGGCGCCCGAGTACGCCTGAGCCGCACCTGCGGCGGGCAGCCTGTCGTCAGAGCCAGCCGCGGCGCTTGAACATGCGGTACAGGCCGAAGACCGCGCAGCCCATCAGCCCGATCACCGTCGGGTAGGTCCACACCCAGTGCAGCTCCGGCATGTGGTCGAAGTTCATGCCGTAGATCCCCGCCACCATCGTCGGCACGGCCGCCATGGCCGCCCACGCCGAGATCTTCCGCATGTCGTCGTTCTGCCGCAGCCCCGTCTGCGCCAGATGCGCGGAGAGGATGTCGGAGAGCAGCCGGTCCAGCCCCTCCACGTGCTCGTTGGCGCGCGTCAGATGGTCGCTCACGTCCCGGAAGAACGGCTGCGAGTGCTCATTGACGAAGGGCACGGTGGCGCCCGCCAGCCGGACCATGGGCGCGCTCAGCGGGCCGCTGGCCCGGCGGAACTCCAGCACCTGCCGCTTGAAGGTGTAGATGCGGGACGCGGTGTTCTTGGTGTCGACGGTGCTGCTCGGTGCGAACACCTCGGTCTCCAGTTCCTCCAGGTCGACCTGGAGTTCTGCGGCCACATCGATGTAGTGGTCCACGACGGCGTCGCTGACCGCGTACAGGACCGCGGTGGGGCCGTGCTTGAGCACCTCGGGATCGGCCTCCAGCCGACGGCGTACCTCGGCGAGCGGCGCGCCCTCCCCGTGCCGGACCGTCACGACGAACGAGTCGCCTATGAAGATCATCAGCTCGTCGGTGGTGACGGTGTCGCCCTCGGGTTCGTACACCACCGGCTTGATGACCACGAAGAGGGAGTCGTCGTACACCTCGAGCTTCGGCCGCTGGTGCGCGCTCAGCGCATCCTCCACGGCCAGTGGATGCAGCCCGAACTCGCTGCTGACGAGGTCGAACTCCTTCTCCGTCGGCTCGTGCAGCCCGATCCAGAGAAACGCGTCCCCGGTGGCCCGTGCCTCGTCGAGGGCATCGGAGAAGTCGTCAGGTCCGTCGGTACGACGCCCATCCCGATAAATCGCGCAATCCACAATCACGGCGCGCATTCTTCCTTGCTCCGGTCCCCGACGCACCTCCTGAGGGACGTCGGCTTACGCTGGCCCGTATGCCCACCCTGATCCTCGTACGCCACGGACGCTCCACCGCCAACACGGCCGGGGTGCTCGCCGGCCGGACCCCCGGTGTGGCGCTCGACGAGCGCGGCGTCGCGCAGGCCGCCGCGCTCCCCGGGCGGCTCGCCTCCCTGCCCCTCGCCGCCGCCGTCAGCAGCCCGCTGCAGCGCTGCCGGGAGACTCTGCAGCCGCTGCTCGACGCCCGGCCGGGACTGCCGCTGCACACCGAGGAGCGGATCAGCGAATGCGACTACGGCGACTGGGCGGGGCGCAAACTCGCGGAACTCTCCGACGAGCCGCTGATGTCCGTCGTGCAGCAGCATCCCTCGGCCGTGGCCTTTCCCGGCGGTGAGTCGATGCGGGCGATGCAGGCGCGCGCCGTCGATGCCGTCCGGGAGTGGAACGCCCGGATCGAGGCCGAGCACGGCGACGGCGCGGTGTACGTGATGTGCTCGCACGGCGACATCATCAAGTCCGTCGTCGCCGACGCGCTGGGGATGCATCTCGACCTCTTCCAGCGGATCCAGGCCGAACCCTGCTCGGTCACCGCGATCCGCTACACGCGGCTCCGGCCCTTCCTGCTGCGGCTCGGCGACACCGGGGACTTCGCGTCGCTGGAGCCGCGCGAGGCGAGCGCCGGCGCGGCCACGGATACGGAAGCAGATACGGATGCGGTGGTCGGCGGCGGCGCTGGGGCGCCGTGATCGCTCCGCGCAGTAGGGTGGACGCGCCGTAGGCGCCCTTCCTCCGGGACTCCCCCGGAACCCGGCCGCCCCTCATTTGCCGTCAATTCTCAAGGGAGACAGGACGTGTCCCGTCAGGTGTTCCTCTACGACCCCCCGGACCGTTTCGTGGCCGGTACGGTCGGGCTGCCTGGACGCCGTACGTTCTTCCTGCAGGCTTCCTCAGGCGGACGTGTCACCAGCGTGGCCCTGGAGAAG
The DNA here is from genome assembly GCF_042801455.1 of Streptomyces sp. NPDC057565. NCBI lineage: Bacteria > Bacillati > Actinomycetota > Actinomycetes > Kitasatosporales > Streptomycetaceae > Streptomyces > Streptomyces sp. NPDC057565. Next base: position 334,662 of record NZ_JBHVFU010000005.1, on the reverse strand, counting down.
ACCCAGGTCGCCGCGCTCGCCGAGCGGATCGACGAACTGCTCGACGAGGTTGTGCGGAGGACCGGCGGGAACTCGCCGGTGCCCGCAGTGGCCCCGATGGACGTCACCGACACCGCTCCGCTCGACGTGCCCGTCGAGGAGGAGTTCCGGGTCGGGACCATGGCTCTCGCCTGGGACGGCGAGGAACAGCGCATGATTGTCGAGGCGCAGGCCCTGGTCGAGCTGGACGCGGACTCCGACGACGATCTCGCGGAGGCCGAGGAACGGATGCTGCAGGACGAGGAGAACGGTCCGCCGATGCTCCGGGTCCGGCTCAGCGGCGCGCAGGCGCGTGCGTTCGCCAAGCGCGCCCTGGACGTCGTGAACGCCGGCCGTCCGCCGTGCCCGCTGTGCAGCCTGCCGCTCGACCCGGAAGGACACGTATGCCCGCGCCAGAACGGATACCGACGGGGAGCCTGACGGACACCCGGCTGATCACTCTGCTCACCGAGGGGCAGCTCACCGTCCGCGGGCAGGTCCGTGACGCGTCCAATGCGGTGCTCTACTGCACGGTCGCGTACGAGGGCGAGGAGCGCACCTGCGTATACAAGCCCGTCGCCGGGGAACAGCCGCTGTGGGACTTCCCCGACGGCACGCTCGCCGGGCGTGAGGTCGCCGCGTACGAGATCTCCGAGGTGACGGGGTGGGGGCTGGTGCCGCCGACCGTGCTGCGGGACGGGCCGTACGGGGAGGGGATGTGCCAGCTGTGGATCGAGGCGCCCTCGGAGTCATCCGCGGACGGTGAGCCTCCGCTGCTGGCTCTCGTCGAGGACGAGGAGCCGGGGGACGGGTGGAAGGCCGTCGTCCAGGCCGAGGTGGGCGAGGGGAGGACGGCGCTGCTGGTGCACGCGGACGATCCGCGGCTGCGGCGGCTGGCGGTCCTCGACGCGGTGATCAACAACGCCGACCGAAAGGGCGGGCACCTGCTGCCGGCGCCGGACGGCCGGCTGTACGGCATCGACCACGGAGTCACGTTCAACGCGGACGACAAGCTGCGGACGCTGCTGTGGGGGTGGGCGGGGGAACCGCTGACGGCCGAGGCCGTCGATGTGCTGGACCGGCTGGCGGAAGAGCTGGCCCCGGGGAGGGCGCTGGTCACCCGGCTGGCGGAGCTGATCACTGCAGCGGAGATCGATGCGTTGCGGGGGCGGGTGGAGGCGCTGCGGATGACGGGGCGGCACCCGGGGCCCAGCGGCGAGTGGCCGGCGATCCCCTGGCCACCGGTGTGACGGCCCGGGGCGTTTTCCCTGCCCGCTCCTGCCCGAAGGCCGGAGGCGCGCCCCTGAACCCTTGCTCCTCACGCGCCGGAGGGGCTGATCTTCTGCGGCTCCGCCCCGGGTCTCGCTCGTGAAGGCCCGGGGCGGAGCCTTCCCGACGGTGGGCGGCCGGCAATCGAGCCCGTCCGGCACCGGAGAACATCCTTGAGCCCCTCCGGTGTCGAGCACGTCCTTACGCCGTCTGAGGGGGGCCTGTGGGCCGCGCACGGCCCGTCCGGCGGCGAAGGGACCGGGGGCCGGGGCAGTGCCACGGCTTCGGGAATCGGCGCGGCAGGGAGCGGGCACCGCGCGAGCGCACGACCGTCGCTCAGGCCGGGATCCCGTATCCGGTTCGTATCCGGAAGCAACGTCCGGTTACGCTCATGGCATGCATGCCTGGCCCGCTTCTGAGGTCCCCGCCCTGCCTGGCAAGGGCCGCGACCTTCGGATCCACGACACCGCGACCGGCGGACGGATCACTCTTGACCCCGGTCCCGTCGCCCGCATCTACGTCTGCGGCATCACGCCGTACGACGCGACCCACATGGGTCATGCGGCGACCTACAACGCGTTCGACCTCGTTCAGCGCGTGTGGCTCGACACCAAGCGGCAGGTTCACTATGTCCAGAATGTGACCGACGTGGACGATCCGCTGCTGGAGCGGGCCGTGCGCGACGGTCAGGACTGGACCGAGCTCGCCGAGCGCGAGACGGCCCTCTTCCGCGAGGACATGACCGCCCTGCGCATGCTTCCGCCGAAGCATTACATCGGCGCGGTGGAGGCGATACCCGGCATCGTCCCGCTCGTCGAACGGCTCCGGGACGCCGGTGCCGCCTACGAACTCGACGGTGACGTGTACTTCTCCGTCGAGACCGACCCGCACTTCGGCGAGGTGTCCAACCTGGACGCCGAGGCGATGCGGCTGCTCTCCGCAGAGCGCGGGGGCGACCCGGAGCGCCCGGGGAAGAAGAACCCGCTCGACCCGATGCTCTGGATGGCCGCCCGCGAGGGTGAGCCGAGCTGGGACGGTGCCTCGCTCGGTGCAGGCCGGCCCGGTTGGCACATCGAGTGCGTGGCCATCGCGCTGGACCACCTCGGCATGGGCTTCGACGTCCAGGGAGGCGGGTCCGACCTCGCCTTCCCGCATCACGAGATGGGCGCATCGCACGCCCAGGTGCTGACCGGCGAGCACCCGTTCGCCCAGGCGTACGTGCACGCCGGCATGGTCGCCCTGGACGGCGAGAAGATGTCCAAGTCCCGGGGCAACCTGGTCTTCGTGTCGGCGCTGCGCCGCGACGGCGTGGACCCGGCCGCGATCAGGCTGGCGCTGCTCTCGCACCACTACCGGTCGGACTGGGAGTGGACCGACCAGGTGCTCGCCGACGCCGTCGAGCGGCTCGCGCGGTGGCGTTCCGCCGTCTCCCGGCCCGACGGACTGTCCGCCGACGCCCTCGTCGACGAGGTCCGCGAGGCTCTCGCCGACGACCTGGACGCGCCGGCCGCTCTGGCCGCCGTGGACCGCTGGGCCGAGCGCCAGAACGCCGAGGGCGGTACGGACGAGGGTGCACCGGGCCTCGTCTCGCGCACCGTCGACGCGCTGCTGGGTGTCGCGCTGTAACAACCCTTCTTTCTCTGCCTGTTGGCCGGCCTTGGACTTCTCCACGAAGTTCGGGGCCGGTCCTGTTTTGTCCATGGTCAAATGCTTGCGGCTGCGCTAAAAGCGCTCTATGCAATCATCAACGCGCATCAGAGTGGTGGCAGTTGCAGCTCTGCTGGGACTGGTCGCCGTGTTTGCGGGACCCGGCAGCGCACAGGCCGAACCCGCCGCGCCCGAGGCCACGACGGTCGGCGATGTGAGCGGTTTCTCCGCCGACGGGTCCGTCTACCACCTCAGAGCCGGCTCCGCCGAGGCCCGGGTCAGCTTCGTCACGGACGAGACCTTCCGTATCGAACTCGCCCCGGACGGTACGTTCTCCGACCCGACCGGCGACGACATCGTCCTGCCGCAGGGCGCCCCGCCGCACACCCGGTGGAAGGAGAGGAGCGACCGGTACGAGCTGTCCACCGGCAGCGTCACGCTGCGCGCCTACAAGTCGCCGCTGCGCTTCGAGCTCCACCGGGCCGACGGCAGCCTCGTCTGGTCCGAGGCCAAGGGGCTCAGCTGGGACGGGAAGCGCACCACCCAGACGCTGGCCCGCGGCGCCGACGAGCAGTTCTACGGCGCCGGCATGCAGAACGGGCGCGGCAACACCTCGCACCGCGACAAGACCGTCGAGGTCGGCGTCGACTACAACTGGAACGACGGCGGTCACCCCAATTCCGTGCCGTTCTACCTCTCCTCCGCCGGGTACGGCGTCTTCCGCAACACCTACGCGCCCAACACCTACGCGTTCACCGACCCGGTGACCACCAGCGCGCAGGAACAGCGCTTCGACGCCTACTACTTCGCAGGCGACGGTGCCAAGGATGTCATCGGGCAGTACACGAAGCTCACCGGCAAGCCCTTCCTGCCGCCCGTGTACGGGATGGAGATCGGCGACGCCGACTGCTACCTGCACAATGCCAACCGCGGCGAGCGCCACACCCTGGATGCCCTGAAGGTCGCCGACGGTTACGTCGAGCACGACATGCCCAACGGGTGGATGCTCGTCAACGACGGTTACGGCTGCGGCCACGAGGACCTCGCCGAGACCGCCAAGGGTCTCCAGGACCGCGGCATGCAGCTCGGCCTGTGGACCCAGGACGGCATCGGCAAGATCGCCGACCAGGTCAAGGCCGGCCAGCGGGTCGCCAAGCTGGACGTCGCCTGGGTCGGAGCGGGCTACAAGTTCGCGCTGGACGGCTGCAAGGACGCGTACAAGGGCATCGAGGACAACAGCGACGCCCGTGGCTTCACCTACGCCCCGGAGAGCTGGTCGGGCGCGCAGCGCTGCGGCGTCCAGTGGTCCGGTGACCAGTACGGCACCTGGGACTACATCCGCTGGCAGATCCCGACCTACGCGGGTGCCACGATGTCCGGACTCGCCTACACGACGGGCGACGTCGACGGCATCTTCGGCGGCAGCGCCAAAACGTACACCCGGGATCTCCAGTGGAAGATGTTCCTGGGCACCACGATGACGATGGACGGCTGGGCGGCCAGCGACAAGCAGCCCTTCCGCTACGGCGAGCCCTACACCTCCATCAACCGCGACTATCTCAAGCTCAAGGAGTCGCTGCTGCCGTACCAGTACTCGTACGCGCACGAGGCGACCAAGACCGGTGTCGGCATGGTCCGCCCGCTCGTCCTCGAATACCCGGACGACCCGAAGGCCGCGACGGGCGCGGCGAAGTACGAGTTCATGTCCGGCGAGGACTTCCTCGTCGCACCCGTCTACCAGGACAGCACCCACCGCGACGGGATCTATCTGCCGAAGGGCACCTGGATCGACTACTGGAGCGGCCGCACCTACCAGGAGCCCACGACCGTCGACCACTACAGCGCCCCGCTCGACACCCTGCCGCTCTTCGTGAAGGCCGGAGCCAGTGTGCCGATGTGGCCGGGCATCCGCTCGTACCAGGACCGGACCGCCGACTCCTCGCTGGCCTGGGACATCTACCCGCAGGGCGCTTCCTCCTTCACGCTGTACGAGGACGACGGCGTCACCCGGCAGCACCGCGACGGCAGGTACGCCACCCAGCGGGCGAACGTCGACGCACCCGTCCGGGGCGTGGGCGACATCACCGTGAACATCGGGGAGAGCAAGGGGGACTTCACCGGCAAGCAGAGCAGGCGGCCGTACGAGTTCAGCGTGCACACCGGGTCCGCGCCGAGCGCGGTGAAGCTCGACGGCAAGCTGCCCCGGCTGGGTTCCGAGGCCGCGTACAAGACCGCGAAGCAGGGCTGGTGGTACGACCGGGACGATCGCGGCGGAGTGGTGAAGATCAAGACCGCGCCGCTCTCCACCGGCAAGGAGTTCAGCGTGAAGCTGGAGGACACCAGCGCCGTCGGCGGGAAGAACGCGGCCGCCACGGCCGTCGTCTCCGCGCCGGAGGGGCAGGAGCTCGGGGCGGGCGTCGCGGGCACGGTGGCCGTCGATGTCACCGCGGGCAGTGCCGACGTGACGGACGCCGCGGTCGGCCTGGACGTCCCCGAGGGCTGGCAGGTCACCCCGGCGAGCACCGTGGACCGGATCCCGGCGGGCACCACCCGGCGGGTCGAGGTGGCGGTCACCCCGGCGAAGGACGCCACGGCCGGCGAGGCCCGGATCACCGCGCTCGCCCGCTACCGGGTGGCGGGCGAATCCCGTACCACCGTCCAGCGGTTCGCGGCCGCGGTGATGCCCCAGCCGCCGACCGCCGACACCTGGGCGAGCGACCTGGTGTGGCTGAAGTCGACCAACGGCTACGGGCCGGCCGAACGCGACCGCAGCAACGGCGAGTCGGGCGCGACCGACGGACACACCCTCACCCTGGCCGGGAAGACCTACGCGAAGGGGATCGGCAGCCACGCCGACTCCGACATCGAGGTCTATCTCGGCGGGCGCTGCACCGCGTTCACCGCGGACGTCGGGATCGACGACGAAATCAACGGCTACGGCGAAGTGGCGTTCTCCGTCGAGGCGGACGGCAAGGTGCTGTGGACCTCACCGAAGGTGACCGGGGCATCGGCCACCGTGCCGGTCGACGTGGACGTCACCGGTGCGCGCCATGTGCATCTGAAGGTCACCGACACCAACGGATCCAAGACCGGTGACCACGGGGACTGGGCCGCGGCGCGCTTCAGCTGCTCCTAGTGCCCCGGCAGGCTTTGCCCCGTCGCGGGGCAGACATTGCCGGTCACGGCACTGGAGGCCGCTCAACAGTGGTGCGCCGGGTGGGTCGAGTGCCCGCCCGGCGCACCACCGTCAGTCCTCCGATGAATCTTCGGAGTCGTTGTCGTCGTCGGAGGGTTGCGCTTGAGTGGGCTCGCCAGAGGTTCCCGGCGGTGTCCCCGTCTCCGGCCGCGACGGCTTCGGCGGCCGGGTGCGGCCGCTCGACGTGTCGCGCAGATACGAGGCGTCGCCGCTCTCCGTCGCATGCCCGCCCGGCGCCTGGCCCGGTCCGGAGCCCGGGCCGATGTCCCGGCGTCGCAGATACCGCTCGAACTCCCGGGCGATGGCTTCGCCCGTCGCCTCGGGAAGCTCCGCGGTGTCCCGGGCCTCCTCGAGCGTCTGCACGTACTCCGCCACTTCGCTGTCCTCGGCGGCCAGTTGATCGACCCCGAGCTGCCAGGCACGCGCGTCCTCGGGCAGCTCGCCCAGCGGGATGCGCAGTCCGAGCAGGTCCTCCAGGCGGTTCAGCAGCGCCATGGTGGCCTTCGGGTTGGGCGGTTGCGACACATAGTGCGGCACGGCCGCCCAGAGGCTCACCGCGGGCACACCCGCATGCGTGCACGCCTCCTGGAGGATGCCGACGATGCCCGTCGGTCCCTCGTACCGGGTCTCCTCCAGATCCATGGTCCGCGCCAGATCCGGGTCGGAGGTGACTCCGCTGACCGGTACCGGGCGGGTGTGCGGGGTGTCGCCGAGCAGTGCGCCCAGCACCACCACCATCTCGACGCCCAGCTCATGGGCGAAGCCCAGGATCTCGTTGCAGAACGAGCGCCAGCGCATCGACGGCTCGATACCGCGGACCAGGACGAGATCGCGGGGCTTGTCCCCGCCGACACGGACCACGGAGAGCCGCGTGGTGGGCCAGGTGATCTTGCGTACCCCGCCGTCCAGCCAGACCGTCGGCCGGTTGACCTGGAAGTCGTAGTAGTCCTCGGCGTCGAGCGCCGCGAACACCTCCCCCTTCCACTCCCGGTCCAGGTGCGCGACCGCTGTGGAGGCGGCGTCACCTGCGTCGTTCCACCCCTCGAACGCGGCCACCATGACCGGGTCGATCAGCTCGGGAACCCCCGCGAGCTCGATCACCCAGGCCTCCTTCCGAAGTTCCCTTGCGTACGCACCAACCTTACGGCGTCGGGGCTCCATCGCCGCAGCCCCTGTCCACGGCCGGGTGAACCTGGCCCCAGGGGGTGCGTCACCGGCCCAGTCAGGGCACCAACCTCCGGATTCATCCGAGCTGTGTCCCGTCAATTTCGGCTCAACTCTGGACGTTGGCGCCTTCATGACGCTATACATCGGATGACCAGAACAGAGGTCCGATGTTATTCCCCTGGGGGCGCACATGAGTCAGACCGTCACGGACTTCGAGGTCCACGACATCCGTTTTCCGACCTCGGAGCAACTGGACGGCTCGGACGCCATGAACCCCGATCCCGACTACTCCGCCGCCTATGTCGTACTGCGTACAGATGCCCCGGACGGCTCGGACGACGACGGAGCCGGTATCGAGGGTCATGGCTTCTGCTTCACCATCGGGCGCGGCAACGAGGTGATGGCGGCCGCCATCGACGCGCTGCGCCCGTACGTCGTGGGCCGCCCGGCGCCACGTACCGCCGCCGATCTCGGCGCGCTGTACCGCGAGCTCACCCATGACTCGCAACTTCGCTGGCTCGGCCCGGAGAAGGGCGTGATGCACATGGCGGCGGGCGCGGTCGTCAACGCCGCATGGGACCTGGCCGCGAAGCAGGCGGGCAGACCCGTCTGGCAGTTCCTCGCGGAAATGACTCCGGAGGAGCTCGTCTCCCTCGTCGATTTCCGCTATCTCACCGATGTCCTCACCCCGGACGAGGCCCTCGAGATCCTCCGGACGGCCGAACCGGGCCGCGCCGAGCGAGCCGAACGGCTCCGTGCCGAGGGCTACCCCGCGTACACCACGTCGCCCGGCTGGCTCGGCTACGCCGACGACAAACTGGTCCGACTGGCGAAGGAGGCCGTCGCGGACGGCTTCACCCAGATCAAGCTGAAGGTCGGCGGAGACCTCGGCGACGACGTCCGCAGGCTCTCCCTGGCCCGCGAGGCCGTCGGACCGGACATCAGGATCGCCGTCGACGCCAACCAGCGGTGGGACGTCGCCGACGCGGTGGAGTGGATGACCGCGCTCGCACCGTTCGACCCGCACTGGATCGAGGAGCCGACCAGCCCCGACGACATCCTCGGACACGCCGCCGTCCGGGCCGGGCAGCCGGTCAAGGTCGCCACCGGTGAACACGTCGCCAACCGCGTCGTGTTCAAGCAGCTGCTCCAGGCAGGCGCCGTCGACTTCGTCCAGATCGACGCGGCGCGCGTCGCGGGCGTCAACGAGAACCTGGCGATCCTGCTGCTCGCCGCCAAGTTCGGCGTGCCGGTCTGCCCGCACGCGGGCGGCGTCGGACTGTGCGAGCTGGTGCAGCACCTGTCGATGTTCGACTACGTGGCGGTCTCCGGCAGCTGGGAGAACCGCGTGATCGAGTACGTCGACCACCTCCACGAACACTTCGTCGACCCCACCGTGATCGAAGGAGGGCGCTACGTCGCCCCGAGCTCCCCGGGCTTCTCCGCCCGGATGCTCCCCGAATCGATCGCCGCACACCGTTTCCCGGAGGGCCCCGTATGGCAGGCCCGCCGCACGCTCGAGGAGGCCAACTGATGACCGGCACAAGCGACTTCGAGGGGATGTCCGCCCTGGTGACGGGCGGCGCCTCCGGTATCGGGGCCGCCGTCGCGACGCTGCTGCTGGAACGCGGCGCGCGCGTGGCCGTGCTCGACCGGGAGACCGCGGGCGCCCCCGAGGGCACCCTCGCCGTCAAGGCGGACGTCACCGACGACGACGCCGTGCGCGAGGCGGTGGACCGGGCAGCCGCCGAACTGGGCTCGCTGCACACCGTCGTGTCCAACGCGGGCATCGGCTCGATCGGCACCGTCGAGGACAACGCCGACGAGGAGTGGGCCCGGGTCCTGGACATCAATGTCCTCGGCATGGTCCGCACCGCCAGGCACGCCCTGCCCCATCTGCGGCGTGCGGCGGCCGACCGACCCGGCGCCGTCTCGATCACGCACACCTGTTCCATCGCGGCGACCGCGGGACTGCCGCAGCGCGCCCTGTACAGCGCCAGCAAGGGCGCGGTGCTCTCGCTGACCCTTGCCATGGCCGCCGATCACGTCCGCGAAGGTGTCCGTGTCAACTGCGTCAACCCCGGCACCGCGGACACCCCGTGGATCGGCCGGCTCCTCGGCCAGGCCGACGACCCGGCCGCCGAACGCGCCGCACTCGACGCCCGCCAGCCGATGGGACGACTCGTGTCGGCCGACGAGGTCGCCGCCGCGATCGTCTACCTCGCAAGCCCCGCCGCCGCCTCCGTCACGGGCACGGCACTCGCGGTCGACGGCGGAATGCAGGGCCTGCGCCTGCGGCCCGTCGGCAACTGATCCACCCCACCGAAGCCGAGCCGCACCATCCAACCGAGCATCGAGCCAGTACTCCACGAAGGACGGGACACCAATGAGAGTGCGTACGACGAGTGCGGCAGCCTGCGCCGTGCTGCTGGCCGTCACTGCCCTCGCGGGCTGCAACCGCGAGTCCACCGATGACGGCGCGGGCGCCGGGAAGGTCGGTATCGACCTGCCGCGCAGCGACAGTGACTTCTGGAACTCGTACCAGAACTACATCGAGAAGGGCGTCAAGGCGGGTGAGGTCAAGGCACTGCCGCTGACCAACTCGCAGAACGACATCGGCAAGCTCGTCGCCAATGTCCAGACGTTCACCGACCAGGGCGCCAAGGCCGTCGTGATGGCCCCGCAGGACACCGGCGCCATCGCCGAGTCGCTGAACACGCTGAACGACAAGAAGATCCCGGTCATCAGCGTCGACACCCGCCCCGACAAGGGCAACGTCTACATGGTCGTCCGCGCCGACAACAAGGCGTACGGAACCAACGCCTGCAAGTACCTCGGCGAGCAGCTGAAGGGCAAGGGCAAGGTCGTCGAGTTCCAGGGCGACCTGTCCTCGATCAACGGCCGCGACCGGTCCGAGGCGTTCAAGGCCTGCATGGACAAGGACTACCCGGGCATCAAGGTCTTCGAGCTGGCCACCGACTGGAAGGGCGACGTCGCGTCCGCCAAGCTCCAGTCCACGCTCGCCGCCAACCCCGACATCAACGGCATCTACATGCAGGCCGGCGGTGTCTTCCTGCAGCCGACCCTCGCGCTGCTGGAGCAGAAGAAGCTGCTGAAGCCGGCCGGTACGGCGGGCCACATCACGATCATCTCCAACGACGGCATCCCGGAGGAGTTCGACGCCATCAGGGCGGGCAAGATCGACGCGACGATCTCGCAGCCCGCAGACCTGTACGCGAAGTACGCGCTGTACTACGCCAAGGCGGCACTGGACGGTAAGACCTTCAAGGAGGGACCGACCGACCACGACTCGAACATCATCAAGATCCCGAACGGCTTCGAGGACCAGCTTCCCGCGCCCCTGGTGACCAAGGACAACGTCGACGACCCGAAGCTGTGGGCCAACCAGCTGGAGAAGAAGAGCTAGCCATGGACCAGGCACCACCACCTGCCGTAGAGGCGGAAGGCGTCGTCAAACGCTTCGGGCCCACCGTGGCGCTCGACGGTGTGCAGCTCACCGTGCAGCCCGGGGAGTCCCATGCCCTCGTCGGCCGTAACGGCGCGGGCAAGTCCACGCTGGTCAGCGTCCTGACGGGACTGCACAAGGCGGACGCGGGCACGGTCCGCTTCGGCGGGGAGCCCGCGCCCGCCTTCGGGGACACCACGGCCTGGCAGTCGAAGGTCGCGTGCGTCTACCAGAAGTCCATGGTCGTCCCCGATCTGACCGTCGCCGAGAACCTCTTCCTCGGCCGGCTGGACGACGAGTCGCGGTGGATCAGCTGGGGAAGGCTCCGCAGGCGTGCGGAGCAACTCCTCGCCGAGTACGGCGTCCAGGTCGACCCCAACACCCGGGCCAGGGATCTGGCCGTGGAGCAGCGGCAGTTCGTCGAGATCGCGCGGGCGCTGTCCTTCGGCGCCCGGCTGATCATCCTGGACGAACCGACCGCCCAGCTCGACGCCCGCGGCATCGGGCGGCTCTTCGACAAGCTCAGGGAACTGCAGAGCCAGGGAGTGGCGTTCCTGTTCATCTCCCATCATCTGCAGGAGGTGTACGACCTGTGCACCGCCGTCACCGTCTACCGCGACGCACGCCACGTCCTGACCGCTCCGGTCGCCGACCTCACCAAGACCGAACTGGTCACGGCGATGACGGGCGAGAAGGGCAGCGGACCCGCCGCCTGGCACGCGGGCGGTGACCGGGCAGCGGTGGGGGATGCGTCGGTGGAGCCCGTCCTGCGCACCGAAGGGCTCTCCCTGGAGGGCCAGTTCGAGCCGCTGGACCTTCAGGTCCGCCCCGGCGAGGTGCTCGGCCTCGCCGGATCCGCGGCCAGCGGCAACACCGCACTCGGTGAGGCACTCGCCGGGATGCGGAAGGCCAGCGGCGGCACGGTCTCCGTGCATGGGAGGACGGTGCCGTCCGGCAGCGTGCCGCACGCGCTGGACGCCGGAATCGGGTACATCCCCGAGGACCGGCACGACCAGGGCCTTGTCCTGGGACGCAGCGTCGCCGAGAACGCCACCCTCACGGTCACCGACCAGCTCGGACCGTGGGGGACCGTACTGCCCTCCCGCACCAGGGAGTTCGCACGGTCGATGATCGAGTCGCTGGACATCAAGACACAGGGACCCGAACAGCCCGTCGCCGGGCTGTCGGGCGGCAACCAGCAGAAGGTGGTGGTCGCCCGCGCACTGGCCCGCAAGCCGAGCGTGCTGGTCGCGGTCCGGCCCACCGCGGGTGTGGACGTCAAGTCCAAGGACTCGCTGCTGGGTGTCGTCCGGCGGGTCGCCGACGAGGGCAATGCCGCAGTCGTCGTCTCGGACGAGCTGGACGATCTGCGGGTCTGCGACCGGGTGCTCGCCCTGTTCCACGGGCGAGTGGTTGCAACGTTCGGAAGCGGGTGGACCGACGGGGAACTCGTCGCCGCCATGGAAGGTGTGGGGGAAAGGGAATGACCGGCACGATACGGCCGTCGACGGCCGACGACATCAACGGGGGACTCAAGGGCGGGCTCGGCGACGACAGCCCGCTGAGCCGGCTCAAGCTGATCCGGTGGAGCGACTTCTCCCTGGTGCCGGTGATCCTGGTGCTGATGGTGATCGGCTTCATCGTCTCGCCGGTCTTCCTCACCTCCGACAACCTGATCAGCGTCGTCCAGCAGTCCTCCGAACTCAGCCTGCTGGTCCTCGGCCAGGCCCTGATCCTCATCTGCGGACGGATGGACCTGTCCCTGGAGTCGACGATCGGCATCGCGCCCGTCGTCGCCATGTGGCTGGTGCTGCCCACCGAGGGCGGCCGCTTCGCCGGCCTCGGCCTGCTGCCCACCTGGTCGGCGATCCCGCTCTGCCTGCTGGTGGGGCTCGCGATCGGCGCGATCAACGGCTTCCTGATGCTGAAGCTCCGGGTCAACGGCTTCATCGCCACGCTCGGCATGCTCACCATGCTGCGCGGACTCCACATCGGCATCACCGAGGGCAAGTCCATCACCGACGTCCCGGAGTCGTTCCGCTACCTCGGCAAGAGCGAGTGGCTCGGCGCACCGGCCGCAGTCTGGATCTGTCTGGTGCTCTTCGCGATCGGCGGCGCGGCGCTGGCCTGGCTGCGCCACGGGCGTTCGCTGTACGCGATCGGGGGCAACCCGGAAGCGGCGCGGGCCGCGGGCATCCGGGTCGACCGGATCACCTGGATCGTGCTTGCCATCGGCGGTCTACTGGCGGCCTTCGCGGGCATCCTCTACACCGGCCACTACGGGGCGGTCGCCGCGACGCAGGGCAACGGCTGGATCTTCCAGGTGTTCGCCGCGGCGGTCATCGGCGGCATCAGCCTCAAGGGCGGTCGTGGCACGCTGTTCGGCGCGCTGACCGGAGTGCTGACGCTGCAGCTGGTGGTCAATGTGATGACCCTCGGCGGCGTCCCCGCACTGTGGAACCAGTTCCTCAACGGCGCGATCATCATCGTCGCCCTGGTCATCTCCCGCTTCGCGAGCGGCGAGAAGCAGGACTGAACCGTGGTCCGTACGGGCCGGTGCGCGGAGGGTTCCGCGCACCGGCCCGTACGCATGTCACAGCGTCGACCTCAGCCACTGCTCCACGCTCGCCACATGCACCGTCGCCCAGGCCCGCGCAGCCTCCGCATCCCGGTCCCGCAGCGCCGACACGATCGCCCGGTGCTCGTGCAGCGTCCGGCTGACCGCGTCCTCCTGCGTCAGTCCGCGCCAGACACGGGCCCGCGTCGTCGGCCCGGAGAGACCGTCGAGCAGCGAGCAGAGCACCGAATTCCCGGACGACTGCACGATGCCGCGGTGGAACTCCAGGTCGCAGGCGACCAGCTCCTCGACCGACGGCTGCGCGCCCAGCGCGTCCAGCTGGGAGCTCAGCACGTCCAGTTGCGCCTCGCTGATCCGCGTCGCCGCCATCGCCGTCGCGGCGGGCTCCAGGATCCGGCGGACCGCCAGGAACTCCAGCACCGTGTCGTCGCGGTGGAAGTCCACGACGAAGCTCAGCGCCTCCAGCAGCAGCTGCGGGTCGAGGCTGGTGACGTACGTGCCGTCGCCCTGCCGGACGTCGAGGATGCGGATCAGCGACAGGGCACGGACGGCCTCCCGCAGCGAGTTGCGGGAGAGCCCGAGCTCCGCCGCCAGTTCGCTCTCCTTGGGCAGCCGGTCGCCTGGCCGTAGCGCACCCGAGACGATCATTCCCTTGATCTTCTCGATCGCCTCGTCGGTGACAGCCATGACGGTCCTCCTGGATTCGGACGGGATCAGACCCCGGCACAAGACATCCGATGTATCTCTTCATTATGGGGGTCGGACCAGGCGGAAGAACCCCGTCTGCCGCAGGAGGTGATCGATCGCTCCATTCCGGAGTGTCGACGAAGCCTCGCGCCCTACCACCGGAGCGATTTCCTCCGCGAAGCGCTGCAGTGTCTCGAACTTCATGGTTTCCACTGTCCCCGCGTCACATTGCGCGCGCACGGCAGCCGTAGGGCACGTCAACCGGCCGCCCCAGGTCACAGCGGGTACGCGGGCGGGGGCGGCTCCCCCGTGGAAACCGCCCCCGCCCGTGCGCCGGCCGTTGCCGGTACCGGTCAGCCCTTGTCGGCCAGCATTCCCTCGACCCTGGTCCGGATCTCGTCCGTGGCCAGGCCCCGGATGGTCAGCGTCGTGCGGCGGCGCAGCACGTCGTCGGCCGTCTGCGCCCACTCGTGGTCACGCGCGTAGGCGACCTGTGCCCAGATCTCCGGCGCGTCCGGGTGGATGCGCTCGGCCAGCGCCGGGTTCTCGTTCGCCAGCCGCGCGATGTCGAAGGAGAGCGAGCCGTAGTGCGTGGCGAGGTGCCGGGCGGTGTCGGCGGACATCCGCGGTCCGGGCGTTCCACCGTCGATCAGCAGCCGGTGCGCCACCGCGTTCGGGTTGGCGATACCGGGCAGCGGGAGCTTCTTCGGCAGATGCGCCATGGGCTCCATGTCCTCGGCCAGCGGGTGCCCGGGGAGCGCGGCCAGCTTGTTCATCACCGTACGGCCGATGTGGCGGAAGGTCGTCCACTTGCCGCCCGCGACCGAGAGCATCCCGCCTCGGCCCTCCGTCACGACCGTCTCGCGCTTGGCCTTGGAGGTGTCGCCGGGACCGCCCGGCAGCACCCGCAGACCCGCGAAGGAGTATGTGATCAGATCGCGGGACAGCTGCTGGTCCTTGATCGAGAACGCCGCCTCGTCCAGGATCTGCGCGGTGTCCTTCTCGTTGACCGCGACGTCCGCCGGATCGCCCTCGTACTCCTCGTCCGTCGTGCCGAGCAGCAGCATGTCCTCCCACGGCAGGGCGAACGTGATGCGGTACTTGTCGATCGGGGTGGCGAGTGCGGCCTTCCAGGGGCGGGTGCGCTTCAGGACGAGGTGCGCGCCCTTGGACAGGCGTATCGAAGGCGCCGCGTTCGGGTCCTCCATCTTCCGCAGATGGTCGACCCACGGGCCGGTGGCGTTCAGCACCAGCCGGGCGGTGACGCCGAACTCCGTGCCGTCCGTACGGTCCTCCAGGTCGGCGCCCGTCACCCGGCCCTTGGTGAACCGCAGCCCGGTGACCGCGGCATGGTTGAGGACGACCGCACCCGCGTCGACGGCCGCACGGACCGTCATCAGCGCCATCCGGGCGTCGTTCATCTGGTCGTCGCCGTAGACCGCGACCGCCTTCAGATTGTCGGTGCGCAGCTCCGGCACATCGCGCTGCGCCCTCGCCGGGCTGATCACATGGCCGACGCCGTCACCGAACGCCGACAGCGCCGAGTACGCGAACACACCCGCGCCGAGCTTGGCCGCACCGTGCGGCCCGCCCTTGTAGACCGGCAGATAGAAGGTGAGCGGATTGGCCAGGTGCGGAGCCACCTGGCGGGACACCGCACGCCGCTCGAAGTGGTTCTCCGCGACCAGCTTCACCGCGCCGGTCTGCAGGTAGCGCAGACCGCCGTGGAGCAGCTTGGAGGAGGCGGAGGAGGTGGCGCCGGCGAAGTCGCCGGCGTCCACCAGGGCCACCCGCAGCCCGGACTGCGCGGCGTGCCAGGCGGTGGAGATGCCCAGGATTCCGCCACCGATCACCAGGAGGTCGTACGTCGCCTTGGAGAGCTGCTCCCGAGTCTCGGCGCGGCTCGGAAGGGAGCCGGAGGCCGGGTGCGTCCCGAGTGCCGGGACGCTCTGCAGGGTGGTCATGTCGATTACTCCTCGGCAGTGTTGTCGTCGAGCCAGCCCATGGAACGTTCCACGGCCTTGAGCCAGCTCTTGTACTCGCGTTCGCGGGTGTCCGCGTCCATGCGGGGGGTCCACTCGGCGGCCCGGCGCCAGTTGGCGCGCAGCGCGTCGGTGTCCGGCCAGAAGCCGACGGCGAGACCGGCGGCGTAGGCGGCGCCGAGGCAGGTCGTCTCGGCGACCATGGGCCGCACCACGGGCGCGTCCAGGAAGTCCGCGAGCGTCTGCATCAGCAAGTTGTTGGAGGTCATACCGCCGTCGACCTTGAGGGCGGCCAGCTCGACGCCGGAGTCCTTGGTCATGGCGTCGGTGATCTCGCGGGTCTGCCAGGCGGTGGCCTCGAGGACGGCACGGGCGATGTGCGCCTTGGTGACGTACCTGGTGAGTCCGGCGATGACACCGCGGGCGTCGGAGCGCCAGTACGGGGCGAAGAGACCGGAGAAGGCGGGCACGAAGTACGCGCCGCCGTTGTCCTCGACCGACGAGGCCAGCGTCTCGATCTCGGCGGCGGACTTGATCAGACCCATCTGGTCGCGCATCCACTGCACGAGCGAACCGGTGACGGCGATGGAGCCTTCCAGGGCGTAGACCGGCTTCTGGTCGCCGATCCGGTAGCCGACGGTCGTCAGCAGTCCGTTGTAGGAGTTGACGGGCGTCTCGCCGGTGTTCATCAGCATGAAGGTGCCCGTGCCGTACGTGGACTTGGCCTCGCCCTCGGAGAAGCAGGTCTGGCCGAAGAGGGCCGCCTGCTGGTCGCCGAGCGCGGACGCGACCGGGACACCGGCCAGGACGCCGTCCTTGGCGAGGCCGTACACCTCGGCGGAGGACCGGATCTCCGGCAGCACGGCGGCGGGGATCTCCATCGACTGGAGGATCCGCTGGTCCCACGTCATCTCGTGCAGGTTCATCAGGAGGGTGCGCGAGGCGTTGGTGACGTCGGTGACGTGCACGCCGCCGTCGGCGCCGCCGGTCAGGTTCCAGATGACCCAGGAGTCCATGGTGCCGAAGAGGATGTCGCCGCGCTCGGCGCGCTCGCGCAGTCCCTCGACGTTGTCGAGCAGCCAGCGGACCTTGGGACCGGAGAAGTACGAGGCGAGCGGCAGCCCGGTCTCGCGGCGGAACCGGTCCTGGCCGACATTGCGGCCGAGCTCCTTGCAGAGCGCGTCGGTACGGGTGTCCTGCCAGACGATCGCGTTGTGGACCGGCTCACCGGTGTTCTTGTCCCAGAGCAGCGTGGTCTCGCGCTGGTTGGTGATGCCGATCGCCTTGACGTCGGCGGCGGTGATGCCCGCCTTGACGATGGCGCCGGCAACGACCTCCTGGACGTTCTCCCAGATCTCGGTCGCGTTGTGCTCGACCCAGCCGGGCTTCGGGAAGATCTGCTCGTGCTCCTTCTGGTCGACGGAGACGATCCGGCCGTCCTTGTCGAAGACGATGCAGCGGCTGGAGGTGGTGCCCTGGTCGATGGCCGCGATGAACGGGCCGGTGGTGTGTGCGTCGGTCACGGTGTGCTCCTGGGTCTGTGAGATCTGAGGGTTACGGCTCCGAGCTCTACGGCTCACGCGAAGGCGACGTTGTAGAGCCCGCCCGCGATCGCACCGCCGATGAGGGGACCGACGACCGGGATCCAGGCGTAGCCCCAGTCGGAACCGCCCTTGTTCGGCAGCGGCAGCAGCGCGTGCACGATACGCGGCCCGAGGTCGCGAACCGGGTTGATTGCGTAACCGGTCGGCCCGCCGAGCGAGAGACCGATGGCGACGACGACCAGGGCGGTGATCAGCGCGCCGAGCGTGCCGAGACCGTCACCGTTGTTGTTGAGGCCCTGCGTGAGGATCGCCAGGACCAGCACGACGGTCGCGATGACTTCGGTGATCACGTTCTGGACCGCGTTCCGGATCTCCGGGCCCGTCGAGAAGATGCCCAGAACCGGGCCGGCCTTCGGGGCGGCGGCCTGGTCGACCATGCCCTCTTCACTCGGCTGGCCGTACAGCGTCGCCGGGTCGGTCAGATGGGCCCGGAACTGTCCGTAGTACGTCAGCCAGACCAGCACCGCGCCGATCATCGCGCCGAGCAGCTGGGAGCCGAGGTACAGCGGTACGTCGCTCCACTCGGTGCTGCCCTTGATCGCAAGGCCGATGGTGACCGCGGGGTTGAGGTGTGCCCCCGACACCCCCCCGGCCAGATACGCGGCGGTCAGCACCGCGAAGCCCCATCCGAAGGTGATGGCGAGCCAGCCGGCGTTCTGTGCCTTGGAGTGCTTGAGCGTGACGGCGGCACAGACACCACCGCCGAGCAGGATGAGCACGGCGGTACCGATGGTCTCGCCGATGAAGATGTCGGAGCTGGACACCCGCGACTCCTTTGTCCTTCGTCCAGGGAAGCCGAACCCCGGGTCCCTCCGGTGGTTCGTGCCCTCAGGTGAGGGCTTGACCGGCCCTTGGCACTGTCACACCCTAGCGTGTATTGCCGTTAGGTGTTCGACAATGCCGACCGATGAACGGCAGTGTTTCCCCCTGGTGAATGAAGCGTCAAGAGTTCCCGGGCCTTTGACCCGATCGTTACCGATGATCCGCCAGTACGGTCAGAAGCGCCCGGCGCCGAGATCCCGGGAAACCGCCCGGGCGCAGTCCCGTACTGCCGCGACCAGCTCCGGACGGAGCTCGCCCCCGGAGCAGACGCGTTCCACCGCTCCGGTCACGGCAACCGCGCCGACCGGCATCCGGCGCCGGTCGTGGATCGGTGCGGCCACCGCGGCCACCCCCTCCCACGTCTCCTCCACGTCGTCCGCCCAGCCGCGCGCCCGGGTCAGGGAGAGCACCGACTCGAACTCCTCCAGGTCGGTGACCGTGCGCGGGGTGAAAGGCTTCCGCTCGGCCTCGACCGCCTCGGTGTGCGCCACCGGGTCGTACGCCGCGAGCACCTTGCCCAGCGCGGTGGAGTGCAGCGGCTGCATGGCCCCGACCTCCAGGACCTGCCTGCTGTCGTCGGGGCGGAAGACGTGGTGCACGATCAGGACGCCCTGCTGGTGCAGGACCCCCAGGTGGGCGCTCTCGCCGCTGGAGCGGGCCAGGTCGTCGGTCCAGACCAGGGCGCGCGCCCGCAGTTCGTGGACGTCCAGATAGCTGTTGCCCAGGCGCAGCAGCTCGGCACCCAGCTGGTAGCGCCCCGAGGCCCCGTCCTGCTCCACGAAGCCCTCGTGCTGCAGCGTGCGCAGAATGCCGTGCGCGGTGCCCTTGGCCAGGCCCAGGGAGGAGGCGATGTCGGACAGCCCCAGTCGCCGTTCGCCGCCTGCCAGCAGGCGCAGCATCGCCGCCGCCCGTTCGAGCGACTGGATGTTCTTGGCCATGGCGCCGTACTCCTCCACTATGGTTCGACAATGCTGAACACTATCGGTCGATGCCGACCAATGCTCGATCGTGCGGCGAACCTGCTGCGCCGCACGCCCCGGACATTCCCCCGCACAGCATGCCGTCCGTTCCGTGGGACACAGTGACGGTCGAAGGCGGCACCCGGCTACCCTGACGAGATGCGGCCTCCACCGAAGCCGCAAAGCCGACAGCCGTCGCATCCCTGGGAGTACATCCATGGCCCCGTCGCCGACCCCTTCCGCCGACAGCCGGAACCGAGCCGAAGCCCTCCGCGAGGCACTCGCCACCCGCGTGGTGGTGGCCGACGGTGCCATGGGCACCATGCTCCAGGCGCAGGACCCCAGCCTTGAGGACTTCCAGAACCTCGAAGGCTGCAACGAGATCCTCAACGTCACCCGCCCGGACATCGTGCGCTCGGTGCACGAGGAGTACTTCGCGGTCGGGGTGGACTGCGTCGAGACCAACACCTTCGGTGCCAACGCCTCCGCCCTGGGCGAGTACGACATTTCCGAGCGCATCCACGAACTGTCCGAGTCCGGTGCGCGCATCGCCCGCGAGGTGGCCGACGAGTTCACTGCCTCCACCGGGCAGCAGCGCTGGGTGCTCGGCTCCATCGGCCCCGGCACCAAGCTGCCGACGCTGGGCCACGCGCCGTACACCGTGCTTCGCGACGGTTTCCAGCAGAACGCCGAAGGACTGATCGCCGGCGGCGCGGACGCGCTCATCATCGAGACGACGCAGGACCTCCTCCAGACCAAGGCCGCGGTACTGGGTGCGCGGCGGGCGCTGGAGGCGATGGGCAGCGACCTCCCTCTGCTCTGCTCGCTGGCGTTCGAGACGACCGGCACCATGCTGCTCGGCTCGGAGATCGGCGCCGCGCTGACCGCGCTCGAACCGCTCGGCGTCGACATGATCGGCCTGAACTGCTCGACCGGCCCGGCGGAGATGAGCGAGCACCTGCGCTACCTCACGCGCCACTCCCGCATCCCGTTGCTCTGCATGCCCAACGCCGGACTGCCGGTGCTCACCAAGGACGGCGCGCACTTCCCGCTCGGTCCCGAAGGACTGGCCGACGCGCAGGAGACGTTCGTCCAGGAGTACGGCCTCTCGCTGGTCGGCGGCTGCTGCGGCACGACTCCGGAGCACCTGCGCCAGGTGGTCGAACGCGTCCGCGGCGCCGCCCTCACCCCACGCGACCCGCGCCCCGAGCCCGGTGCCGCCTCGCTGTACCAGACGGTTCCGTTCCGCCAGGACACCTCGTACCTCGCCATCGGCGAGCGTACGAACGCCAACGGATCCAAGAAGTTCCGCGAGGCCATGCTGGAGGCCCGCTGGGACGACTGCGTGGAGATGGCGCGCGACCAGATCCGCGAGGGCGCGCACATGCTCGACCTCTGCGTCGACTACGTCGGCCGGGACGGTGTCGCGGACATGGAGGAGCTGGCCGGTCGCTTCGCCACCGCCTCCACGCTCCCGATCGTGCTCGACTCCACCGAGCTGCCGGTCCTGCGGGCAGGCCTGGAGAAGCTCGGCGGCCGGGCGGTCCTCAACTCCGTCAACTACGAGGACGGCGACGGACCCGAGTCGCGCTTCGCCAAGGTCACGCAACTGGCCGCCGAGCACGGCGCCGCGCTGATCGCTCTCACGATCGACGAGGAGGGCCAGGCCCGCACCGTCGAGCACAAGGTCGCCGTCGCCGAGCGGCTGATCGAGGACCTGACCGGCAACTGGGGCATCCATGAGTCGGACATCCTCATCGACGCGCTGACCTTCACCATCTGCACCGGGCAGGAGGAGTCCCGCAAGGACGGCGTCGCCACCATCGGCGCCATCCGCGAACTGAAGCGGCGCCATCCCGACGTCCAGACCACGCTCGGCCTGTCGAACATCTCCTTCGGTCTCAACCCGGCCGCCCGGGTCGTCCTGAACTCCGTCTTCCTCGACGAGTGCGTCAAGGCCGGTCTCGACTCCGCCATCGTGCACGCCTCGAAGATCCTGCCGATCGCGCGCCTGGAGGAGGAGCAGGTCAAGGTCGCACTCGACCTCATCTACGACCGCCGCGCCGAAGGCTACGACCCGCTGCAGCGGCTCATGGAGCTGTTCGAGGGCGTCAACATGAAGTCGATGAAGGCAGGCAAGGCCGAGGAGCTCCTCGCGCTGCCGCTCGACGAGCGCCTCCAGCGCCGCATCATCGACGGTGAGAAGAACGGCCTGGAGACCGACCTCGACGAGGCACTGCGGACCCGTCCGGCTCTCGACATCGTCAACGACACGCTGCTCGAAGGCATGAAGGTCGTCGGCGAGCTGTTCGGCTCCGGTCAGATGCAGCTGCCGTTCGTGCTCCAGTCCGCCGAGGTCATGAAGTCCGCCGTGGCCTACCTGGAACCGCACATGGAGAAGTCCGAGGCGGAGGGCAAGGGCACGATCGTCCTGGCCACCGTCCGCGGCGACGTCCACGACATCGGCAAGAACCTCGTCGACATCATTCTGTCCAACAACGGCTTCAACGTCGTCAACATCGGCATCAAGCAGCCGGTCTCCGCGATCCTGGAGGCCGCGCAGGAGCACCGCGCCGATGTCATCGGCATGTCCGGCCTCCTGGTGAAGTCCACCGTGATCATGAAGGAGAACCTGGAGGAGCTGAACCAGCGCAAGCTGGCCGCCGAATATCCGGTGATCCTCGGCGGCGCGGCTCTCACCAGGGCCTATGTCGAGCAGGACCTCCACGAGATCTACGAGGGCGAGGTTCGCTACGCCCGCGACGCGTTCGAGGGCCTGCGCCTCATGGACGCCCTGATCGCGGTCAAGCGCGGCGTTCCCGGCGCCAGCCTCCCCGAGCTGAAGCAGCGCCGCGTCCCCAGGCGGGAGACCGCCGTACTGGAGGTCGAGGAGCCCGAGGACGGCGTACGGTCCGATGTCGCCACCGACAACCCGGTCCCCGAACCGCCGTTCTGGGGCACTCGTGTCGTCAAGGGCATCCAGCTCAAGGAGTACGCCTCCTGGCTCGACGAGGGTGCGCTCTTCAAGGGCCAGTGGGGCCTCAAGCAGGCCCGCGCCGGCGACGGACCGACGTACGAGGAGCTCGTGGAGACCGAGGGCCGCCCGCACCTGCGCGGCTGGCTCGACAAGCTGCACACGGAGAACCTGCTGGAAGCCGCCGTGGTCTACGGCTACTTCCCGTGCGTCTCCAAGGGCGACGACCTGATCCTGCTGCACGACGACGGCTCCGAGCGCACCCGCTTCACCTTCCCGCGCCAGCGCCGCGGCCGCCGCCTCTGCCTCGCGGACTTCTTCCGCCCGGAGGAGTCGGGTGAGACGGACGTGATCGGTCTCCAGGTCGTCACCGTCGGTTCGAAGATCGGCGGCGAGACCGCCAAGCTCTTCGAGGCCAATTCCTACCGCGACTACCTGGAGCTGCACGGCCTCTCCGTCCAGCTCGCCGAGGCCCTCGCCGAGTACTGGCACGCCCGGGTCCGTTCCGAGCTCGGCTTCGGCGGCGAGGACCCGGCCGCAGTCGAGGACATGTTCGCGCTGAAGTACCGCGGCGCACGCTTCTCCCTCGGCTACGGGGCCTGCCCCGACCTGGAGGACCGGGCGAAGATCGCCGACCTGCTGCAGCCCGAGCGGATCGGTGTCCACCTGTCCGAGGAGTTCCAGCTCCACCCGGAGCAGTCCACGGACGCGATCGTCATCCACCACCCGGAGGCGAAGTACTTCAACGCGCGGTAAGGAAATGTCGGACGCGCCATAGCGGGACGAGTCGTACACTGGTCGGTCCAGTGCAGGCCGGTCGCCCTTTCCCTGGAAAAGGCGGCCGGCCTTCTCGTCCCTCATGGAAGGTGTGCCGCATGACCAGTACGGTCCCCGCGTCCTTGATCCGTACGGCTGAAGGCGCCGCCCTGCAGGCTGTCTTCCTCGACATGGACGGCACCCTGGTCGATACCGAGGGTTTCTGGTGGGAGGCCGAGGTGGCGGTCTTCGCCGACCTCGGGTACCGGCTGGACGAGGCGTGGAAGGACGTGGTCGTCGGCGGGCCGATGACCCGCAGCGCCGGGTATCTCATCGATGTCACCGGTGCGGACATCACCCTCCCGGAGCTCACCGTGCTGCTCAACGACCGCTTCGAGGAGCGCATCGACCGCGGTGTGCCGCTGATGCCGGGCGCCGCGCGGCTGCTCGCCGAACTGATGGCGCACGAGATCCCGACCGCCCTGGTCTCCGCCTCGCACCGGCGCATCATCGACCGGGTGCTGGACTCGGTCGGCCACCACCACTTCTCGCTCACCGTCGCAGGTGACGAGGTCTCCCGGACGAAGCCGCACCCGGAGCCCTACCTCACCGCCGCCTCCGGCTTCGGAGCGGCTCCCGAGCGCTGTGCGGTCATCGAGGACACCGCAACCGGCGTCGCCGCGGCAGAGGCCGCCGGCTGCTGGGTCGTCGCCGTACCGTCCGTCGCACCGATCGCGCCCGCATCGGGCCGGGTCGTGGTGGGCTCACTCGAAGAAGTCGATCTCGCATTTCTCCGCGGCCTGGTCACGGGAATGCATTGATCCCCGTACCGAGAGTATTTCTGTGAATGAATAGAAAAGCTCTCGGCGTGGCCGTGTGCGCGTTTCGTCAGGCATGCGTAGGGAAAAGTCGGGGGCATGCCAAGGCGGGGATTGGCTCAGGGGTGAGCTTGGTCACCTCGAAGGTTCGCGATCTTTTTCAAGATCGCCCGAGATGCCTGTTTTGATCCGCCCAACTGTCCCGATTCGTGGAGTCCTGTACGGAACCTTCCCTGCCCGGGAAATCAGCGCGGCGACAATTCCCTTCACCATTCGATTACGCATGGAACACCACCGGTCAGGGATTACCGGCGGCTCCCACTAATGTCGTTTTCTCAATGGCCGGATGAGGGAGAACGTCCAAGATGAACCGCAAGACTCTGGTGCTGCCGGCCGTCGTCGGCCTGCTCGCCCCCGTACTCGCCGCCTGCGGCGCGACGGACGGCGGGAGCGATGGCAGCGCAGCCATCGTTGTCGGCACCACGGACCAGTTCGTCGCCACCGAGGACAACCCCGCGCCGCTCGACCCCGCCATCGGCTACGAAGCAGGCGTCTGGAACGTCCTGCGGCAGACCGTGCAGACGCTGACCCACGTCCCGCGCGGCGGCGGCGAACCCGTCCCCGAGGCCGCCGAGAGCTGTACGTTCACCGACCGGCAGAACGAGAGCTACCGCTGCAGGCTGCGGAGCGGTCTCACCTTCGCCAGCGGCAAGCCCATCACCGCCGAGGACGTCAAGTACTCCATCAACCGGGTCATCGGCATCGACTCCGACAACGGACCCGTCGGCCTGCTCGCCAACATCGACACGATCGAGACCCGCGACGACAACGAAGTCATCTTCCACCTGAAGACGCCGGACGCGACCTTCCCCTACAAGCTCGCCACCCCGGCCGCCGGCATCGTGCCGAAGAGCAAGTACCCGGCGAAGTCCCCGCGCGAAGGCTTCCAGGTCGACGGCTCCGGCCCCTACACGATGAAGCCGGAAGTCAGGAACAACCAGGTCGACAAGGTCGTCTTCACCAGGAACCCGAAGTACAAGGGCGATCTGAAGGTCCTCAACGACAAAGTCGAACTCGACCTCTTCCCCGACGCCGCGGCGATGGGCAAGGCACTCGACGACAAGAAGATCGACATGATGACCCGCACCATGTCGCCCGGCCAGGCGAAGCTGATGCTGGAGAAGCCGAAGGACGGCATCAAACTCACCGAGATACCCAGCCTCGCCATCAGCTACCTGGGTTTCGACACCACCGACCCCGCGGTGAAGAACAAGGCCGTCCGCCAGGCCATCGCCCAGGTCATCGACCGCGGCCAGATCGCCGGCCAGGTCTACGGCGCCACCTCCGAGCCGCTCTACTCGCTGATCCCGTCCAGCATCACCGGGCACACCAACTCGTTCTACAACAAGTACGGCGAGCCCAGCACCGGCAAGGCCGCCGCCCTCCTGCGGGCCGCCGGCATCGAGACCCCGGTGAAGTTCACCCTGCACTACACGACCGACTACTACGGCCCGGCCACCGCCGACGAGTTCAAGACGCTGAAGAAGCAACTGAACGCCACCGGGCTGTTCGACGTCACCATCCAGGGCACCCCCTGGGCGAAGTACCGGGCGGCACAGAAGCGCGGCGACTACGCCGTCTACGGCCTGGGCTGGTTCCCGGACTTCCCGGACCCGGACAATTATATGGCGCCGTTCCTCGACAAGAACAACTTCCTCAACTCGCCCTACAAGTCCACGCTGGCCCAGAACACGCTGATCCCGCAGTCCCGCCGCGTCGCCGACCGCGCCGCCGCCTCCAAGACCTTCCAGAAGCTCCAGGACCTCGTCGCCACCGATGTTCCTGTGCTCCCGATCTGGCAGGGGAAGCAGTACATCGCCTCCCGCGAAGGCCTCACCGGCGTCGAGTGGTCGGTCAACTCCTCCGCCGACCTCCAGTTCTGGGAACTCGGCCGCAGCGCCGCCTGAACCCCGGCGCCGCCCCGGCGCCCGGTCCCGGCCGCACCGGCCGGATCACTGGGCGCCGGGGCGCACCAGTCCGCTCTCGTACGCGTAGACCGCGGCCTGGACCCGGTCGCGCAGCCCCAGCTTCGTCAGCACATGGCCCACATGTGTCTTGACCGTCGTCTCGCTGACGAACAGATCGGCGGCGATCTCCGCATTCGACAGACCGCGCGCGACCAGCTTCAGCACCTCCACCTCACGCTCCGTCAGCGTGTGGAGGGTGTCCGGCACGGGATCCTCGCCCGACGGCAGATGATCCGCGTACTTGTCCAGCAGCCTGCGCGTGACGCTCGGGGCCAGCATCGCCTCGCCTGCCGCGACCACCCGGATCGCCTGCACCAGCTCATTGGCCGGAGCGTCCTTCAGCAGGAAGCCGCTGGCACCGGCGCGCAACGCCTCCACCACGTACTCGTCGAGATCGAACGTGGTCAGCACCAGCACCTTCGCCGGGCCGTCCCGGCCCGGCCCTGTGATCTGACGCGTCGCCTCGACCCCGTCCATCCGCGGCATACGGATGTCCATCAGCACCACATCGGGCTGCAGCGCCCGCACCTGATCGAGAGCCTGGAGACCGTCACCGGCCTCGCCCACCACCGCCAGATCACCCTCCGCCTCAAGGATCATCCGGAAGCCGGTGCGCAGCAGCGGCTGGTCGTCGACCAGTAGGACGCGGATTGCCACCAGATCTCCTCAAGCTCCTTCAGCGACCGCCGGCCGGACGGCCTCGGCCTGGACCGGGTCCATTCTGCCCTGCACACCCTGCCCGGGAACGGCCGGGCGGACGGACAACGGATAGACCGGGGGAGTCCCGCCGAATTCCGGACAGACTGCCTGGTGGTCGCACCAGCCGCACAGCTTCGTCGGCCGCGGCCGCCACTCGCCCGTCTCCGTGGCCAGCCGGATCGCGTCCCACAGCGCCAGCAGCTTCCGCTCCACCCGCTCCAGATCTCCCACGACCGGGTCGTACGTCATGACGTCGCCGCTGCCCAGATAGACCAGCTGCAGCCGGCGCGGCACCACACCCTTCAGCCGCCAGATCACCAGGGCGTAGAACTTCATCTGGAACAACGCGCCCTCCGCGTACTCCGGCCGCGGCGCCTTCCCCGTCTTGTAGTCGACGATCCGGACCTCGCCCGTCGGCGCAACATCGATCCGGTCGATCACCCCGCGCAGCCGCAGCCCCGACTCCAGCTCCGTCTCGACGAACATCTCCCGCTCGGCCGGCTCCAGGCGCGTCGGATCCTCGAGCGAGAACCACCGCTCCACCAGGCTCTCCGCCTCCGACAGCCAGCGCGCCAGCCGCTCGCCCTCCGCATCCTCCGCGAACAGCTCCGACAGCTCCGGCTTCGACTCCAGCAGCCGGTCCCACTGGCCGGGAACCATCGCCGTCGCCCGGCTCGCCGTACGCTCCGCCGCCGGTGCGTCGAAGAGCCGCTCCAGCACCGCATGCACCAGCGTGCCCCGGGTAGCCGCCTCACTGGGCTTCTCGGGCAGTCTGTCGATCACCCGGAACCGGTACAGCAGAGGACACTGCATGAAGTCGCTCGCCCGCGACGGCGACAGGGACGAAGGCGGCTGCGGCGGCCGGGGCACGGGAGTCATGACGAAGACCCTACGACCCGCCACTGACACTCGCGGCGTCCCCCGCGATAGGGCGGGAGGCCATGGGCGGCATACCATCGACGACAGACCCTCGCACACTGCATGATCGTGCCGAACGGCACCGACCGAAGGGACCCCGTGGACGAGAGCGGCGACAGCGGGCAGCCGCAGCCCGGCGCCGGCGGAACGGACCCCGCCGCGCCCGAGAACGGCAAACCGCAGCGCCCCCGGGAGCCGGGCGGCGGCCTCCTGATGGGCCGCCCCTTCGGCGTGCCGGTATACGTTGCGCCCAGCTGGTTCCTCGTCGCGGCGCTCATCACCTGGGTCTTCGGCGGCCAGCTCGACCGCGTCCTGCCCGAACTCGGCGCGGTCCGCTATCTGGTCTCCCTCTTCTTCGCGATCGCCTTCTACGCCTCCGTGCTCGTCCACGAGCTCGCGCACACGGTCGCCGCGCTCCGCTACAAGCTCCCCGTGCGCCGTATCCAGCTGCAGTTCTTCGGCGGCGTCTCCGAGATCGAGAAGGAGTCCGAGACCCCCGGCCGCGAATTCGTTCTCGCCTTTGTCGGTCCCCTGCTCTCCCTGGTACTCGCCGGCGTCTTCTATGTCGCCATGAAGTTCGTCGAACCCGGCACCGTCCCCGGCGTCCTGCTCGCCGGACTGATGATCTCCAACCTCATCGTCGCCGCCTTCAACCTGCTGCCCGGCCTCCCGCTCGACGGCGGCCGCATGCTCCGTGCCGTCGTCTGGAAGATCACCGGCCGCGCCATGAGCGGCACCGTCGCCGCCGCCTGGGTCGGGCGTGCTCTCGCCGTCGCCGTCCTGATCGGCCTCCCGCTCCTCACCCACACCGGCGGGCTCGGGAACAACCCCGACGACGTCAGCGGCATGGACACCGTCACCGACGCCCTGCTCGCCGCGATCCTCGCCGCCATCATCTGGACCGGGGCGGGCAACAGCCTCCGCATGGCCCGCCTGCGCGAACACCTCCCCGAGCTGCGCGCCCGCACCCTCACCCGCCGCGCCGTCCCCGTGGAAGCCGCCACCCCCCTCTCCGAAGCGCTCCGCCGGGCCAACGAGGCAGGTGCCCGCGCCCTCGTCGTCGTCGACGGAAACGGCGATCCCAAGGCCGTCGTCCGCGAGGCCGCCATCGTCTCCGTCCCCGACCACCGCCGCCCCTGGGTCGCCGTCAGCGCCCTCGCCCAGGATCTGACCGCCGGAATGATGATCTCCGCCGAACTCACCGGCGAAGAACTCCTCGACACCCTGAAGGCCAGCCCCGCCACCGAATACCTGGTTCTCGAAGAGACCGGCGAGATCTACGGAGTCCTCTCCACCGCCGACGTCGAACGCGCCTTCGTCGCCGCCATGGCCCGCCCCGCCGCCTGAGAGGCTGTCCGGCGCGGTCGGAGCCCCGGGAAACACCGGTACGCTGGTCACATGTCTGAACCGACCGGTGCCGCCCGCCGACGCGGGCCCTTCAAGGTCGGGGACCAGGTCCAGCTCACCGACCCCAAGGGACGCCACTACACCTTCACGCTCGAGGCCGGAAAGAACTTCCACACCCACAAGGGTTCTTTCCCGCACGACGAGCTGATCGGTGCTCCCGAGGGCAGTGTGGTCCGAACCACGGGAAACGTCGCCTACCTCGCGCTGCGCCCCCTGCTCCCCGACTACGTCCTGTCCATGCCCCGCGGCGCCGCCGTGGTCTACCCCAAGGACGCGGGGCAGATCCTGGCGTTCGCCGACATCTTCCCCGGCGCCCGCGTCGTGGAAGCCGGCGTCGGCTCCGGCTCGCTCTCCACCTTCCTGCTCCGCGCCATCGGCGACCAGGGCATGCTGCACTCGTACGAGCGCCGTGAGGACTTCGCGGAGATCGCCCAGCAGAACGTCGAGCGCTACTTCGGCGAGCCGCACCCCGCGTGGCAGCTCACCGTCGGCGATCTCCAGGACAACCTCTCCGACACCGATGTCGACCGGGTCATCCTCGACATGCTCGCCCCCTGGGAATGCCTGGAGGCCGTCTCCAAGGCGCTCGTCCCCGGCGGCATCCTCTGCGCCTACGTCGCGACCACCACCCAGCTCGCCCGGACCGTCGAGTCCATCCGCGAGATCGGCTGCTTCGCCGAACCGCAGCCCTGGGAATCGATGATCCGCAACTGGCACGTCGAGGGGCTCGCGGTCCGCCCGGACCACCGCATGATCGGCCACACCGGCTTCCTCGTCACCGCGCGCCGCCTGGCCGACGGTGTGGAGGCCCCGCTGCGCCGCCGCCGGCCCGCCAAGGGCGCGTACGGCGAGGACTACGACGGTCCCGGCAGCCAGAGCGGCTCCTCCTCCCGCGGCTGACCCGGCACAACGCACCGGCGCCGCCGCGGAGTTCCCGGACCGAACCGGGAACTCCGCGGCGGCGCCTATTCGTTGCCCGTGCGGAGGCTGCCGCTGCGGGGCTGTGCACGGAATCCGAATCCGTACCGACCCCAGCGTTCCACTGCCCTGTGAGGTGTGGCACGATGCTGGCCACCCCCACTCCACGGCTGACGCCCCGCCTTCCCGGCATCGCCGCACCACAGGAACCACAGGAGACATCCCGCGTGCAGACCTCCGAGCTCCCGGACCTCGCGCACACCGACAGCAGGCCGATGCAGTGGCTCGTGACCGCGACCGCCATGGCCGCCGTCGTCGCGGCAGCGGGCATGCTCCAGCCCGATGCCGCCACCGCCTCGGCCTCGCCCCCGCACCGCACCGCCGCACAGCACGGCACCGCGCCCGCGGCCGCCCCCGATCCGGCCCGGGCGACCTTCCCGCTGGACTGCGGGGCGGTGGGGAGCACCGTCGCCAAGCAGGTCGCCGGTGACCTCGACGGCGACGACCGGCCGGAAACCGTCGCCGTGGTCCACTGCGCGGCCGGATCCGGCACCCCTCCGAGCGGTGTCTACGTCCTCACGCAGGGAAGCGGGGCCGCACCCCGGGTCGTTGCGACCCTGGTGGACCCCGCCCAGAAGATGAGCATCGGCGACTTCACCGTGCGTGACGGAATCATCTCCGCCACGCTCCTCGGCTACTCCTCGCCCGAGACCCCGCGCTGCTGTCCCGACCAGCAGGAAAAAATAACCTGGCAGTGGCGGAACGGCGCCTTCGTCCGCGCCGTGCAGAGTGAAGCGAACAGCACCTGACCGGTCACTTCCCGTACCCGGCAGGCCGGAGCCGACGGATCAGGCTGCGTCGGGGCCGTAGACCTCGACCCTGTCCGAAACGCGACGTACATGAATGCAGTCGCCCGGGCACTCCTTGGCCGAATCGACCACGTCCTGAAGCAGCGGAAGCGGAACGGGTGTCGTCGCCCCCTTGTCCTGCAGCAGCTCGTCGTCGCCGCTCTTCACGTACGCCAGACCGTCGATGTCCAGCTCGAAGACCTCGGGCGCGTACTGCACACAGATCCCGTCTCCCGTGCAGAGGTCCTGGTCGATCCAGACCTCCAGGTCCTGCGTGTCGCTGCCGGTGGGAGCGTCCTGCTGCACGGTCATTTCTCCTGCCGTTCCCTGCGTTTGCGAACCAAAAAAAGCCAGCCCTGACGGGTGTTGACCGGTTCGACGATACAACCGGCCGCTTTCCGATGTTGAACGGTGGGTATTCCCCTGGCGTGAGGGAGAGCGCAAGGGTGAAGATCGGACACGTCCCGCAGTCTTTGTGATCTAGGGGTTTCAATCATCACCCACCCAGGTAGGGTCAGGAAGCGTCCAGCTCCCCTTGGAGGAGGTGAGGACCGTGGCAGCCCACGACGACGACATCAACCGCGGCATCCGGCCCGGGCGGGGGTCCGAAGACCCAGCCGGCCAGGTCGCCTATCTTGAGCAGGAAATCGCCGTCCTGCGACGTAAGCTCGCCGACTCTCCGCGCCATACGAGGATTCTCGAAGAGCGGATCGTCGAGTTGCAGACGAACCTCGCAGGCGTGTCCGCACAGAACGAGCGGCTCGCCAACACCCTGCGCGAGGCCCGCGACCAGATCGTGGCCCTCAAGGAGGAAGTCGACCGGCTCGCACAGCCGCCGGCCGGCTTCGGAGTCTTCCTGCAGGGCAACGAGGACGGCACCTGCGACATCTTCACCGGGGGCCGCAAGCTCCGGGTGAACGTCAGTCCCAGTGTCGAGATCGACGACCTCCGGCGCGGCCAGGAAGTCATGCTCAACGAAGCGCTCAACGTGGTCGAGGCCATGGAATTCGAGCGGGCCGGGGACATCGTCACCCTCAAGGAGATTCTTGAGGACGGCGAGCGCGCCCTGGTCATCGGGCACACCGACGAGGAACGGGTGGTACGGCTCGCCGAACCGCTCCTCGACATCAACATCCGGCCCGGCGACGCGCTCCTGCTCGAACCCAGGTCGGGTTACGTCTACGAAGTGGTCCCGAAGAGCGAGGTCGAGGAGCTCGTCCTCGAAGAGGTTCCGGACATCGACTACGACAAGATCGGCGGCCTGGGCGACCAGATCGAGCTGATCCGGGACGCGGTCGAGCTGCCCTACCTCCACCCCGACCTTTTCAAGGAGCACGAACTGCGGCCGCCGAAGGGCATCCTGCTCTACGGTCCGCCCGGCTGCGGCAAGACGCTCATCGCCAAGGCCGTCGCCAACTCCCTGGCCAAAAAAGTCGCGGAAGTCACCGGCCAGCCCGCCGGAAAGAGCTACTTCCTCAACATCAAGGGTCCGGAGCTCCTCAACAAGTATGTCGGCGAGACCGAGCGGCACATCCGTCTCGTCTTCCAGCGGGCCCGCGAAAAGGCCGGCGAGGGTACCCCCGTCATCGTCTTCTTCGACGAGATGGAATCCCTCTTCCGCACCCGCGGATCCGGTGTCAGCTCGGACGTGGAGAACACCATCGTCCCCCAGCTGCTCGCCGAGATCGACGGCGTGGAGGGCCTGGAGAACGTCATCGTGATCGGCGCCTCCAACCGCGAGGACATGATCGACCCGGCGATCCTGCGGCCCGGCCGTCTCGATGTGAAGATCAAGATCGAGCGTCCGGACGCGGAAGCGGCGAAGGACATCTTCGCGAAGTACCTCACGCCTTCGCTGCCGCTGCACGCCGACGATCTCGCCGAGCACACGGGTTCCAAGGAAGCCGCAGCTCACGCCATGATCCAGTCCGTCGTCGAGCGGATGTACACCGAGTCCGAGGAGAACCGCTTCCTCGAAGTCACGTACGCCAACGGCGACAAGGAAGTCCTGTACTTCAAGGACTTCAACTCCGGCGCGATGATCCAGAACATCGTCGACCGGGCCAAGAAGATGGCCATCAAGGCCTTCCTCGACCAGGGCCAGAAGGGCCTTCGCGTCTCCCATCTCCTCCAGGCGTGCGTGGACGAGTTCAAGGAGAACGAGGACCTTCCCAACACCACCAACCCCGACGACTGGGCCAGGATCTCCGGCAAGAAGGGCGAGCGGATCGTGTTCATCCGTACCCTTGTCACCGGAAAGCAGGGCGCA
This sequence comes from Streptomyces sp. NPDC057565, assembly GCF_042801455.1. Classification (NCBI taxonomy): domain Bacteria; kingdom Bacillati; phylum Actinomycetota; class Actinomycetes; order Kitasatosporales; family Streptomycetaceae; genus Streptomyces; species Streptomyces sp. NPDC057565. The sequence goes on along the minus strand of NZ_JBHVFU010000005.1, from coordinate 301,633 downwards.
GACACCGGTCGATCCATCGACACGGTGGCAAACACCGGGCAGTACCTGTAGAACGCAGACAGGCTGCGGATGCCCGGCCGGGCATCCGCAGCCGGTTGCTTTCCGGACAGCTCCCACGACACCGGAGCAATGACGTAATTGATCTCCCCACCAGCGCAGAGGCGCTCTAGGCTCTTCCGTACCGCCCAGTCGCGCAGTGCGGGGACGGGCACCGCACACGCACCGGACAAGCAGCGGTACTTGAGCGCCGATCCCGGAAGGGAACGCCGCCGGGCAAGGAGGGCCGCATGACCGTACGGCGAGTAATGGGCATCGAGACGGAGTACGGCATCTCCGTGCCCGGACACCCCAACGCCAATGCCATGCTCACCTCGTCCCAGATCGTCAACGCCTACGCGGCGGCGATGCACCGGGCGCGACGCGCCCGCTGGGACTTCGAGGAGGAGAATCCGCTGCGCGACGCGCGAGGCTTCGACCTCGCCCGCGAAACCGCCGACTCCAGCCAGCTCACCGACGAGGACATCGGCCTCGCCAATGTCATCCTCACCAACGGTGCCCGGCTCTACGTCGACCACGCACACCCCGAATACAGCTCGCCGGAGATCACCAACCCGCGGGACGCCGTCCTGTGGGACAAGGCCGGCGAACGCGTCATGGCCGAGGCCGCCGAGCGCGCGGCCCAGCTCCCCGGCGCCCAGCCGATCCACCTCTACAAGAACAACACCGACAACAAGGGCGCCTCGTACGGCACGCACGAGAACTACCTGATGAAGCGGGAGACCCCCTTCTCCGACATCGTGCGCCACCTGACCCCGTTCTTCGTCTCCCGCCAGGTCGTCACCGGCGCGGGCCGCGTGGGAATCGGCCAGGACGGCCACGAGCACGGCTTCCAGATCAGCCAGCGGGCGGATTACTTCGAGGTCGAGGTCGGACTCGAAACGACCCTCAAGCGCCCCATCATCAACACCCGCGACGAGCCCCACTCCGACGCCGAGAAGTACCGCCGTCTCCATGTGATCATCGGTGACGCGAATCTGTCGGAGATCTCCACCTATCTGAAGCTCGGCACCACGGCGCTCGTCCTGTCCATGATCGAGGACGGCTTCATCAATGTCGATCTGGCCGTCGACCAGCCGGTGCGCACCCTGCACCAGGTCTCCCACGACCCGACCCTGCAGCATCTGATCGCGCTCCGCAGCGGCCGGACACTCACCGCGGTACAGCTCCAGATGGAGTACTTCGAGCTGGGCCGCAAATACGTCGAGGAGCGGTACGGGGCGGACGCCGACGAGCAGACCAAGGACATCCTGATCCGCTGGGAGGACACCCTCAACCGGCTGGAGAACGATCCGATGAGCCTGTCGGGCGAGCTCGACTGGATCGCCAAGCGGGAGCTCATGGAGGGCTACCGACGCCGCGACGGCCTGGACTGGGACGCGGCCCGGCTGCACCTGGTGGACCTCCAGTACGCGGATGTGAGGCCCGAGAAGGGCCTCTACAACCGTCTCGCGGCCCGCGGGAAGATGAAACGCCTGCTGGACGAGCGCGAGGTCGAGGAGGCCCGTACGAAGCCTCCTGAGGACACCAGGGCGTATTTCCGCGGCCGCTGCCTGGAGCAGTACGCGGACGACGTCGCCGCGGCCTCCTGGGACTCGGTCATCTTCGATCTGCCCGGTCATGACTCGCTGCAGCGGGTCCCCACCCTGGAACCGCTCCGGGGGACCCGTAACCACGTCAAGGAGCTCCTGGACCGCTGTCGCACGGCGGAAGAGCTGGTCCGGGTGCTCTCGGGCGGCTGAAATGGCCGCGATCCGGGAATCATCGAGATGACCCCGGGCGTATGGACAAGTACCGGGCCGATGTCGGACCCCGTAGGTAGGGTCTGATCAAGTGCTTCGAACCGAGCGGGGTGAGCTATATGGCGACCAAGGACACCGGCGGCGGACAGCAGAAGGCGACACGCTCCACCGAGGAGGTCGAGGAGCAGGCGCAGGACGCGCAGGCCTCCGAAGACCTCAAGGAGCGGCAGGAGAAGCTGAGCGACGACGTCGACTCGGTGCTGGACGAGATCGATGACGTCCTCGAAGAGAATGCAGAGGACTTCGTCCGTTCATTCGTTCAGAAGGGTGGACAGTAGTTCACCGATGTGAACGACCGGGGAGCGGTGCGGCGCGCGCGGTACGGGAGAAGGCCATCCCGTGCCGCGCGGGCACAGCTGCCTCCGCCGCGCATGTGGATCACCGCCACGGGGCGGGTAGGGTCCGTGGCGTAACCGCATCAACTGCAATTCGGCCATCGGCAAGTTGGGGGATGATCCTGACACCTTGCGCAGGGCCATCGCATACCTGGAGGGAAACGCGTGGAAGCCAACACTCGTAGCACCGGGCGTCTACCAGCTGCCTTCCTGACGCCGGGATCCTCTTCGTTCATGGACTTCCTGTCCGACCATTCTCCCGAGATGCTCCCGGGCAACCGGCAGCTGCCGCCCCTGCAGGGGGCGATCGAGGCGCCGCACGGGACGACCATCGTCGCCGTGACGTTCGCCGGTGGTGTGGTGCTCGCCGGCGACCGGCGGGCGACCATGGGCAACATGATCGCGCAGCGCGACATCGAGAAGGTCTTCCCGGCCGACGAGTACTCGGCGGTGGGCATCGCCGGTACGGCCGGCCTCGCCGTGGAGATGGTCAAGCTCTTCCAGCTGGAACTGGAGCACTTCGAGAAGGTCGAGGGGGTCCAGCTCTCCCTGGAGGGCAAGGCGAACCGGCTCTCCACGATGATCCGCAGCAATCTGGCCATGGCCATGCAGGGCCTCGCCGTGGTTCCGCTCTTCGCCGGCTTCGACGTCGACCGCGAGAAGGGCCGGATCTTCTCGTACGACGTCACCGGTGGCCGCTCCGAGGAGCAGGGATACGCGTCCACCGGCTCCGGATCGATCTTCGCCCGCGGGGCGATGAAGAAGCTCTACCGCGAGGACCTGACGGAGCAGGAGGCGCTCACCCTGGTCGTGCAGGCGCTGTACGACGCAGCGGACGACGACTCGGCGACCGGCGGTCCCGATGTGGCCCGGCGGATCTATCCGATCGTCACCGTCATCACCGACGAGGGCTTCCGGAGGCTCGCCGATGCGGAATCCTCCGACATCGCGCGGTCGATCCTGGAGCGCCGGATGGAACAGCCCGACGGCCCGCGCGCCGCGCTGCTCTGATCCGGACCCCGGGGCTTCTTCGATGCACTCGTCACTGACAGAAAGGGACGGATAGCCGGTGTCGACGCCGTTCTATGTCTCACCTCAGCAGGCCATGGCCGACCGGGCGGAATACGCCCGGAAGGGCATTGCCCGTGGTCGCAGCCTGGTTGTGCTGCAGTACGCCGACGGCATTGTGTTCGTCGGCGAGAACCCGTCCCGTGCGCTGCACAAGTTCAGCGAGATCTATGACCGGATCGGTTTCGCCGCCGCCGGTAAGTACAACGAGTACGAGAATCTGCGCATCGGCGGCGTCCGTTACGCCGATCTCCGCGGATATACCTACGACCGTGATGATGTGACGGCCCGTGGGCTGGCCAACGTCTATGCGCAGACCCTGGGCACCATTTTCTCCAGTGCGGCGGAGAAGCCGTACGAGGTGGAGCTGGTGGTCGCCGAGGTGGGCACCGAGCCCGAGGGTGATCAGATCTACCGGCTGCCGCACGACGGCTCGATCGTGGACGAGCACGGCTCGGTCGCGGTGGGCGGCAATGCGGAACAGATCAGTACGTTCCTGGATCAGCGCCACCGGGACGGAATGACGCTGGCGGAGGCGCTCAAGCTGGCTGTGCAGGCACTGTCCCGTGATCCCAATGGGAGCGAGCGGGAGATCCCCGCGGAGCGGCTCGAGGTGGCGGTCCTGGACCGTACGCGACCTCAGCAGCGCAAGTTCAAGCGGATCGTCGGGCGGCAGCTGGCGCGGCTGCTGGAGGCCGACGGCGGGGCCACGCCGACGGATGCCCCGTCGGACCTGGAGGACGGCGAGGGGGGCGAGGCTCCCACCGATGTCACGAAGTCGTCGGGGGCTGCCGAGTCCGGGGAGCCGCCGGCGTCCCCGGAGTAGTCCTGCCGGATGTCCTTGTGCCCCGGTCCACCGTTCGCGGCGGGCCGGGGCATCGTCATGAACGGGGCGGGGGCCCGGAGGAGCCGCGGACGACCAGGTGCACCGGCAGGCTGCCGGGTTCGGCCGGAGAGCCGTCGAGCACGGACAGGAGGGCGGTCATGCCGCGCTCGCCGACCTGCTCGGCGGGGAGCTGAACGGTGGTGAGTTCGGGTTCGACGGCGGTCGCCAGAGCCAGGTCGTCGAAGCCGGTGACGGAGAGGTCGTCGGGGACCCGCAGGCCGAGCCGGCGGGCGGCCTTGCAGGCGCCCGCGGCGAGGATGTCGTCGTCGCAGATGATCGCGGTCGGCCGGGGGCCGGGGGCGGCCAGAGCGTGTTCCGTGGCTTCCCGGCCGGCCCGTACGTCGAGCGCCGCCGGAACGGTCCGTACGGAGGCACCCGGCACGGTCCGCAAGGTGTCGTGGACGGCCCCGGCGCGAACGGCGAAGGTCCAGGAGTCGATGGCCGACGCCAGGTGCAGGAAGCGGCGGTGGCCGAGGGTGAGCAGATGGTCCGTCACCTGTCGCATGCCGTCGGCGATGTCGAGGTTGACCCGGGCCGCGACGCCGGTGTCCGCGGGGTCGCTGTCCAGCATGACCAGAGGCAGGTCGGCGCCGCGCAGGGCGTCCAGCGCATCGGCGGCCATGGACGAGGCGATGACCCCGTCGAGGGCGGCGCGGGCGGAGGCGAAGGGGTCCCTGGCCGGGCCCGTGCCGTCGGGGGAGGGGTAGAGGACGACCCCGAAGTCGTGTTCGGCGGCGACGGCGGCGGCGCCGGTGTAGACGCGCGCGAAGAATTCGTTGGTGAGCGCCGGGACCACCAGCAGCGCGGTCCTGGTGCGGCCGAGGCGGAGGCTGCGGGCGGCGAGATTGGGCCGGTAGCCGAGGTCCTGGGTGGCGGCGCGGACGCGCTCGGCGGTCGCCTCGGAGACCCTGCCGCGCCATTTGCCGCCGAGGACGAGCGAGACGGTGGCCTGGGAGACGCCTGCGGCCCGCGCGACGTCGCGGCTGGTGGGCCGGGCCGGGGCGGGCTGGGATGCGCTGGTCACGAGGGACCTCCGGGCTGGGCGGGTGCGGTGCTGGTGCGGACGGTGAGGTGGACCTGAGGACAGGGCACATGGTACGTATGAAGCTCGACGTTATACGTAAAACCTCAAGGTGTCCGGAAGGCCCTCGGGGGAGAGGGGCGGACATGGCCGCGGGATATCTGGACATCCTCCGGGCGCGGCATGCCGCACGGCTGCTGATCGGCACGCTGGTGGGGCGGCTGCCGAGCGGCACCGCCCACATCGCGATCGTCCTGTTCACCCGGGCCGAGGGCGGCAGCTACACCCTGGCGGGGGCACTCGCGGCGGTGTACGGCCTGGCCACGGCGGTCGGGCAGCCCCTGCTGGGCCGGGCGGTGGACCTGTACGGCCAGCCGCGCGTCCAGCTCCCCGCGGCCGTCGTCTCCGCGCTGGGCATGTTCCTGCTGGCTCTGGTGGGCCTCGGATCGCTTCCGCTGGCGTACGGGGCCGTGATCGTGGCAGGGGTGTTCACGCCGCCGCTGGAGGGCGGCCTGCGGGCGCTGTGGCCGACGGTCCTGGGGAGGGAGGACCGGGTGCACCGGGCGTACGCCATGGATGCGGTGGCCCAGGAGGTCATGTTCACCGTGGGCCCGCTGCTGGTGACGGTGCTGGTCTCGCTCTGGTCGCCCGCCGCCGCGCTGTTCGTCATCAACACCATAGGAGTGCTGGGTGCGCTCTCCGTGGTGGTGTCGGAGCCCTCCCGCACCTGGCGTTCGGCGCCCCGCGAGGCGCACTGGCTGGGCGCGCTGCGCTCGCCGGGGCTGCTGGCGCTTCTCGGTTCCTTCTTCTTCGTCGGGCTCGCGCTGGGCTCGATCACGGTGGCGGGCGTCGCGTACGCCGACGACCACGGCCGGGAGGCGGTCTACGGCTGGCTGATGGCCGCGCTCGGCCTCGGCGCGCTGATCGGCGGGGCGGTGTACGGCGCACGCCAGTGGGCCGGGGCGCCGGAGCGCCGGCTGCGGGTCGTCGTCGCGCTGCTGGCCCTCGGCTATCTGCCGCTGATGCTGACACCCGGTGTGGTGGCGATGACCGCCCTGGCCGCGCTCGCCGGGGTGTTCCTGGCGCCGGCGATCGCGTGCTCGTTCATCGTCGTGGACCGGCATGCTCCGCGGGGCACGGTGACGGAGGCGTTCTCCTGGCTCGTGACGACGTTCGGGGTGGGTGCGGCGGCGGGAACGGCCGTGGCGGGCCCGGCCGTCGAGCTGGGCGGTACGGCGTGGAGCTTCGCCGTCGCGGGGGCCGGTGGAGTGGCCGCGCTGATGGTTCTGCTGGCGACGGGAAGGGTCCTCGCAGTTCCCGGGCGTACGGACGTTTCCGTGCAGGGATCGGAAAATGATCGAAACGGTGCTGTCCAACCCGGTTTCAGCTCGGGCCATCAGGCGTAATGTTCAGTCATGGACCGCCGCATTTTCGGGCTGGAGAACGAGTACGGCGTCACGTGCACGTTCAGGGGACAGCGCCGACTGTCTCCTGACGAAGTGGCGCGCTACCTCTTCCGCCGTGTCGTGTCATGGGGCCGCAGCAGCAATGTCTTTCTGCGGAACGGCGCCCGCCTCTACCTCGACGTGGGATCGCATCCGGAATATGCAACCCCCGAATGCGACAATCTGACCGAGCTGGTCACCCACGACAAGGCCGGCGAGCGCATTCTCGAAGGCCTGCTTGTCGATGCCGAACGCCGCCTGCACGAGGAGGGAATCGCGGGCGACGTCTATCTCTTCAAGAACAACACCGATTCGGCGGGAAACTCCTACGGGTGCCACGAGAACTACCTCGTGGCGCGGCACGGAGAATTCTCCCGGCTCGCGGACATCCTCATTCCCTTCCTCGTCACGAGGCAGCTGCTCTGTGGCGCGGGCAAGGTGCTGCAGACCCCGCGCGGCGCGGTCTACTGCGTCAGCCAGCGTGCCGAGCACATCTGGGAGGGCGTCAGCTCCGCGACGACGCGCTCCCGTCCGATCATCAACACCCGCGACGAACCGCACGCGGACGCGGAGCGGTACCGCCGCCTCCATGTCATCGTCGGTGACTCCAACATGTCCGAGACGACGATGTTGCTCAAGGTCGGCGCGACGGACCTGGTGCTCCGCATGATCGAAGCGGGCACGGTGATGCGTGATCTGACGCTGGAGAACCCGATCCGGGCGATCCGTGAGGTCAGTCACGACATCACGGGACAGCGCAAGGTACGCCTCGCCAGCGGCCGCGAGGCGTCCGCCATCGAGGTGCAGCGGGAGTACTACGAGAAGGCCGTGGACTTCGTCGACCGCCGCGGCATCCGCACCGGCACCGTCGAACAGGTCCTGGAGCTGTGGGGCCGTACGCTCGACGCGATCGAGACCGAGGACCTCGACCGGATCGGGACCGAGATCGACTGGGTGATGAAATACAAGCTCATCGAGCGGTACCGGGCCAAGCACAACATGACGATGTCGCATCCGCGGGTCGCCCAGATAGACCTCGCCTACCACGACATCCACCGGCGGCGCGGGCTGTACTACCTGCTGGAGCGCAAGGGGCAGGCCGCCCGCATCTGCAACGACCTGAAGATCTTCGAGGGCAAGTCCGTGCCCCCGCAGACCACCCGGGCGCGGCTGCGCGGTGACTTCATCCGAAGGGCCCAGGAGCAGCGGCGGGACTTCACCGTCGACTGGGTCCATCTCAAGCTCAACGACCAGGCGCAGCGCACGGTGTTGTGCAAGGACCCGTTCCGTTCCGTGGACGATCGAGTGGAAAAGCTGATTGCGGGTATGTGAGCCGGCGCAGGACGCGCCTCGGCTCTCTTGTGCGACTCGGGCCCCGTACGTCCTCGTACGGGGCCCTGTGCACGCCCTAGAGTGTCGGGGACCCAACCAACTGTGCCGTCTGAGATCTGAGGAACCAGTGCGCCGACTTGCCGGCCTTCTCGTTGTCCCCCTGCTGCTGCTGACAGCGGCGTGCGGCGGCGACGACAAGGGATCCGACTCCGCTTCAGCCTCCGCCTCGAAGAACGCATTCCCCGCGATCACCGCGGGTGCGAAGTTCGGCGAGAAGCCCACCCTGTCCAAGGGAGAGGGCGATCCTCCCAAGGATCTGAAGACGCGTGTCGTCAGTGAGGGAAAGGGCGCGGCGCTGAAGAACGGCGACGCGATCCAGGTCAACTACCTCGGACAGGCGTGGGACTCCACGAAGCCGTTCGACAACAGTTTCGACCGTAAGCAGCCGTTCGATCTGACCCTCGGTGCCGGCATGGTCATCAAGGGCTGGGACCAGGGGCTCCTGGGGAAGAAGGTCGGCAGCCGCGTCCAGCTCGTCATCCCGCCGGACCTCGGTTACGGTGCGCAGGGGCAGGGCGACATCAAGCCGAACGCCACCCTCGTCTTCGTCGTGGACATCCTGAAGGCGACGCACATCCCGGCGTCGGCCGAGGGCACTGCGGTCGCCCAGGACAACAGCGAGCTGCCGAAGGTGGGCACCAACACCGACGGCAAGGCTCCGACGGTCAAGATCCCGGAGAAGACCGACCCGCCGACGAAGCTCGTCTCCAATTACATCCTGGAGTCCAAGGGCGAGGTCATCAAGGAGACCGACAGCGTTGTCGTGAACTACGTGGGCCTGCTGTGGAAGGACGGAAAGACGTTCGACAGCACGTACGCCACGGGCAAGACCCAGACCTTCCCGCTGGCCCAGGTGACCCTCAAGGGGCTGAAGAACGGGCTGATCGGCAAGAAGATCGGCAGCCGTGTCCTGCTGGTCATCCCGCCGGACCAGGCCTTCGGCGACAAGGCGCAGCAGTCCATCCCCGCCAAGTCCACCCTGGTGTTCGCGGTGGACCTGCTGGCGAAGATGTAAGACTGTCCCGGTTGCCCAGTTATTCATGTGGAGGAGCAGTTCAGTGAGCATCGAGAAGCCCGAGATCGACTTCCCGGGCGGCGAGCCGCCGGCCGACCTGGAGATCAAGGACATCTGGGAGGGCGACGGTGCGGTCGCCAAGGCCGGCGACATGGTCAAGGTCCACTACGTGGGCGTGGCTTTCTCCACCGGCGAGGAGTTCGACGCCTCGTGGAACCGCGGCACCCCGCTGCAGTTCCAGCTCGGCGTCGGTCAGGTCATCTCCGGCTGGGACCAGGGCGTGCAGGGCATGAAGGTCGGCGGCCGTCGCCAGCTGACCATCCCCGCGCACCTCGCGTACGGTGACCGCGGCGCCGGCGGCCGTATCGCCCCCGGCGAGACGCTGATCTTCGTCTGCGACCTGATCGCCGTCTGATCCGTCCCGCGGACACATCACGAGGGCCCGTGCCGGACTGCACGGGCCCTCGTTCCGTGGAGCGTGGGCCCCAGGAGGGTGCTGAAGATCTTGGCCGCTCTCGCGCGCCGAGATCTTCAGCACCCTCCTGGCTTTTGTCCGGACACTCCGGAGCGGTACGGTCGAGGGTCGTAGAGCACGTAGAGAAAGGGCGCCGATGGCGATTGCCAAGGCCGAGCGGCTGATGAACCTGGCGCTGTGCCTGCTGGGGACCCGGCGCCCGCTCAGCAAGCGCGAGCTGCGCGGTTCCATCGAGGCCTATCTGGAAGCGGGCTCCGACGAAGCCTTCAACCGGATGTTCGAGCGGGACAAGGACGATCTGCGCGAGCTCGGTCTGGTCATCGAGACCGTGGAGAACCTGGACGGCGACATCGGCTACCTGGCCCGCCGGGACAGCAACCGGCTGCCGCCGATCACGCTGGACGCCGAGGAGGCCGCGGCGCTGGGGCTGGCGGCAAAGGTGTGGCAGCAGGCCCGGCTCGCGGGCGCGGCCAGTGGCGCGCTCCAGAAGCTCCGGGCCGCCGGGATGCCGGAGGCCGAGGACGCGTACGAGGTGCACAGCGCCCTCGAACCCCGTATCCCGGTCCATGAGGCAGCGTTCGAGCCGTTGATGCTGGCGTGCCGCGACCGCCGTCCGGTCACCTTCGACTACCGCAAGGCCAATGCCGCCCGCCCGGAGCAGCGGCAGGTCGAGCCCTGGACGCTCGAGTGCTGGCGCGGTCACTGGTATCTGGCCGGCTGGGACCGTGACCGTCGTGCCGAGCGGGTGTTCCGCCTGTCCCGGATCACCGGCCGGGTCCGTTCACGGGCCGGGGTGTTCACCGCCGAGGTGCCCGACGTGGTGACCGTCCGGGAGACCGTCGAGAGCTGGGCGGGGGAGACGGCGACCCGGACCGCGCTGATCCGGTTGCGGTCCGGCTCCGGATACCCGCTGCGCTCGCGGGCGATATCGGTGCGGGAACTCGGCGACGGCTGGGATGAGTTGGAGATTCCGTACGGACACGGTCTCGACGCCTGGCTCGTCGAATTCGGCCCGGACGTGGTCGTGCAGGAACCCGCGGATCTGCGGGCCGATGTGGTCGACCGGCTGCGCGCCGTGGCCAAGGACTGAGGAGGGACCGTATTCATGGCGACGAACGCGATCGACCAGACGCGCCGGATGCTGTCCCTCGTGACGTATCTGAGGGAGCGCCCCGGCGCCCATGTGCAGGACGTGGCCCGGGCCTTCGGGATCACCGAGGACGAGCTGATCTCGGACCTCGACGTCCTGCCCATGTGCGGGACGAGCTTCCGCGGCGGCGATCTGCTGGACATCGACACCGACGGTGACCGGATCTGGTGGCACAACCCGGACGACGTGGCGGAGCCGCTGCGGCTCGCGGCGGACGAGGCGACGGCCCTGCTGGTTGCGGCGCGCGCCGTGGCGACGCTGCCGGGGCTGCGGGAGAGCGACCGGCAGGCACTGCTGCGGGCCACCGCCAAGCTGGAGACGGCCGCCGGTGAGGTCGGGGCGGCGAGCTCCCGGCTCTCGGTCACCTTCGAGTCCGAGGGCGGCGTCTTCGCCGATGTCGACCGGGCGATCTCGGAGCGGCGCCGGCTCTGGCTGCGGTACTACTCACCCGCGCGCGACGAGCTCACCGAGCGCGAGGTGGACCCGATCCGGCTGTTCGCCGTGGGGCATACGTACATGGAGGCCTGGTGCAGGTCCTCCGAGGACCGGCGTACGTTCCGGCTCGACCGGGTCGCCGAGATCCGGCTGCTGGACGAGCCGTCCGCACCGCCAGAGCTGGAACTGCGGGACCTGTCCGAGGGACTGGTGCAACCGGCGGCCGAGGACCCCGAGGTGGTGATCGAGGTCGGGCCCGGTGGCCGGTGGGTCGCCGAGTACTACCCGCACGACAGCGCGGAGGAACTGGCCGACGGCGGACTGCGGATCACCTTGCGCACGCCCGATCCGGCGTCGCTGCGCAGGCTTGCGCTGCGGCTCGGCGGGGAAGGGCGCATCGTCGCCCCGCCGGAGCTGGCGCAGAGCGCGCAGCAGGCGGCGCGGGCAGCGCTCGCCGCCTACGACGGCCCTGCCTGAGCGGATACCTGAGGAGATATGAGCAATATGTCTGTGATGTCGGGTATCTCAACTGTGGTGGTTCCGGAGTCCGTACGGTTCAAGGCGGCCTGCCCGGACTGCCGCGGGCGCTTCGAGCTCGCGGCGGGCGCCCTGCGCCTCGCCATCGGCTCCAGCCGTCGCACCACGTTCTACTCGTTCACCTGCCCCGAGTGCGGCGCCGCCGTCCGCAAGCCCGCCGGGGAGCGGATAGTGGAACTCCTCACAGGTGGGGGCGTGCGGACTCTGCGCCTCCACACCAGCCTTCAGAACCCCTGACCCACGGACTCCCGGCTCCTGTGACACCTAGACAACATCGAGGCTCTGCGCATGTTCTGGCCCATGCTCGCCATCGTCCTGGGATTCCTCGGGATCGCCGTCCTCGGCGTGCTGGCCATCAAGGTGTTCGTCGAGGCCCAGCGCCTGGGGCGACAGGTGGCCCAGACCACTCGGCGCATCAACCGGGCGGCCGAGGATCTCGAACGGGCCGCAACCGATCTCGCCGCCACCGGCGAGGCGTTGCGCTGACACGGACCAGGAAGCTGTGCGCCGGACCGGTCGATCGGGGCGGGCAGGGCCTCCTGTTTCTCAGGTTCGGAGGGTACGCTGCTGGTGGCGGCCCTGAGAGCGAGGCGTGGGCCGTAATCGCAAGGATGCATGGGTATTGCCCTGCGTTTACTCCTGCGGGATACGATCGCTGACAGTACGAAGATCGGACGTCTGTCCGACGCTCGATCAGCCCCACCCCTGCTGCCTCGGTGAGAAGGTACACGCATATGTTCGGAAGGCTCGGAGCTCCCGAGATCATCCTGATCCTCGTCGTCATTGTTCTGCTGTTCGGCGCGAAGAAGCTTCCTGACATGGCTCGCTCGCTCGGCAAGTCGGCCCGCATCCTCAAGAGCGAGGCCAAGGCCATGAAGTCCGAGGGTGCCGCGACGGCCACCCCCGCGGACCCGCCGAACGACGCCGCCCAGGACCAGACCGCCCAGCGCACCATCAAGGCCGCGCCCGGCGATGTGACGAGCTCGCGTCCGGTTGCCGAGCCGACCGACTCGACCAACCGCTGACAACCGGGCCGACGCAGGCGCCGTGATGGTGACGGCCTGCTGCACGAGATGAGGACGTGGGTTGCTCAAGTCTGCCCGCAAACAGGAGACGGACCCAGAGGGCCGCATGCCCCTGGTGGAGCACCTGCGTGAGCTGCGTAACCGGCTGGCGAAGGCTCTGCTGGCGATCGTCGTCGTCACGATCGTCGCCGCGTTCTTCTACAAGGGGATCATCGAGTTCTTCACCGATCCGGTGCTGAAGGCGGTCGGTTGCGAGGCGAGCTTCGCCGAACTCGCGAAGAAGGAGGACGGCACCTGTGCGCGCATCGTCCTGAACGGTCTGCTGACACCGTTCACCCTTGCGCTCAAGGTCTCCCTCATGGCGGGCGTCGTTCTTTCGTCGCCGATCTGGCTCTACCAGCTGTGGGCGTTCATCGCCCCCGGTCTGCACAAGCACGAGAAGAAGTACTCGCTCGCCTTCGTCGGCGCGGGCTTCCCGCTCTTCCTCGCCGGTGGCTTCTTCGCGTACAAGACGCTGCCCACAATGGCCAAGGTCCTGCTGGACTTCTCGCCGGCCGGCCTGGACAACCAGCTGCCGCTCGATGACCTGCTGGACCTGATCACGCGCATGGTGGTGGTCTTCGGACTCTCCTTCGAGCTGCCCCTGTTGCTCGTCATGCTGAACCTCGGCGGGGTCATCACCGGCAAGCGGATGCTCGGCTGGTGGCGCGGGATGATCATGGGAATCACGGTCTTCGCCGCCCTGGCCACGCCCAGTACGGACCCGCTCACCATGCTGGCCCTCGCCGGGCCGATCTGGGTCCTGTACTTCTGTGCCACGGCGCTCTCGCTCCTCAACGACCGCCGCAAGGCACTGCGTGCGGCGGAAGGACCCGCCGATGACGAGGCGTCGGAGCTGGACCTGACCCCCGAGGACATCGGTGAGATCGAATCGGTGTCGACGGGCGGGTCGCTGCCCGCACAAGCGGGGCCGGACCGTGACCGGGTGAACGGTTACGACGACATCACCTGACCTTGTAAGGTCCCCCGGGTGACCAGCGAGATCACCCTCTTCGTCAATCCCACCGCAGGACGCGGCCGGGGCGCGCACGCCGCGCAGCCGGCCGCTTCCGCGTTGCGGGCCGCAGGATTCTCCGTACGCACGGTGCTGGGCGAGGACGCCGACGATGCGCTGCGGCGGGCCCGTGAGGCCGTCGCGGGCGGAACCGGTGCGCTGATTGCCGTGGGCGGGGACGGCATGATGTCCCTCGCCCTCCAGGCCGTCGCGGGGACCATGACACCCCTCGGTGTCGTCGCCGTCGGCACCGGAAACGACTTCGCCCGCGCTCTCGGCCTGCCGATACGGGACCCGGCCGCCGCCGGACGGCTCGCGGCCGAGGCGCTCAAGGGCGGGAGCATCCGCGAGATCGACCTCGGCAGGGTCGGGGAGCGATGGTTCGGTTCGGTGCTCGCCTCCGGCTTCGACTCCCGGGTCAACGACCGGGGCAACCGGATGCGCTGGGTCGGCGGGCGGTTCAAGTACGACCTGGCGATCCTCGCCGAACTCGCCGCCTTCAGACCGATCCCGTACCGCATCAGGCTCGACGGCGGACCGGTCCAGGAGATCGAGGCGACGCTCATCGCCGTGGGCAACGGGTCCACGTACGGCGGCGGGATGCGGATCTGTGCGGACGCCGTCATGGACGACGGGCTCTTCGACGTGACCGTCGTCGGGGACTGCAGTCGTACCACCCTGCTCAAGGTGTTTCCCCGCGTCTACAAGGGAACGCACCTCGGTCATCCCAAGGTCACCGTGCACCGGGTCTCGTCGATCGAGCTGGTCGCGGCCGGTGTCACCGCGTATGCGGACGGTGAACCGCTCGGTGCCCTGCCGCTCACCGCGACCTGTGTGCCGGGCGCGGCCAGGGTTCTTGCGCAGTGAAATAAAGATCGCGCTGACTGTCGGAGGTGACGGGTAGGCTCGTAACCAAGATGACAGAGGACCTCTCACCAGCTGAGCGATACCAGGCTTTCCGGATCCGCGCCGCCGAGCAGGCCACGGCACTCGCGCCCTTCCGCGAGTTGTACGAGTTCGGTCTGGACCCGTTCCAGATCGATGCATGCAAGGCCCTGGAGGCGGGTAAAGGGGTGCTGGTCGCGGCCCCGACCGGGTCGGGCAAGACGATCGTCGGCGAGTTCGCCGTGCATCTCGCGCTGCGTCAGGGCCGCAAGTGCTTCTACACCACACCCATCAAGGCCCTGTCCAACCAGAAGTTCACCGATCTGGTCAAGCGTTACGGCGCGGACAAGGTCGGCCTGCTGACCGGCGACAACAGTGTCAACGGGGACGCACCCGTGGTCGTCATGACCACCGAAGTGCTGCGGAACATGCTGTACGCGGGCTCCCAGGCGCTGCGTGGCCTCGGTTATGTGGTGATGGACGAGGTGCACTACCTCTCCGACCGCTTCCGTGGCGCGGTGTGGGAAGAAGTGATCATTCATCTGCCCGATTCGGTGACCCTGGTGTCGCTGTCGGCGACCGTGTCCAACGCCGAGGAGTTCGGCGACTGGCTGGACACCGTCCGCGGTGACACCGAAGTCATCGTCTCCGAAAACCGGCCCGTGCCGCTCTGGCAGCACGTCCTGGCCGGCCGCCGGATGTACGACCTCTTCGAGGAGGAGACCGACCACGGCGGCCGCGGCGTCGGCCGACGCGAGGTCAGTCCCGACCTCGTCCGGCTCGCCCGCATGGAGAACCAGCGCGGATACAACCCGCGCGAGCGGCGCCGCGGAAAGATGGTGCGGGAGGCCGACCGCGAGCGCGAGCGGCGCCAGCGCAGCCGGATCTGGACCCCGTCCAGGCCCGAGGTCATCGACCGGCTGGACGCCGAAGGCCTGTTGCCCGCCATCACGTTCATCTTCAGCCGGGCCGGCTGCGAGGCCGCCGTGCAGCAGTGTCTCCAGGCCGGACTGCGGCTCAACGACGACAGCAAGCGCCGCCTGGTGCGGGAGATCGTCGAGGAGCGGACCGCGTCCATCCCACCCGAGGATCTCCATGTCCTCGGCTACTACGAGTGGCTCGAAGGTCTGGAGCGCGGCATCGCCGCGCACCACGCGGGCATGCTGCCGACCTTCAAGGAGGTCGTCGAGGAACTGTTCGTACGCGGGCTCGTCAAGGCGGTCTTCGCGACGGAGACCCTCGCCCTCGGCATCAACATGCCTGCCCGATCGGTGGTCCTGGAGAAGCTCGTCAAGTGGAACGGCGAGCAGCACGCCGACATCACCCCGGGCGAGTACACCCAGCTGACCGGGCGTGCCGGGCGGCGGGGGATCGACATCGAGGGCCATGCGGTGGTGCTGTGGCAGCGCGGCATGGACCCGGGGGCGCTCGCCGGACTCGCGGGTACGCGTACGTATCCGCTGCGGTCCAGCTTCCGGCCCTCCTACAACATGGCCGTGAACCTGGTGCAGCAGTTCGGGCGGCACCGGTCGCGCGAACTGCTGGAGACCTCGTTCGCCCAGTTCCAGGCCGACCGCTCGGTCGTCGGGATCTCCCGGCAGGTGCAGAAGAACGAGGAGGGTCTCGAGGGCTACCGCGAGGGCATGACCTGCCACCTCGGTGACTTCGAGGAGTACGCACGGCTGCGTCGTGACCTCAAGGACCGGGAGACGGAACTCGCCAAGCACGGCGCGTCACAGCGGCGGGCCGCCGCAGCCGCGTCGTTGGAGAAGCTGAAGCCGGGCGACGTCATCCACGTCCCGACCGGGAAGTTCGCCGGGCTGGCCCTCGTGCTGGACCCGGGGCTGCCCGCCGGGCGGGCCAACGCGCATCGCGGGCTCGAATACCACGACGGGCCGCGGCCGTTGGTGCTCACCGCCGAGCGGCAGGTCAAGCGGCTCGCGTCGATCGACTTCCCCGTGCCGGTCGAGGCGGTGGAGCGGATGCGGGTGCCGAAGTCGTTCAACCCGCGTTCGCCGCAGTCGAGGCGCGATCTGGCATCGGCCCTGCGGACCAAGGCAGGGCACATCGTGCCGGAGCGGCACCGCAGGGGGCGGGCCGAGGCCGCGGACGACCAGCAGATCGCCCGCTACCGGGCCGAGTTGCG
Source organism: Streptomyces sp. NPDC057565 (assembly GCF_042801455.1). NCBI lineage: Bacteria > Bacillati > Actinomycetota > Actinomycetes > Kitasatosporales > Streptomycetaceae > Streptomyces > Streptomyces sp. NPDC057565. The sequence goes on along the minus strand of NZ_JBHVFU010000005.1, from coordinate 284,905 downwards.
GGCCCACCCGTGCCATGGGTGCAGCGAGCGCGAGGACCATGCGCGGTGGGCGGAGCGGTACCACCGGCTGAAGCGGGACACGAAGCAGCTGGAGCGGCGGATCGAGGGGCGGACGAACACGATCGCCCGCACCTTCGACCGGATCGTGGCGCTCCTCACCGAGCTCGACTATCTCCGGGGCAATGAAGTCACCGAGCACGGGCGGCGATTGGCCCGGCTCTATGGCGAACTGGACCTGCTGGCCAGCGAGTGCCTGCGGGCAGGGGTCTGGGAAGGGCTGAACCCGGCGGAGCTCGCCGCGTGCGTGTCCGCGCTGGTGTACGAGGCGCGGCAGGCGGACGACGCCGTGGCGCCGAAGCTGCCGTCCGGGCCGGCGAAGACGGCGATGGCCGAGATGGTCCGTATCTGGGGGCGACTCGATGCCCTGGAGGAGGACTTCAAGATCAACCAGGCGGAGGGGGTCGGGCAGCGGGAACCGGATCTCGGATTCGCCTGGGCCGTCTACATGTGGGCGTCGGGACGGACGCTGGACGAGGTGCTGCGCGAGGCGGAGATGCCCGCGGGGGACTTCGTACGGTGGTGCAAGCAGGTCATCGATGTGCTGGGGCAGATCGCGGCCGCGGCGCCGCCGGGCGCGGGCGCCGGGTCCGTCGCACGCGCTGCGCGCAAGGCAACGGATGCGGTGCTCAGGGGGGTTGTGGCGTACAGCTCGGTGGGGTGACGGGTCGTGCGCCGCGGGTTCGGTTGACCGGGCCTCGGATGAGGCGCTTGTGGCGTTCCTGCCCGAGCCCGCCCCTTCCCGCCGTACCTGATGTGCGGCTCCGCCGCGCGGCGGAGCTCTGCCCGGGCTCCGGTCCTCGGACGGCCGGACGGGCTGGATCTGCCGGGCAGATCCAGCCCGTCCGCCGATCGAGAACATCTGTCGGCCTGTCCGGCGTCGGAGGACCGGGGGCCGAGGGCGGCCCCCGGTTACGCGGCGCCCGTGCGCGCGGCGTCCCGCTTGGCGACTTCCTCCCGGACGATCGGGATGACATGCCGGCCGAAGTCGATCGCGTCGTCGAGCAGGTCGTAGCCCCGGGCGGACAGCACTTCGACACCCAGGTTGTAGTAGTCCAGCAAGGCCTGTGCGACCGTCTCCGGTGTGCCCACCAGAGCCGTCGAGTTGCCCGCGCCACCGGTCTCGGCGGCGGTCGGCGTCCACAGCGCACGGTCGTGGCGCTCGCCCTGGGCGGCGACCGCGAGCAGCCGTCGGGAGCCCGCGTTCTCCGGGTTCCGGAGCGGGTGGCGTCGGCCGAGAGGTGCGCCCGCCCTGCGGGCCTTGATCCGGTCGAGCGTCCGGTGCGCCTTCTCCCAGGCGAGTTCTTCGGTCGGTGCGATGATCGGGCGGAAGGCGACCTGGATCTTCGGGACGTCGGCGCGTCCTGCCGCCTTCGCAGCCGCCTGGACTGCGGCGATCTGCTCCGCGGTCTCGGCGAGAGGCTCGCCCCAGAGGCAGTAGATGTCGGCCTCTGCGCCCCCTGCCGCGTAGGCCGCCGGCGAGGAACCGCCGAACGAGACACGTGGGTGGGGCTGTTGGACGGGGAAGGTGTCGCTCACGAAGTCGTTGAAGCGGTAGTGGGTGCCCTCGTGATCGAAGGGCTCGTGCGAGGTCCAGGCCTTCTTGATGATCTGGATGGCCTCGCGGGTGCGGGCGTACCGCTCGTCCTTGGTGAGGAAGTCGCCCTCGCGCTGCTGCTCGTGATCGTTGCCGCCGGTGATGAAGTGCACGGCGAGGCGGCCGTCACTGATCCGGTCCAGGGTGGCAAAGGTCTTCGCGGCGAACGTCGGGTACGAGACGTTGGGCCGGTGCGCGACCAGGATCTGCAGGGTGTCCGTGCGGGCCGCGATGTAGGCGGCCGCCGGGGACGGGTCGGGGGAGCCCGAGCCGTAGGCGAAGAGCACCCGGTCCCAGCCGTGGTCCTCATGCGCGCGTGCGAGCTTGAGCGTGTATTCCTTGTCGAAGGACACCCCGGAGCGGGGCGTCACCTCGGATCCTTCATTGGTTGCTGCGATGCCGAGAAATTCGACGGGCATGACAAAGCCTCATCTCGTGCTGCGGTGAACCGGTCGGGTGGTGCGCGGTGCTGACGCGCTGACGTATGAGCAGTCAGGGACGACACGAGGCCGACCACACTCGACCGAAGTCGATGTGGTCGCGGGTGACCAGCCGCAGCTGAGGACGCATCCGCTCAGTGGAACAGGCGGAACGGCAGGGCGTCAACCATGTGTCCGGTCAGCGGTCGAGACAGGCGCGACCGCCGAGGAACGGCTCCGGGAGCTCTGCCGCTCGGACGTGGCGCTGCTGTGCGGCGGGCCGTACAACCCGGGTGCGCTGTACGTACCGCCCGAGGTGCAGGCCGCGCGGTTCGCCGGGTTCCACCGGGTGCGGGCGGAGCTGAAGGAGGCATGGGGGACGCTGCTGGCGGCGACCCGTGCGGGGGCAGCGCTGGACGAGCCGGAACCGGCACTCCGGACCGACCTGGTCTTCGGACTGATCGAAGGCGTGATCCCGGTGCGCCGGTCCGGACCGGAACGGCCGGTGGCCGCGTTCGCGGAGGCGACGGCGGACGCGGTGCGGATCGTGGTCGCGGAGCGCGCGTAGTTTGCGCACGGCTGCCGGCGGACCCGGCACCCGAGGACCTTCCCCGGACGTGCCTCGGCCGGTCCGCTGCGTGCGGACCGGCCGGAAGCTCACGCTCCTTCGTCGTTCAGGGAGTGCTGAGGGGCGTGCCCTGGGTCCGATTGCTCCTCGCCGCCGCTCCGGCACAGACCAGCCCCAGCAGGAGGGTCAGACCGCCGATGATGACGTTGTTGAGGACGACGCCCATGTCGGGGCTGCTGCCGACGACCCACGGCGAGACGATCATCCAGATGCCCATGGCGCAGATGGCCCAGCTCAGGCCGTACATCCGGTCCGGCATCGCCGTGAACCCGAGTCCCAGCACCGCGATCGCGATTCCCATGATCAGGTTGTGCTGCACGAGGGTGGGCTGGCTTGCGGTGAAGTGAAGTACCCAGGGCGAGACGGCGCAGTAGAGGCCGACGAGGAACACCGGTCCGTCGACGAGCGCCACATCGCGACCACCGAGCATGCGGGCATAGCGCTCCCGCATTTCGGACACATCCGGGTGGCTGGTGATGTCGGCGCGGGTGTGTGAGACGTTGGACATGAGAGTCGTCTCCTTCGATCCTGCAGGCCCGACCGTGGTGTGAGGGGGGGTGCTGTAGGCGCCTGCCCCACTATTCTGCGCTTATCTCAGCCTTATGTGTACATTTCGGGCAACGTGAATCCTGCGATTTCCGGGCGTCCAGGCGCCGGGCAAGCGCCGCCAGCTCCGGTGTGCGCAGGACCCGGTCCCCGTACCCCGGCAGCGGGACGTGCAGGGGATCCGTCCAGCGTGGCGGGATCGCGCCCATGCCGTACACCGCCCCGGTCAGGGCGCCGGTCACGGCCGCGACCGTGTCGGTGTCCCCGCCGACGTCGATCGCCGCTGCCAGCGAGGCTTCGAAGGTATGTGTCGTGCGCAGCGCCCAGACCGCCGTCCCCAGGCATGGCCACACCGCCCCGTTGAACTCCGTCGCCAGACCCGGATGCCAGTCCGGTGCGAGGACGGTCGCCCAGCGTTCGCGCCGGTCGTCGGGTACGTCGGCCAGGGCGCCCGGCACGGCTGTGAGCGGGTCGTCGCCGTTCAGCGCCACCCGGATCAGCTCGTGGAGGACGGCGGTGCCTTCCCAGGCGGCGCGGTCGCCGTGCGTCAGTGCCGCGATCCGGCGGGCGGCGTCCATCGTCGTGGCCCGCGCCGCCTGCTCCGGGCCGTCGGTTCTCGCGAAGTACACGGCGGAGGTGGCGGCCCGCATCAGCGAACCGTTGCCCGCCGCGCGCCCGTTGACCTGGAAGTGCAGAGCGGCGGCCCGGTCCCAGGGGTCGCCGCTCGTCAGGACGTACTCGGTCTGCAGACCGATGTCCTTCGGCTCACCCGCGGCCCACCGCCGGAACCGGTCGAAGATGTCGGGCAGATCGAGCCCGTCCCGCTCGAGCAGCGACTCACCGACCAGTACGGCCATCTGCGTATCGTCCGTCGCCTCGCCCGGATCCCAGCCACCGCCCCCGCACATCGTGCCGACACCATCGGGGAAGCGGTCCGCGTACACACCCGCGGGCCCGAACTCGAACGGCGCCCCGAGCGCGTCGCCGACCGCCGAACCGACCACGGCGCCCACCACGCGGTCCTGGCTGCCCCCTTGCTTCATGGCGGCAGCCTAAGACCTGCTCCGGTACGCGCGATATGCCGCGCCCACCAGCACCGTCGCGGACAGCAACAGGGCCGTGAACCACCCATCGAGTACGCGAGGAACGAAGGAGCGGGACATGACGGGTCAGGAGACGTCGACCACCACCGAGTGCCAGCCGGTCGCACCGTCCGGGACGGTGCCGGCGCGTTCGCCGGTCTGGGTGGCGCCCGTCCCGTCGGTCGCACGGACCTCCAGCGTGTGATTGCCGGAGGTGGCCGGCCACTCCCACACCCACTGGCGCCAGGTGTCCCGGCTGTCCTCCGCCGCGAGCCGGGCCCGATGCCACGGGCCGCCGTCCACCCGGACCTCCACTCGTGAGATCCCCCGGCGCTGGGCCCAGGCCACCCCGGCGACGGGCACGATGCCGGGCTTCGGTGAGGCGAACGGACGCGGCGTGTCGATCCGGGACTCCGTCTTGACCGGCGCCTGCTGGGACCAGCTGCGCCTGACCCAGTACGCGTCGTACGAGGCGAACGTCGTCAGCTCGATGTCCTTGATCCACTTGCAGGCCGAGACGTACCCGTAGAGTCCCGGCACCACCATGCGGACCGGGAAGCCGTGCGCGAACGGCAGGGGTTCGCCGTTCATGCCGAGGGCGAGGATCGCGTCGCGCCCGTCCATGACCGTCTCGACCGGCGTGCCGATCGTCATGCCGTCGACGGAACGCGCCACGATCTGGTCGGAGGGCCCGCCCTGCGACGGCGGCTCCACCCCGGCCTCGCGCAAGAGATCGGCCAGCCGCACACCGATCCACCGGGCGTTGCCGACGTACGGGCCGCCCACCTCGTTGGAGACACACGCCAGGGTGATGTCCCGCTCGATGATCTCCCGACCCAGGAGGTCCTGGAAGCTGACCGTGAGCGGGCGGGCGACCCCCTTGCCGTGGATCCGCAGCCGCCACGAATCGGCGTCGATGCGGGGCACGACCAGGGCGGTGTCCACCCGGTAGAAGCTCTTGTTCGGGGTGATGAACGAGCTCAGGCCCCGGATCCGCAGATCCGCCCCGGGCGGTACGGCGGGCGCCGGTGACTCGGGGACCGGGAGGACCAGGTCATGCCGTGAGGCGGTGGCCCCGGCCTGCACGGAGGACGTCAGCCGCCGTCCCAGGAGCCCCGCACCGGCCGAGGCCGCCGCCGCAGCGGTCGCCGCGATCACGAAACCGCGCCGGTCGAAGGCGCCGTCCCCCTGCCCGTCCCTCTCGCCGGCCGCGGGAGAGGGACGGGGTACCGGGCCGAGCCGTCCGACCAGGAGATACAGCACCTCTGCGGCCAGTACGGCACCCACCACCGAGGGCAGGGCATCGGCGGGGCTGCCCTCCGGCCGTCCCACCGCCGCCACTGCCCCCACCACGCCGAAGACCAGAACGGCCGCCGAGCCGAGCAGCCGGTGCCGCAGCGCCAGCAGCCCGACCGCCACGGCGAAAACCGCCAGCAGCGCCAGGATGCCCAGTTCGAGCACCAGCTTGTCGGCCGTGCCGAAGTGCCGTACGGCGAAGTCCTTCACGACCGGGGGAGTGCGGTCGATGACCACCCCACCCACCGCCGCGACCGGACCCGCCTCCGGACGTACGACAGCCGAGACCAGTTCGGCCACGGCCAGGGCGCAGAACCCGGCGATCAGGCCGCTGAGCCCGGCAAGACCGGCATGTGCCCAGCGGGACCGCCGGGACCCGGAGGCCCCGTGCTCCTGCGCGTTGTTCTGTTCCTCGTTCACATGCGGTGTTCGTCGCCGGACGCCCGGCGGATTGGTCCGTCACCCGATCGGATGAGAGGCGGTCATCGACCGATTCGTCCCGGCCCCGGCCGCGAATCACCTTCGAGGGGCCCTGCGAGAGGGCCCGTTCGGCGCACCCCGGGCCTGCCCGGCGCGGGCCGGAACCGAGGGACCGGAGGAACCGGCATGGCACGGAATCGGCGGCGGACAGCCGCGGTTGGTGGGCATCGGCATGGCGGGACCGACCGCCGTGTTTGTGCTCGGCCAGGCGCACGAAGCGACGCCGTACGAGTCGGACGCGCTTCCACCGGGCGGCGAGAGCCGATAGCCGAGGGGCGGCAGCCGGTGGTCAGCTGTCAGCCGAGGCCGCGCGCCCGTTCGAAGCGGGCGCGGGCCTCGGCCAGATCCACCACCGGCTCCGGATAGGCGAGCCGGGCCCGGTCCGGGCCGGTGAGCTTCCACGGCTCGTGCACCGCAGCGCCGTCCAGGCCCGCCAGTTCCGGCACCCACCGCCGTACGTACGCGCCCCGTGGATCGAACCGCTTGCCCTGGATCAGCGGATTGAGTACACGGTTGGGGCGGGTGTCCGTACCGGTGCCCGCCACCCACTGCCAGTTGAGCTGATTGTTCGCCAGGTCCCCGTCGACCAGGAGATCCAGGAAGTGCCGCGCGCCGACGCGCCAGTCCACGTACAGCGTCTTGGTGAGGAAACTCGCGACGAGCATCCGGCCCCGGTTGTGCATCCAGCCCTCGTGCGCCAGCTGTCGCATCGCCGCGTCGACCAGCGGATAGCCGGTGAGCCCGGCACGCCACGCCTCGATCTCGTCGGGGTCGGACCGCCACCGGTCGCCGCGCGGACGGTAGTCGGCCCATGCGGCGTCCGGCCGGGCGGCGAGAACCTGGTGGTGGAAGTCCCGCCAGGCCAGCTGCCGTACGAACGCGTCGGCGCCCGGTCCGCCTTTCTCCCGTGCTCGGTGCACCAGTTCGGCCGCGGAGAGGCAGCCGAAGTGCAGAAACGGCGACAGCCTGGATGTCGCGTCCCCGGCGAGATCGTCGTGGCCGGTCCCGTAGTCGGCCATCGGGCCGTGCAGCCAGGAGGTCAGCAGCCTGCGTCCTGCCGTCTCACCGCCCTCGGCAAGTCCCGGGGAGACGCCCGTCACCTCCGCCCGGGTCGGCAGCGGTGCGGACGTCGCCGTGTCCGGCACCCGTACCGTCCGCGGCCCGGTCAGTGTGCCCCGTACGCCCGCCGCCTCCCAACGGCGGAAGTAGGGGGTGAACACCGCGAAATGGTCTCGGCCCGCCGGGACGACCAGGCCCGGGGGGAGCGCGGTGACCACCGCGTCATGGACGTGCAGGGCGCAGCCGACAGCCCCGAGAGCCGTACGCAGGCGCTCCTCGCGTTCCCTCGCGTACCCGCTCACCCCGGCCGCGATGTGCAGACTGTCCGCACCCGTCTCCGCGACCACGGCGCAGGCCCCGGCCACCACGTCGGCGCTGCGGACGACCAGCCGGCCGCCGCGGCGGCGCAGCCCCGCGTCGAGATCGACGAGGCAGTCGGCGAGGAACGCCCGCCGGTTCGGCGCGTCGAATCCGGTCCGGCGGATGCCGTCGTCCTGGACGAAGAGGGGGACGACGGCATCCGCGTCGCGCACCGCGGCGTGCAGAACGGGGTTGTCGTGCAGTCGTAGATCGGAGGTGAACAGCGCCACCGAGACGGTCATGGCAGGAAGCCCCTCATACGGTCGGGAAGGTCAGCAGTGCCAGTGGAGTGGACGTCGGCTGCACGGAGCCGCCGGCCGGCTCGACGGTGATTCCCATGCCCGACGCGCCGTCGACCGGTCCGTCCGGCAGCACCGTGTTGCTCGTCGCCACCCGGTTGATCAGTCCCGCGCTCCGCGTGGTCCCGTGGTCGTCGAACCACAGCTGGTACATCTTGCCGTGGGACGGCGGCTCCATCCCCGAGGCCACGAACACGGCCCGGTTCTCGCTCCGGGAGACCACGACCGTGCCCCTGGCCCCGCCCTTCGGCGCGCCGGACTTCGCCTTCGCGTCCGGCGCCGCGAGAACCTGCGCCACCTGCTCGCTCCGCTGCCGGCCCCGGTGCCCTTCCTCCTGTGCGTCCCGGGCGACCTGGTTCTGCCACACGGTCGTGATCTCCCGCAGCACCCGGTCGCGCAGCTCGCGGGGTGGGGCCGCGGACACCGCGAGCCCGAGCCGGGTGGCGGTCTCGGACAGTTCCCGCACCTCCACGGCGCAGGCCTCGCAGTCGCCGAGATGGCGTTCGAACTCCCCGCGCTCCGCGTCCGGCAGCGCGTACAGGGCGTAGGCGCCGGTCAGCGTGTGCAGTTCGGCCCCGCTCCTGGGATCCACCTTGTTCATGCGCTCACCCCGAGGCAGTCGCGCAGTCGGATCAGTCCGTCGCGCAGTCGTGTCTTGATCGTCGCGGGGGGTACGGAGAGGAGTTCCGCTACTTCGCGGTAGGTCAGGCCGCGGTAGTAGGCGAGCGTGACGGACTGCCGTTGCAGCTCGGACAGGGTCCGCATGCAGCGGCGCACCTGCTCCCGCTCCAGCCGGCTCTCGACCTGCTCGGCGACCTCGTCGAACTCCGGCGTACGGTCCAGCAGCGCCGCCCGGTGCTCCCGCGCCGTCGTCGCTTCGACGGAGCGCACCCGGTCCACCGCCCGGTGATGGGCCAGCGTCAGCACCCAGTTCATGGCGCTGCCGCGGGCAGCCTGGAAGCGGGGGGCGGTCCGCCACACTTCCACCAGCACTTCCTGCGCCACCTCCTCCGACTGTGCGGGGTCGCGCAGCACACTCCGTACGAGACCGAGGACCGGACCGCGGACCGCGTCGTACACCTCGGCGAATGCAGCCTGGTCGCCGCGGGCGACCAGACCCAGGAGTTCCTGGAGACCGGGCCCCGCCGATGGTGCTTCGCTGATGTGCACGGCTTGTTTCACGCGGGCTTCCTCCCAGGATGCGCATCGGTTTCATGAGGTGATGCGGAGCCGACGGCAGCGCGGATCGGTCAGTGCGTGAAATCTTTCCACGCCGCCACGAATTCGCGATACATCGTGGTTGACGCGTAAGGGTGCTCGCGATATGTTCGTACACGAGTATTCGATGACGAAGTGATGATCTGACGAAGTGAAGGGCGGTGGGGGTGGTGGCCAAGCGGCGCAAGCTCAGCAATCCACTGGCGCTCACGGTGATGGTGCTGCTCGCCGAGCGGTCCATGCATCCGTACGAGATCGCCCAGACGCTTCGCCGACGCGGCAAGGAACACAGCGTCAAGATCAATTTCGGCTCGTTGTACACCGTGGTCCAGAACCTGGAGAAGCACGGGTATGTCGAGGTGGCCGGCGTGCAGCGCCAGGGCAACCGCCCCGAGCGCACGCTCTACGGCATCACCGAGGCGGGGCGCGCCGAGATGGTCGACTGGCTCTCCGATCTGCTCGCCGTTCCGGCCGCCGAGTACCCGGTCTTCGAGACCGCGCTCTCGCTGCTGCCGGTGCTGCCTCCGGACGATGTCGCGGAGCTGCTGGAAACCCGGGAGGCGGCGCTGGCGATCCAGTCCGCGGCGATGCGGGGCATCCTCGGCCGGCTGACAGGGAAGCTGCCCCGGGTCTTCGTGGTGGAGACCGAGTACCAGCTCCACATGGTCGATGCCCAGCTGGAGTGGATCAAGAAATTCCGTACCGAGCTTCTCGACGCCACGATCAGTGGCATCGAGGAGTGGAAGTCCTTCCACGCGACCGGCGAGGTTCCGCAGGACTGGCAGGACCTCGACGAACAGGAGATCGTCCTCGATCCCGAGCGGAAGGCGTAGCGCCAAGCGGTACCGAAGAAAGAGAAAGACCCCGGCAGGGGCTGTTGGAGCAGCGCCCGCCAGGGTCTCGAACCCCGGACCGGCCATGCCGTGAGGGCGAGCCAGGCGATCGAGGTGCGGCACACCCAGGATAGCCCGGCTCTCCTCACGCGGATCGGTTCGGCATGCCCGAACACCCCGCTGACCACAGGAGAGCTCCGTCATGAGCACCCGTGCGCCCGCAGTAGAGGCGCGACAACTGATCAAGACCTATCCCGGCGACGTCACCGCACTGAACGGCATGGACCTCACCGTCGGTGCCGGCACGGTCTTCGGACTCCTCGGCCCCAACGGCGCCGGGAAGTCCACCACCGTCAAGATCCTCACCACCCTCGCCCGCCCCGACTCCGGCGCCGCGAAAGTCGCCGGACACGATGTGCTGCGCCACCCCGACCGGGTCCGCCGCGCGATCGGCGTCGTCGCCCAGAAGTCCGGCGCCGACCCGGTCGCCACCGGCCGGGAGAACCTGCTGCTGCAGGGCAGGCTGTACGGGATGCGGGGCGCCGCGGTCCAGCGCCGCGCCGATGAACTGCTGGACCGCTTCGACCTCGCCGACGCGGGGACGCGGCAGGTCAAGGGGTACTCCGGCGGAATGCAGCGGCGCCTGGACGTGGCGCTCGGCCTGGTCCACCGCCCCGAGGTGCTGTTCCTCGACGAGCCCACCACCGGACTCGACCCCGAGGCCCGTACGGCCATGTGGGACGAGATCGCCCGGCTGGCCGGCGACGAGGGCCTGACCATCGTGCTCACCACGCACTACCTGGAGGAGGCCGACCGGCTCGCCGAACGCATCGCGATCGTCGACCGCGGCCGGATCGTCGTCGAGGGCACCCCCGACGAACTCAAGGGCGAACTCCGCGGCGACGCCGTCCACATGGAGCTGCGCACCGACGCGGACCGTGCGGCGGTCACCGCCGCGCTCACCGGACTGCCCGGGGTGTACGAGGTGCTGGCCGAGGGCCGCCGGGTCAGCGTCCGTGCCGAGGACGGCGCCGCCGCCGTCCCCGTACTGCTCGGCGCCCTGGACCGGGCCGGCGCGACGGTCGCCGCCGCCACCGTCGCCCGCCCCTCTCTCGACGACGTCTATCTGCGCTACGCCGGACGCCGCTTCTCCGAGGCCGAGGCCGCGGACGCCCAGCAGATCCCCGCCACGGTCGCCGCAGGAGGTGCCCGATGAGCAGTCACGTCATCGCCCAGACCTGGTACATGACCCAGCGCCAGCTCATGGCGATCATCAGGCAGCCGGTGTTCCTGGCCATCTCCCTGGTCCAGCCGGTGATCTGGCTGTTCCTGTTCGGCAACCTCTTCAAGAAGGTCGTCGAGCTCGGCGGCTTCGGCACCACGTCCTATCTGGACTACCTGATCCCCGGCATTGTCGTGATGAGCGCCCTCGGGTCGAGCATGTGGGCCGGAATGGGCACCCTGGAGGAGATCGAGCGGGGCACGCTCAACCGCTTCCTGACCACCCCGGTCAGCCGGAACGCGCTGATGAACGCCAATGTCGTGCAGAACGGCATCAGTACCGCCGTCCAGTCGGTCGTCATCGTGCTGCTCGGCCGGGCCGCCGGTGCGACGTACCCGGGTGGTGCGGGCGGGCTGCTGATCCTGCTCGTCGCCTCGATCCTGCTCGGTACGGTCTTCGGCGCGCTCTCCAACGCGCTGGGGATGCTGGTCCGCCAGCGTGAGTCGATCATCGGTATCAACACGTTCCTGCTGCTGCCGCTGACCTTTCTCTCGTCCTCGTTCATGGCGCCGAGCCAGATGCCGTCCTGGATGCGGCAGATCGCCGACTTCAACCCGGTCAACTGGGCGATGGTGGCGGGCCGTTCGGCCCTGACCGCCGAGTCCGACTGGGGGCTGGTGCTCAGCCGCGGGGGAGCGCTGCTCGCCCTCGCGGTGGCGGCGGTCTGGCTGTCGACCCGCACCTTCCGCTCGTACCAGAAGTCCGTCTGACGGCGCCTGCGGTCGCTGGGTCAGGAGAGCGCCGCGTCGTGGAACCGGTCCGGGAGGGTCTCCCCGGGCCGGCTCTTCGGCTTCCGGACCGCGCGCAGCACCAGAAAGACCAGCAGGCCGAACGGCGACAGCAGAATGGTCAGTACCAGCAGAGGGCTCATCACCAGCGCGGGGACACCCAGCCGGCGGCCCTCCAGGAACATCCACTGGCCGAGCAGCAGATCCCACGCGATGACCTGCGCCCAGATCGCCCCCGCCCCGTTCGCCAGCACGGTCAGGTCGCGGAACGTGTCGATGTCGGGGCTGCGCACGGCAGTCCACAGTTCGGGGAAGACGGGCACGGCCATCATCAGATACACGGCCAGCACCGGCAGGACGGTCAGAGGGGATGCCGCGAGGCGGGCGGTGGGCCGCCAGTGCGGCGCCAGGATCATGAGCAGCCAGAAGGGTGCTGCCAGCCAGAACGAGACCTCGAAGAGTGCACCGGTCATGACAAGAGCTCCTTCTCGACGGAATCCGTGGTGCGGAAGACGGGAGTCGGCCGCAGCGCCGCATACGTTCCGGCGGCGGTGGCGGCCAGGACGAGTGACCCGGCGGTGAGCGTCGCGCCGTCCGGATGAATCAGTGACTGCCCGCGCAGCGCCTGCCACGCGACGAGGGCGACGACCGCCGCGTACGCCCCTGATGCGACGCGCATCAGGCGCAGCCGTACCCGCGGATCGCCCAGCCGGGGAAAGCGCGGGGCCAGCGTCACCAGGGCGAGCAGGAGCAGCGGGAGCAACTGGAGCGCGTGCATGCCGACGAAGTGCGGGATGCGCAGATCGCCGCCGGTCGTCGACCAGCCGGTGAGCGGCATCGACGGGCCGCCGTCGGGTACGCCGACGGAGTGCGCGCCGATCACATCCGCGGTGTCGAGGTTCCCGGCGGCCCGCTGTTCGGGAGTCGGCTGCGTCATCAGGAAGCCGATTCCCGCGCCCACCAGCGCAATGAATACCCCCGAGCGGATCGCGAGGGCGGCGGCGCGGTCCTGGATGCGGGCGCGCAGCAACAGGACCGCGATGACCAGGGTTCCGGTCCAGAGGACGGCGACGGTGATGCCCATCGCGGTGAACAGCCGCTCGTCGAACGGGGTGGCGTGGTTGAAGTGGCTGCGCTTCCCCCGGATGACCTGCGCGGTGATGATCGCCATCTCGGCGAGGCTGGAGACCGCGACCACGGTCCCGGCCCACCAGCCGGTGCGCCGGCCGCGGGTGAGGAGCGTCAGCATCCAGGCGAGCGCCAGGGCGTACGCCACGAACGAGACCGCGAACTTGAAGGGCTTGAACCAGATCGCCGAGCCCGCGAGGACCCGGTCGTCGACCAGGAGTCCCACTCCGGAGATGACGGCCATGACAGCCATCGCCGCGGCGAAGAGGACTAACGGACGGTGCCAGGAACGCCATGACGGCATGGGTGTACTCCCTGTGAAGACCACATATTATGGATAGTGAGACTCTCCGCTATCCGATAGTGGAACTATCTATGATGGGGCGCGGGGTTGGCAAGAGCAGAAAGGAAGAACGCAGCGTGCGCATCGGCGAGTTGAGCCGCAGGTCCGGGGTTTCGGTGGCGACGATCAAGTTCTACGTGCGGGAAGGGCTCCTGCCCCCGGGGGAGTTGACCAGCCCGAACCAGGCGTCGTACGACTCCGGGCACGAGCGCCGGCTGAAGCTGATCCGTGCCCTCCTGGATGTCGGCGGACTCTCGCTCTCCGCGATCGGGGACGTACTTCGGGCGATCGACGACCCCGCGCAGCCGGTGCACACGGTGCTGGGCGTGGCGGCGAAGCGGATCACGGCACTCGAGGGCAGCGAACCCGGGCCCGAACTGGATGACGCCCGCGAAGAGGTGGCCGAGCTGTTGGAGCGGCGCGGCTGGCGGGTGGAGGCGCGGAGTCCGGCCGGTGAGGCCCTGGCCGGGGTGCTGGCCGCACTGCGGCGGGCCGGGCACGGAGGCTTCTGCGAGCTGCTCGACGACTACGCGAGCGCCGCGGAACCGGTCGCCCGGGCCGATCTCGACTACGTGGGACGGCGGGTGGCGCGCGAGGACCTGGTGGAGAGCGTGGTCGTCGGCACGGTGCTGGGCGAGGCAATGTTCAGCGCGCTGCGCAGGCTCGCGCACGTGGACGCCTCGGCCAGGGCGTACGGCGGCGAGCAGGGGGAGCGGGTCGGGGGCGGATGACGGGGACACGTCCGACGCGTGGGAGCCCGGGTCGCGTGTCCGCCGGCGCCACCGTTTCGTACGCGGACGACCCGGTCGCGTGCACATCGCCGCCGCACGCCGACGCCCCGGTCACCGTCCAGGGCGGACGGTGACCGGGGCGTGCATGTCCGCCACGGGTGCGCCGGACGGGCGGCCTACGCGGCGCTCTCCTGCTCCCGCTCCACCTGCTGGTTCCACTCGCGCTTGACCGAGCGCCACGCGTCGTCGTTCTGGCCGAGGCGCCAGTAGCCGGAGATCGACAGCTGTGGCAGCGGGATCTGCCGGTCGAGCCGCAGATGGCGGCGGATCTCCTTCACGAAGCCCGCCTCACCGTGCACGAACGCCTGCACCCGGCCCACCGGGAATTCCAGGGACTTCACGGCCGCGGTCAGCGCCTCGCCGACCGGGCGGTCACCACGGTGCAGCCAGGTCAGCTCGATCCCGTCGGCCGTCGCGATCTTCTGCTCCTCGGACGCGTCCATCACCTCGATGTAGGCGTGCGCCACCGCACCCGCGGGCATCTGTTCCAGAGCCGCCGCGATCGCCGGCAGGGCGCTCTCGTCACCGGCCAGCAGGTGCCAGTCCGCCGACGCGTCGGGTCCGTAACCGCCGCCGGGCCCCAGGAAGGTCACCTGGTCACCCGGAGCCGCGCGGAGCGCCCACGGGCCCGCCAGGCCCTCGTCGCCGTGGACCACGAAGTCGATCGCCAGCTCCCGGGCGACCGGGTCCCAGGAACGCACCGTGTAGGTACGGGTGGTCGGCCACAGCTCGCGCGGATACTCCTCGCGGATCCGGGCCACGTCGAACGGGTGCGCGTAGTCGGCGCCCTCGGGCGCGAAGCACAGCTTGACGTAGTGGTCGGTGAACCCGGACAACGCGAAGCCGGCCAGGCCGTCACCGCCGAGCACCAGCCGCACCATGTGCGGGGTGATCCGCTCGGTGCGCAGGACCTGGGCCCCCTGCGCCATGGGTGCCTGTCGCGCCGGTCGTTCTGCCACGAGGTTCTCCCTGCTCCACATACTGAGAGGAGCTCGCACAGTGGGCGCCCGGCTCGCTGATCGGACTCCGATGGCGCGAGCTCCTCTTAGGCTTGCCTAAGTTAGCATCTCAGGCCCGGAGAGTGGAGAGCAGCCGCTGCAGGGCGCCGCCCAGTCCCCACTGGCCGGCCAGCGCTTCGAGGGCGGCGGGGTCGCGCGGCTCGGTGGGCAGCGCCGGATCGAACGCGGGCAGAGGTACGTCACCCGCGACCCGGACCACGGTCGGCGCGACGGCCACGTAGTCCCGTGCCTCGTCGAGCCGCTTGCGCTGCGAGGGAGTCAGCTTCGCCGCCGGATCGTCCACCGCGGCCATGATCCCGGCCAGATCGCCGAAGGTGTCCAGCAGCTTCGCCGCCGTCTTCTCACCGATGCCGGGCACCCCCGGCAGCCCGTCGCTGGGGTCGCCGCGGAGCAGCGCCAGATCGGCATAGCCGGAGCCGTCCACCCCGTACTTCTCGCGCAGCCACGCCTCGTCCGTCAGCTGCAGCGACCCGACCCCCTTCAGCGGGTAGAGGACCCGCACCTCACGGGCGTCGTCGACCAGCTGGTAGAGGTCCCGGTCGCCGGTCACGATGTCCACCGGGCCGGTGGCGAGACCGGTCAGCGTGCCGATCACGTCGTCCGCCTCGTACTCCGCGACACCGACCCGGGCGATCCCGAGCGCGTCGAGCACGTCCTCGATGATCGGGACCTGCGGCGCCAGTGTGTCGGGGGTCTCCTCCTCGTCGGGCAGCCCGTCGGCGGTCTCCACCGCGACCCGGTGCGCCTTGTACGAGGGAATCAGCTCGACCCGCCAGTGCGGCCGCCAGTCCGCGTCCATGCAGGCCACCAGGTCGTCCGGCCGGTGGTCCTGGACGAGCCGCCCGATGAAGTCGAGCAGACCGCGCACGGCGTTCACCGGCGTGCCGTCCGGCGCGCGCACCGAATCGGGGACCCCGAAGTAGGCGCGGTAGTAGAGGGAAGCGGTGTCGAGGAGCATCAGGCGTCGCGTCACACCCCGATGATGCCGCACCTCACTGACACCGGCCGAGAAGTGAACTGGGTCACTGTTCTGTTTGGCTCGTGTAAGTGCGGGCAGGCGCGCCATCGGAGCGGACCACGTCGCCATTTCCACTGCAGCGCGTGCCAAGCGGACCGAATCCGCGCCGCTCCACGGTCTGCCGGAGGGGGTGGCAGACCGTTTTCGGTTCAACGCGTGAGGTGTATGTGTCAAGGCTGCAAGCCGACCACCTGTACAAGGTGTTCGGCAGACGACCCGATCAAGCCGTGCAGAAGCTCGAAAGCGGCGCGGATCGCGACGAGCTGCGCGCCGACGGAACGACCGCAGCGGTGATCGACGCCTCGTTCACCGTGGAACCGGGCCAGATCTTCGTCGTGATGGGTCTGTCCGGATCCGGCAAGTCCACGTTGCTGCGGATGCTCAACGGGCTGCTGGACCCCACAGCCGGACGTGTGCTGTTCGACGGCCAGGACCTGACCGCCCTGAGCCCCCGCGAACTCCGCGCCGTCCGCTCCTCGAAGATCAGCATGGTCTTCCAGCACTTCGCCCTGTTCCCGCACCGGAGCGTTCTGGAGAACGCCGCGTACGGACTCGAAGTGCAGGGTGTGCCGCGTGCCGAGCGCGAGAAGCGCGCCGCCGAGGCGCTGGAGCTGACCGGCCTCGCCGGCTGGGAGAAGTCCTGGCCCGACGAGCTGTCCGGCGGTATGCAGCAGCGCGTCGGCCTGGCCCGCGCCCTCGCCACCGACGCCGACCTGCTCCTGATGGACGAGTCGTTCAGCGCGCTGGACCCGCTGATCCGCCGCGACATGCAGGACCAGCTGCTGGAACTGCAGAAGCGGCTGAAGAAGACCATCGTCTTCATCACCCACGACCTCAACGAGGCCATGCGCCTCGGCGACCGGATCGCCGTGATGCGGGACGGGAGGATCGTCCAGCTGGGCACCGCCGAGGACATCCTCGTCACCCCCGCCAACGACTACGTCGCCTCCTTCACCCAGGACGTCGACCGCTCCCGGGTGCTCACCGCGGGCGCCGTCATGGCCGAGCCGCACACCGTCATGGGCACCACGGGCGACGACGGCGAGGAACTCCGTACGCCCGACGACGTCCTCAGGGCGGCGCCGGCCACGGTCTCCGAGTCCACGCCGATCATCGAGCTGTTCACGCCGTGCTCGCGCAGTGGCGTCGCGGTCGCCGTGACCGACGACAAGGGCAAGCTCGTCGGGGTCGTGCCCCGGTCCCGGCTGCTTGCCGTCCTCGGCGAGCCGATGACCCCCATCGAGCTCCCGCAGGACGCCACGACCACTGCGAAGAAGGTGGCCGCCGATGTTTAGGCTCCCGCTCGGTGAATGGGTGGACAGTGCGGTCGACTGGCTGCAGACCCACCTGGCCTGGCTGTTCGACGCGATCAGCTCCGTCGTCGGCGGCATGTTCGACGGCATAGCCGCCGTCCTCTCCGCGCCCGCCCCGCTGCTGTTCGCGGGCATCGTCGCGGTCATCGCCTGGTGGCTGCGCGGTCTGCTCGCGGGTGGTCTCGCCTTCGTGGGCTTCGCGCTCATCGACTCGGTCGAGCTGTGGGACGAAGCGATGGACACCCTCACACTGGTGCTCGTCGCGACGATCGTCACCCTGGTCCTCGCCGTCCCGCTCGGCATCTGGGCGGCCCGCTCCAAGACGGTGTCCGCGGTGACCCGGCCGGTCCTCGACTTCATGCAGACCATGCCCGCCATGGTCTATCTGATTCCCGGCGTCATCTTCTTCGGCGTCGGCGTCGTGCCCGGCATCATCGCCACCATCATCTTCGCGCTGCCCCCGGGCGTCCGGATGACCGAACTCGGCATCCGCCAGGTCGACGGCGAGCTCGTCGAGGCGGCCGAGGCCTTCGGCACCACCTCGCGCAACACCCTGCTGCGGGTGCAGCTGCCGCTCGCCCTGCCCACGATCATGGCGGGCATCAACCAGGTCATCATGCTCGGCCTGTCCATGGTGGTCATCGCCGGCATGGTCGGCGGCGGCGGGCTCGGCGGCTCCGTCTACCGTGCCATCGGCAACGTCGACGTCGGCCTCGGCTTCGAGGCGGGCATCTCCATCGTCATCCTGGCGATGTACCTGGACCGGATGACCAGCGCACTGGGCCGCGAGGTCTCCCCGCTGGCCCGCCGCGCCCTCGCCAAGGCCCAGTCGGTGGCCGGCGGACTGAAGATCTGGAACTACCGTCCGCAGCCCGCCGTCGCGGTCGTCGGCGTCGTCGTCCTCGCGCTCGTCGCCGGTGGCATGGGCATCTTCGGCTCCTCGAAGCAGGACACCGGTGCCGCCACCGACGCATCGAACGTCGGCAAGGGCCAGAAGATCAGCATGGGATACATCCCGTGGGACGAGGGCATCGCCTCCACCTTCCTCTGGAAGGAGCTGCTGGAGCAGCGCGGCTTCGAGGTCGACGTGAAGCAGTACGAGGCCGGTGCGCTCTACACCGGCATGGCGAACGGCCAGATCGACTTCGAGACCGACTCCTGGCTCCCGGTCACCCACGCCACGTACTGGAAGAAGTACCAGGACCGCCTGGAGGACATGGGCTCCTGGTACGGCCCCACCTCCCTGGAGCTGGCCGTCCCCTCGTACGTGAAGGGCGTCGACTCGCTCGACGACCTCAAGGGCAAGGCGTCCGACTTCAAGGGCCGTGTCGTCGGCATCGAGCCGAGCGCCGGTGAGACCGGGCTGCTCAAGGACAAGATCCTGCCGGGGTACGGCCTCGACAAGGAGTACAAGGTCGTCGACGGCTCCACGCCCTCGATGCTCGCCGAGCTGAAGCGTGCGTACGCCAAGAAGGAACCGATCGTCGTCCCGCTCTGGTCGCCGCACTGGGCGTACAACCAGTACGACCTGACCAAGCTCAAGGACCCCAAGAACCTCTGGGGCAAGGGCGACGGCATCCACACCCTGACCCGCAAGGGCTTCTCCGACGACAACCCGTACGTCGGCAACTGGCTGAAGAACTTCAAGATGACCGAGGACCAGCTCACCAGTCTTGAGGCGAAGATCCAGACGACCGGCAAGGGCAAGGAGCAGGACGCGGTCCGCGCCTGGCTGAAGGAGAACCCGGGCGTCGCCGACAAGTGGACCCCGGTCACCAAGGCGGCGAAGGGCGCGAGCGGCAAGGACGAGCGCGACCGCACCGTCGAGATGGCCTGGTTCCCGTGGGAGGAGGACATCGCCGCCACCTACCTGTGGAAGGCCGTCCTGGAGGAGCGCGGTTACAAGATCAACCTGAAGCAGTTCGAGGTCGGTCCGATGTACGCCGCGATGTCCCGGGGCCAGCTCGATGTGCAGTTCGACGGCTGGCTGCCGTACACCCAGAAGAACTACTGGAACAAGTACGGCTCCCGGCTCACCGACCTCGGATCGTGGTACGGGCCGACCTCGCTGGAGGTCGCCGTCCCCTCGTACGTCAAGGGCATCAAGTCCTACAAGGACCTCAAGGGCCGTGGGGACGAGTTCAAGAACCGCATCGTCGGTATCGAGCCCGGCACCGCCACCATGGCCAACCTGAAGAACAACGTGCTGCCCGCCTACGGCCTCGACAAGGAGTACAAGGTCGTCGACAGTTCGACGCCCTCGATGCTCGCCGAGCTGAAGCGCGCGTACGCCAAGAAGGAGCCGATCGCGGTTCTGCTCTGGACGCCGCACTGGGCGTACAACCAGTACGACCTCACCAAGCTGACGGACCCCAAGAAGGCCTTCGGCAACGGCGACACCATTCGCACGATCGCCAGCAAGGACTTCCCGAAGAACTACCCGCAGCTCACCAAGTGGTTCAAGGACTTCAAGCTCGGCGAGCAGCAGCTGGCCGGCCTGGAGAACGAGATCCAGAAGCGCGGCACGGGACACGAGGAAGAAGCCGTGAAGGCCTGGATGGACAAGAATCCGGGCATCGCGGACAAGATGGCTCCCCAGTAAGGTCTGAAGCACCGTGAAGGGGTGGCACTGCCGGTCGGCGGTGCCACCCCTTCCGGCTGTTCCGGCATCCATTTACCGGCCGTCCTTGCCCAACCTTGTGCGTAAGGTGCTGGCAGCCGGAAGGATGACGAGTCGGGAGGGAGCCGGACATGGACGACAAGGACACACTCCGCGTGGGCGCCGCGGTTCGCCGTCGACGAAGAAGCCTGGGGCTGACACTGGCCGCGGTCGCGGGCCGCAGCGGCCTGTCCGTGCCGTTCCTCAGCCAGATCGAGAACGAGCGGGCCCG
Source organism: Streptomyces sp. NPDC057565 (assembly GCF_042801455.1). Classification (NCBI taxonomy): domain Bacteria; kingdom Bacillati; phylum Actinomycetota; class Actinomycetes; order Kitasatosporales; family Streptomycetaceae; genus Streptomyces; species Streptomyces sp. NPDC057565. Next base: position 264,518 of record NZ_JBHVFU010000005.1, on the reverse strand, counting down.
GCCCAGCGCCCGGTCGCTGGACCGGGTGGCCGTTGCCCTGGAGACCACCACGGCACGGCTGCGCGCCGCCGCGGACTCCGCGCGCTCCGTCGACGTGGTCCGCGCGGGCGAGGACGACGGGGTACGCAGAGTGGTGCGGGGGCGGCACCAGCTCAGCGCGCTGGAGTTCACCGGCGAGATAGACCTCGGGCGGGAGTTCCAGCACCGCAACGACGAGGTGATGTACGTCGCGGAGGGCGCCGCCGAGGTGGAGGCGGAGGGGCAGGCGTACCGGCTGGAGCGCGGCGACACGCTGTTCCTGTCGGGCGGGGTACGGCACCGCTGGCGGGCCACGATGCCGGGCACCCGGCTGCTGGTCGTCGCGGTTGCCGAGCACATCGACGCCACGAACGACCCGAGGCGCTGAGACACCGGTGCCCGTGGAACGTGTCGTCTCCCTCGTCCCGTCGCTCACCGAGGCCGTCGCCGCCAGCGCCCCCGGCCTCCTCGTGGGCGTCACCGACTGGTGCACCCATCCGGCCGGTCTGACCGCCGCACGCATCGGCGGCACCAAGAACCCCGATGTGGCCGCGGTCCTCGGGCTCCGCCCCGATCTCGTCCTCGCCAACGAGGAGGAGAACCGCGCACCCGACCTCGCCGCGCTCCGGGCGGCCGGGATCACGGTCCTCGTCACCGAGATCCGCACCCTCGACCAGGCCTTCGCCGAACTGCACCGGGCGCTGGTGACCGGCTGCGGGCTGGGCCGGCCCGACTGGCTCGACGCGGCCGAGGCCGCCTGGGCGGCGCTCCCGCCGCCCGCTTCCGTACCGCGCCGCGCCATCGTGCCGATCTGGCGTCGGCCCTGGATGGTGCTCGGACGCGACACCTTCGCCGGTGATCTGCTGGCCCGGCTCGGCGTGCGGAACGTGTACGCGGACCACGCCGAGCGCTACCCGCGCATCCCGCTCGACGAGCTCAACGCGAGCGGCGCCGACCTGGTCGTGCTGCCCGACGAGCCCTACCGCTTCACCGCGACCGACGGACCCGAGGCGTTTCCCGCGCTGCCCGCCGCACTCGTCGACGGGCGCTATCTCACGTGGTACGGACCGTCACTGGCTGCGGCGCCTGCGGCGCTGCGAGCAGCGCTCCGCTGAACAGCCCGCGCAGCGTGCGCAGCCCGGTCACCGCCCAGGCCGTCACCAGCAGCACGTACAGTGCGACGGCCAGCCAGGTGAACGCCGTCAGGCCGGTGTGCCGGGCCAGGCCCGCGGCGCCCGTGACACACGTACCGACCGGGAAGGTGAACCCCCACCAGGTCATGGCGAACGTCATGCCGCCCCGTACCGCGCGCACCACCATCGACGCGGCCAGCGCCAGCCACAGGAGCGCGAACCCCATCACCGGCACCCCGTAGAGCACGGCGAACGCCCCGAGCGCGGAGGCGTACGGCGCCCCGATCGCCCCCGGCGCCACATCGGCGAGCTGACCGACCGCGGTCGTCGATTGGCCCAGCGGACCGAGGACCAGGAACAACGTGGGGGTCAGAACGAGGGGCAGCGGACCCTGGTGGACCAGCCGCGCGAAGATCAACGGCAGCATCACCAGCGTCGCCAGAAGGCTCAGCCCGAACATCGCGTAACAGGCGAGCAGCATCCCCTCCTGCAACTGGCCCGAGGGAAGCTCCGGCACCAGCAGCGGGCCGAGTGCCGCGGACACCATCGGCGCCACCACCGGCAGCAACCAGACCGGCGACGCGGTCCCGGGCGCCGGGCGGTGGCGTACGACCATCAGATACGGGATCGCGACCGCTGCGGCCAGGCCGATCGCCGTGCCCGCGGTGTACAGCACCACGTTCGAGGCGAGGGCGGCCCGATGCCCGATGACGTCCCGGCCGACCGTCATGGTGGAGCCGCCGACGGCCAGCAGCGCCATCGAGAGGCAGCCGTAGAACGGGGCGACGGCCGGGTCGAGGAGATGGGCACGGGCCTGGTCGCGGTGGGCGAACCAGTGTCCGGCGCGGGCGGCGAGCACCGCCGCGAGCAGCACCGCCGAGAGCGCCCACACCACCGTGCAGGCCGCCCGCAGCCCGGGCACGTGCACGGGAAGCGCCGCGCCCGCGCCGGCCACGATGGCCGTGCCCATGACCGTCGCGTACCAGTTGGGGCCGATGTGTCGCAGAGAAGGAAGCCGCACAGCGGCGGAGTACGGGGCGCTCGTCTGCGCGCGGGTCTGCGGAAAGATGGCCATGCCACGATCTTTGTTCCGGGGGCCGTCCCCCACCAGGGAGCTTGTCTCTATGAGGTCATAAGCTGGCTTTATGCCCAAGGACGCACCCACACCCGCCCTCCTGTCCCACCGGGTCCCCGACCTCGGAGCGCTGGAGCTGCTGCTCGCCGTCGCCCGGCACGGCAGCCTGGGACGCGCGGCACGGGACGTCGGCATCACCCAGCCCGCCGCCAGCAGCCGCATCCGGTCGATGGAGCGACAGCTCGGTGTGGCCCTCCTCGACCGGTCGCCGCGCGGCTCCCGGCTCACCGACGCGGGCGCGCTCGTCACCGACTGGGCGCGCCGGATCGTCGAGGCCGCCGAGGCGTTCGACGTGGGCGCGCAGGCCCTGCGCGACCGGCGTGACTCCCGCCTGCGGGTCGCCGCCTCCATGACCATCGCCGAATATCTGCTGCCCGGCTGGCTGATCGCACTGCGCACCGAACGGCCGGACACCGCTGTCTCGCTGCTCGCGGGCAATTCGGCGGCGGTCGCGGGGCGGCTGCTCGCCGGCGAGGCCGACCTCGGATTCGTGGAGGGGCTGTCCATACCGGAGGGCCTCGACGGCACGGTCATCGCGCACGACCGCCTCGTCGTCGTGGTCGCCCCGTCCCACGCGTGGGCCCGCCGCCGCACACCGCTGACGCCGCAGGAACTGGCCGCGACCCCACTGATCCTGCGCGAGCGCGGCTCAGGCACCCGACAGGTCCTGGACGCGGCACTGGCCGTCCACGGCGGGCTGGCGCAACCACTGCTCGAACTCTCCTCGACGACAGCGGTGAAGGGCGCGGCGGAGAGCGGTGCGGGACCGTGCGTCCTGAGCGAACTGGCGCTGGGGGAGGAGCTGTCCTCGCGGCGGCTGGTGAAGACCCCGGTGGCGGGGGTACGGCTCCGACGCCAGCTGAGGGCGGTCTGGCCTTCGGGACACCGGCCGACGGGCCCGGCTCGCGACCTGCTCGCGCTGACGGCGCGCGAGGCGTAGTGCGGCAGCGGGAGGGGACCGGGCGCGCAGGGGCGGCGGCGCCGGGGTGGCTGCGTGGCCGGCTCGGACGGCGCACGCCGTAGCCCGCCGACCGGCGCGCGGTCAGCCCCGCTTCGACGCCGCCACCAGTGCCCGCATCACCCGCAGGTCGTCCCCCATCTCCGGATGCCACTGCACCCCCAGCGCCCACCGGGCCCCCGGCAGTTCGACCGCCTCGACCGTGCCGTCCGCAGCATGGGCGGACGCGACCAGGTCCGGGGCGAGCACGTCCACGGCCTGGTGGTGGTAGGTCGGCACGGAGGACTCCTCGGGCACGATCGACGCGTACAGCGTTCCCGGAACCGGCGTCACCGGGTGCTCGCCGAGGACGCCGGGCGTGCCGAGCGGGTTGGTGTGCCCGTCCAGGTGCTGGGTGAGGGTGCCGCCGAGCGCCACGTTCAGCAGCTGCATGCCGCGGCAGATGCCGAGCACCGGTGTGCCGGACTGCAGGGCGGCGTCGAGCAGCGCCAGCTCCCACATGTCGCGTTCCCGGGCCGGCGGTCCGGTCCTGGCATCGCGCTCCGCGCCGTAGCGTACGGGCTCGACATCGGCGCCGCCCGCGACGACGAGACCGTCCAGCCGGGCCACGGCGGCCGCCGCCCGCGCCGGGTCGTCCGGCGACAGCAGGGCGGCGAGGCCGCCGGAGCGCTGGACCAGCCGCGGATAGGCGGACGGGAGCAGGGCGGCGGGGAGCTCCCAGACACCCCAGCGGGCGACCGGCTCCAAGTAGGTGGTGACGCCGATGAGCGGTACGGACATGGCGGGGCCCTCCCGTCGGCCGCCTGCGGGCGGACCCGGTTCAATGGTGCTGAGAAATACCTTTGCGTTTCGGTGGGCTGCCGCGCAAGCGGTCAGGCCAGGAATCCGCGCAGCAGCGCCGCCGTGCCCGCGCAGTGTTCGCGCATCAGGGCGCGCGCCGCTTCGGCGTCCCCGTCGAGCACCGCTTCGACGAACGCGGTGTGCTGATGCTGCGAGTGCTCCAGGTTCCGCACGAGCAGCGGTATGCAGTCCAGCAGGTCGTTCACCGTGGCCCGGACGGCCGCGTACTGCGCGGCCAGCGTGGCGGATCCGGACAGTTCCGCGAGTGTCAGGTGCAGGAGCGTGTCGCGCCTGCGGTAGTCGGGCAGAGGTGCATCGTGTGTCGCAGCCAGAGCCGTACGCAGCCGTTCCGCGCCCTCGTCCGTCAGCCCGTGCGTGGCGCACAGCTCGGCCGCTCCGGTCTCCAGCACCTCGCGGAAGCGCAGGACGTCCTCGAGGTCGACGGCCGCCACCCGGCGGCGCAGCTCGTCCTCGCCGGGGCTGCCGGTGCGCGGGAGCACGAACGTACCGCCGTACCTCCCCCGTCTGCTCTCCACCAGCCCCTGATCCTGCAGCACCTTCAGGACCTCCCGCAGAGTGACGCGGCTGATCCCGAGCCGCTCGGCGAGCTCGCGCTCCGCGGGCAGTCGCTCGCCGCCCGGCACCAGACCGAGCTTGACCACCTGCAGGATCTGTTCGAGGGCTTCCTCGAAGCCGTTGCCCGCCCGCACGGGCCGCAGGACAGGCCGCAGCGCCGGCTGCAGCCCCTCGATGGGCTCGCTTCCCTCCGCCACGTCCCGGCATCCCTTCCCAACAATGGTTCTCAGCCCTACCTTATGACTTCCGGCTGACCGAAGGAGGATCTTCCCGTGGCAGACCGCACACCCCCGCTCGCGGTCGAGGAGCTACGGCTTCTCGTCGAGAGCGGTGAGATCGACACCGTCGTCCTCGCCTTCCCCGACATGCAGGGACGGCTGCAGGGCAAGCGGTTCGCCGCCGCGTTCTTCCTCGAAGAGGTCATGGAGCATGGCACCGAGGGCTGCAACTACCTGCTGGCCGTCGACACCGACATGAACACCGTCGACGGCTTCGCGATGTCCTCCTGGGAGCGCGGATACGGCGACTTCGCCATGCACGCCGACCTCACGACCCTGCGCCGGGTCCCCTGGAACGACGGCACGGCCATGGTCATCGCCGACCTCGCGTGGGAGGACGGCTCGCCCGTCGTCGCCGCACCCCGCCAGGTCCTCCGCCGCCAGCTGCAGCGCCTCGCCGAGCACGGTCTCACCGCCCATGCGGGCACCGAGCTCGAGTTCATCGTCTTCAAGGACACCTACGAACAGGCCTGGAACCGCAACTACCGCGATCTGACCCCCGCCAACCAGTACAACGTCGACTACTCGGTCCTCGGTACCGGTCGCATCGAGCCCCTGCTGCGCCGCATCCGCAACGAGATGGCGGCCGCGGGCCTGACCGTCGAGTCCGCCAAGGGCGAGTGCAACCCCGGCCAGCACGAGATCGTCTTCCGGTACGACGAGGCCCTGGTCACCTGCGACCAGCACGCCGTCTACAAGACCGGCGCCAAGGAGATCGCCGCCCAGGAGGGCGTCGCGCTCACCTTCATGGCCAAGTTCAACGAGCGCGAGGGCAACTCCTGCCATATCCATCTCTCGCTCCAGGACACCGACGGGCGCAACGTCATGGCGGGCGAGGACGGCGGCATGTCCCCGATGATGCGCCACTTCCTCGCCGGACAACTCGCCGCTCTGCGCGAGTTCTCCCTCCTCTACGCGCCGAACATCAACTCGTACAAACGCTTCCAGCCCGGTTCCTTCGCACCCACCGCCGTCGCCTGGGGTCACGACAACCGCACCTGCTCGCTCCGCGTCGTCGGCCACGGCCGTGCGATGCGGTTCGAGAACCGGCTGCCCGGCGGCGACGTCAACCCGCACCTCGCCGTCGCCGGACTGATCGCCGCCGGTCTCCATGGCATCGAGCAGAAGCTCGAACTACCCGAACCCTGTGAGGGCAACGCCTACACCGCCGCGTACGACCACGTCCCCACCACGCTCCGCGAAGCCGCCGAACTCTGGGAGCGGAGCGAGGTGGCGAAAGCGGCCTTCGGGGAGGAGGTCGTCGCGCACTACCGCAACATGGCGCGCGTCGAACTCGACGCCTTCGACGCCGCAGTGACCGACTGGGAGCTCCGCCGCTCCTTCGAACGTCTGTGAGGCACGACGTGACCACCGAGATCACCAAGACCGCCGAGATCACCGAGCACCTGGTTCTCGACCCCGCGACCGAGGAAGTCGTGGCGACCGTCCCGGCCACCACCGCCGCCGAGGTCGACGCGGCCGTCGTACGGGGAGCCACCGCGCAGCACATCTGGGCGGCGGCGGCCCCCGCCGACCGCGCCCGGCTGCTGCGCCGCTTCGCCGTCGTCGTCGACGAGCACCGCGAGGAACTGGCCCGGCTGGAGGTCCGCGAGGCCGGTCACACCCTCGCCAACGCCCGCTGGGAGGCGGGCAACGTCCGCGATCTGCTCGACTTCGCGGCCGGGGGAGTGGAGCGGCTGAGCGGCCGGCAGATCCCGGTCCCCGGTGGCATCGACCTCACTCTGCTCGAACCCCTCGGTGTCGTCGGCGTGATCGCCCCGTGGAACTTCCCCATGCCGATCGCCGCCTGGGGCGCCGCCCCCGCGCTCGCCGCCGGCAACGCCGTCATCCTCAAACCCGCCGAGACCACCCCGCTCACCGCACTGCGGCTCGCCCGGCTGGCCGTGGAAGCGGGCCTTCCCGAACACCTCTTCCAGGTGCTGCCCGGCGCGGGCGACGTGGCGGGCAACGCCCTCGTCGAGCACCCCGGCGTCGCCAAGATCGTCTTCACCGGCTCCACCCGCGTCGGCAAACAGATCATGGCCAGGTGCGCCGCGCGCGTGAAGCGGCTGACCCTCGAACTCGGCGGCAAGAGCCCCAACATCGTCTTCGCCGACGCCGACATCGAGGCCGCCGCGGCCGCCGCTCCCATGGCGTTCCTCGACAACGCGGGCCAGGACTGCTGCGCCCGTACCCGCATCCTCGTCGAACGCTCCGTCCACGACCGCTTCCTCGGACTCCTCGCCCCCGCCGTCGCCTCGGTCGTCGTCGGCGACCCGTCCGACGAGAAGACCCGGATGGGCCCGCTGATCTCCCGGACCCAGCTGGAACGCGTACGGTCGTACGTCCCCGAGGGCGCGAGCGCGATCCGCGGCAACGCCCCCGAGGGCCCCGGCTTCTGGTTCCCGCCCACCGTGCTGACCGACGCCGACCCGGACTCCCCGGTGGCCACCGAAGAGGTCTTCGGACCGGTCGCGGTCGTCCTGCCCTTCGAGGACGAAGCGGACGCGGTGCGACTCGCCAACGCCACCGAGTACGGCCTCGCCGGCTCCCTCTGGACCCGTGACGTCGGCCGCGCGCTGCGGGTCTCCCAGGCGGTGCGGGCCGGGAACCTGTCCGTCAACTCCCACTCCAGCGTCCGCTACTGGACCCCGTTCGGCGGCTACAAGCAGTCCGGTCTCGGCCGGGAACTGGGCCCCGACGCCCTCACCGCCTTCACCGAAACCAAGAACGTCTTCATCAGCACGGAGGCCTGAACCCGCATGACCACAGACACCGAGAACATCTGCCGCCGCCTGGTCGGCCGCACCGCCGTCATCACCGGCGCCGGCAGCGGCATCGGCCTCGCCACCGCCCGCCGCCTGGCGTCCGAGGGCGCCCACGTCGTCTGCGCGGACATCGACGAGATCGCGGGCAAGGCCGCGGCCGACGAGGTGGGCGGCCTCTTCGTACGCACCGATGTCACCGACCCCGAACAGGTCGAGGCGCTCTTCAAGGCCGCGTACGACACCTACGGCTCCGTGGACATCGCCTTCAACAACGCGGGCATCTCGCCGCCCGACGACGACTCCATCCTCACCACCGGACTCGAGGCGTGGAAGCGCGTCCAGGACGTCAACCTCACCTCGGTCTACCTCTGTTGCAAGGCAGCCCTTCCCTACATGCGACGGCAGGGCCGCGGATCGATCATCAACACCGCGTCCTTCGTGGCGATCATGGGTGCGGCCACCAGCCAGATCTCGTACACCGCGTCCAAGGGCGGCGTCCTCGCCATGTCCCGCGAGCTCGGCGTGCAGTTCGCCCGCGAAGGCATCCGGGTCAACGCACTCTGCCCCGGGCCGGTCAACACCCCGCTGCTCCAGGAGCTGTTCGCCAAGGATCCGGAGCGCGCGGCCCGCCGGCTGGTGCACATCCCGGTCGGCCGGTTCGCCGAGGCGACGGAGATCGCCGCCGCGGTCGCGTTTCTCGCCAGCGACGACTCCTCGTTCGTCAACGCCACCGACTTCCTCGTCGACGGCGGAATCTCCGGCGCGTACGTCACGCCGGTCTGATCCCGTCCGCTTCCGTGCGGGACGCGCGGCCGGGCAGACGCCGGTGCCTGCCTCAACCAGCCTGCCCGGAGCCCCTGTTGACAGCGGAACTCTAGAGTGGAGGCATGAGCGACGCGACTCCGCCCGGCTGGTATCCGGACGCCGCCGCACCGGGCACCGACCGGTGGTGGGACGGCACGGCATGGACCGCCCACACCCGCCCGGACGCCGCCGCACCGCAGCAGCCGGTCCCGCCCCCGTACACGAGCCACGGCAGCAGTGGCGGCGGCGGGGGCGGCACCCGGGCCGTCGCGATCGCACTGGCCGGACTGGTCGTCGTCGGCGCTGCCGTCACCGGAGCCGTGCTGCTGGGCAGGGACGACAGCGGTACGGGGCCGAAGTCCGCGCCGAGCAGTGCGGCACCGTCCCCGGCCGCCACCACCCCGACCGCCGCCGTGGACAGCCCCTCGCCCGACCCGAAGCTGCTCGTCGACCAGCTGGGCGGCATCACACTGCCGATCCCCGAGGGCTGGGAGAAGCCGGAGCGCACCGTCGAGAAGGTGCTCACCATGCGCACCGCCCTGTCCTACACCTGCCCCGGCGACTCCTCCGACTTCTGCTACCACGGCACGGTCACCTCCCGTACCGCGAGCGAAACGGACATCACCTCACCCGAAGTCCTGGCCAAGCAGGACATCGGCACCGCGGCCGACGCGGCGTACGAGGAGAACGTCGTCGGCGACCGGATCCACGGCGGCATCACCTCCCACAAGCTGCTTCGATCCGCGTCCGTGAGCGTGGGGGGACGCACGGGCTACGAGGTGCGCTGGCAGGTCACCACGGGCAAGGGGCCGGGCGGCTACGTGCAGTCCCTCGTCTTCCCGTCGACCGTCGGCAGCGAATCGCTGGTCATCGTGCGCTACGCCTTCGACGCCGGCCCCGACGGGCCGCCGCTCTCCCTCATGGACACCCTCACCCAGGGCATCCGGCCGATCGACGACAGCGAGACGAGCGGCGGCGTCGGCAGCTCCGTGGCCCCCTGATCCCCGCGCCTCGGCCCCCAGGTCAGAGGAACGTCTTCCCCTCGCCCCGGTACGTCGGCACGGCCGCCGTCACCCGGTCGCCCTCGATCAGCTGCAGCTCGTCGAAGCGCTCGCACAGCTCGCCGGCCTTCGCGTGCCGGAACCACACCTTGTCGCCGATCAGCAGATCGTCGGCCGGGGCGCCGAGCAGCGGCGTCTGCACCTCGCCCGGACCCTCCTGCGGGTCGTAGCGCAACCCCTCCGGCAGATACGGGACGGGCAGCCGGTCCGCACCCGCGGCCCCCGAGGCCGGGTAGCCGCCGCCGAGCACCGTCACCACACCCACGCCGGGCCGCCGCACCACGGGTTGCGCGAACAGCGCCGCCGGGCGGGCGGTGAACGACGTGTAGTTGTCGAACAGCTGTGGTACGTAGAGCCCCGACCCGGCTGCGATCTCGGTCACCGCGGACTCCGCCGCCGTATGCTGCACGCTGCCCGTGCCACCGCCGTTCACGAACTCCAGGTCCGGCGCCACCGCGCGCACCGCCCGGACCACCTCCGCGCGCCGGGCCGTCAGCTCCTTGCGGGCCGTCGCCTGCATCAGCCGGATCGCCCGGGACCGCAACGGCCGGCCCGCGACCGCGTCCCCGACCCCGGCGATGTGCCCCTCGTACGCCATCAGACCGACCAGCCGGAAACCGGGCCTGCGCGCCACCGAGCGCGCCAGCTCCGCCAGCTGGGCGGGGGAGCGCAACGGCGAACGCCGCGCCCCGATCCTGATCCGGCCGCCGAGCAGCTGCAGCGAGGTGTCCAGCTCCAGACAGACCCGGATCTCCTCCTGGCCACCGGCCCGCGCCGCGTCGATCAGTTCCAGCTGTGCGTGGTCGTCCACCATCACCGTCACCGCGGCGGCGAGCTTCGGGTCGGCGGCCAGCTCGGCGAAGGCGGACCGGTCGGCCGACGGGTAGGCCAGCAGGACGTCGTCGAACCCTGCCCGGGCCAGCCACAACGACTCGGCCAGCGTGAACGACATGATCCCGGCGAAGCCCGGCCGTGCGAGCACCCGCTCCAGCAGGGTCCGGCAGCGCACCGACTTGCTCGCGACCCGGATCGGCTTTCCCGCTGCCCGGCGGACGAGATCATCGGCGTTCGCGTCGAAGGCGTCCAGATCGACGACGGCGATCGGGGCGTCGAGGTGGGCGGTGGCCCGGTCGTAGCGGGTCCGGTCAGCGGCACGGGCAGTCATGGCCGCAGCTTGCCAGACGTCACTACCGCTGGGTAGGGGGATGATCCGGGCAGATCTCCCGGGCCGCGACGCCCCGCTCCCGCCCGACCCCTCCCAACCCGTAGAGTGACGAGCACGCGGTGACCAACGGGCCTGCCTGTGACGGTGATCCGCGAGCGGTACGGAACGTGGACCAGGGGGGCGGATGAGTACCGAGGCGCAGCGCGCTCCCGTGCCGCCCCGCCCGACGACGCCACCCCACCCGGCCGGACCCCCGGACGAGTCGGGGCACATGACGGAGCCGCCGGCCCCGACCCTGCCCACCGCGTCCCCGGACCGGGCGACCCCGGGCCCGAATCCGGCGCAGCATCCCGTTCCGCTGCAGAGCCAGAGCCAGAGCGGTACCGAGAGCCGCCCCCAGAGCACGGTCCCGGAGCAGAGGCCCGTGGAGACGACCACGCGGCTCCGTCCCGTGAGCCCGGTCGCCGCCCCCGGCCCTGCCCCCGCACCCGTTCCGCCCCGCCCCGAGGCGCCACCCGCCGCGACCCGCCGCCGGCCGGTCGGCGCCGTGGACCTCACACCGCGGCCCGGCGCGATACCGCCCCCACCCCACCCGGGCGGTCATGTCCCGTATCCCCACGGCCACCGCCCGTACCCCGGTCCCGAGACGCCCACCGAGACCACCACCCGGCTGCGCCCCGTCCCTGCCCGTCATCCGGCCAGGACCGCGGCGGCCGCGGCCTGTGTCGTGCTCGGGCTCGGGCTGATCGGCGGCGCGGTCACCGGGACCTATCTCACCAGCGAATCCTCGGCCGATCCCGGCGCCCGTGACCCGTATGTCACCGGCCGCACCGCCTGGCGTGACATCCCCGTGGACACCCTTTTCCCGCGCACCCTCAAGGGCGAAGGCGCGGGTCCCGGCGGCGCGGACCGGGTCTGGACCCGGATCGGCGTCGCCCCGGACAGCGGCTGCACGAGCGGGCTCGACCCCCTGCTCCTCAGGACGCTCCGACCGGTCGGCTGCGAACGGCTGCTGCGAGCCACGTACGCCGACGCCACCTCCAGCAGCGTCACCACGGTCGGCATGGTCTTCACCGAGGGCGGAGCCGACGCGATGAGGGCGCTGAGCATCCGCTTCACCGATCAGCACCTCGACACCCGCACCGACCTCATGCCCCGTACGTACGCCGTCAAGGGCACCGCTGCCGCCGGGTTCGGCAACGGGCAGCGCGCCGCCTGGACCGTCCATGTGCTGACCGAGGTACCGGTCGTCGTGTTCGCCGTCTCCGGCTTCGCCGACGGGCGTACGGTCACCGATCCGCAGCCCGCCGCCGACGCGCTGGCCGCGGACTCCACGACGGCCGTGGCGCAGGCAGGTCTCGGTCATGAGGCCAAGGGCATCGCCGACCGGATCGAGCGCGGAATGCGCCGGACCGTCACCGACCTCTCGGAGAAGCCGCAATGAGCAGCCGCCACCGCCGCCGCGCACTCGGCGCGGTCTGCGCCGCCACCGCTTTCGCGCTGCTGCCCGCCGTCCCCGCCCGCGCGGACACGATCCGGCCCCAGCAGTGGGGCCTCCAGGCGCTCCACACCGACCGGGTCTGGCAGACCACCAGGGGCAAGGGGATCACCGTCGCCGTCGTCGACACCGGGGTCGACGACAGCCTCCCCGACCTGGCGGGCCAGGTGCTGCCCGGCAAGGACATGATCGGTTTCGGCGCCCGGCGCGGCGACCGTTCCTGGGCCCGGCACGGCACCGCGATGGCCGGCATCATCGCGGGCCGCGGTCACGGCGTCGGCCGCGGTGACGGGGTGCTCGGCATCGCCCCCGAAGCGAAGATCCTTCCGGTCCGGGTGATCCTCGAAGCCTCCGACCCGTCCCGCGCCAAGGCCCGCCGGTCCCGCGGTACGGCGCTGGCCGACGGCATCCGCTGGGCCGCCGACCACGGCGCCGACGTCATCAACCTCTCCCTCGGCGACGACAGCGAGTCCGCACACCCCGAGGGCGGTGAGGACGCCGCCATCCAGTACGCGCTGAAGAAGGGCGCCGTCGTCGTCGCCTCGGCGGGCAACGGGGGCGAGAAGGGCGACCACATCTCGTATCCCGCCGCCTACCCCGGTGTGATCGCGGTTGCCGCCGTCGACCGGTACGGCACGCACGCTGCGTTCTCCACCCGCCGCTGGTACGCCACCGTCAGCGCCCCCGGCGTCGACATCGTCGTCCCGTCCCCCGACCGTCACTACTACATCGAGTGGGGAACCTCGGCCGCCTCCGCATTCGTCTCCGGCGCGGTCGCGCTGGTCCGGGCCGCCCACCCGGGACTGTCGCCCGCCCAGGTCAAGAAGCTCCTCATGGACACCGCGCGCAACTCACCCGAGGGCGGCCGCGACGACTCCCGGGGCTACGGCATCGTCGACCCGGCCGCCGCGATCAAGGCGGGCGGCACGCTCCGCCCGGCCGGTCTCAAAGCCGAGTCGGCCGCGTCCGATGGCTCCGCCGAAACCGGCTACGGCAAGCGGTACTTCGGCCCCGGGCCCACCCCGCAGCCCCAGGACGAAGCTCCCGCCGGCTGGCTCGCCCCGATCGCGGGCGGTCTCGGAGCCGTGCTGCTGGCGCTCGCCGTACTGCTGTGGCGCGGCAGGAAACCCTTCGTGCGCCGCTGAAGCAGGCCGGGGGGCCCGCTCACCGCGCCCTGTCGAGCACCCTCACCGCGGCCTTCGCGACCGACTCCACCCGCTCAATGCCCGTCTCCTTCGTCTGCTGCCCGGCGGAGAGCACCGCCACCAGATACGTGTGCTCGTGGGCCTTCACCTGCCCGATGCTGTTGATGTCCCACAGCCCGGTGGCGCTCCGCGGCATCCAGCCGTTCTTCAGCGCCCAGTCGCTGCCCGCCGCCGACACTCCCCAGTGCTGGTCGGCCGCCACGCGGCGCATCAGCCCCTGCAGATACGTACGGGAGGCCCCGGTCAGTTTCGAACGCGTACCGAACACCGTCTGCAGCAGCTTCAGCTGATCCGCCGACGTCGTCTGCGTCAGCCCCCAGGCCCGGGCGGCGGTCGTGCTCGTCAGGCCGAACCGCTGGTTGGCCGCGTCGAGTCCGGCCGCCCCGCCGATCGCCCGCATCAGCGAGGTCGCGGCGTCGTTGTCGCTGTTCTCGATCATGGTGACGGCCCGGCTGCGCTCGTAGCCGGTGAGCTCCCGCTCGTCGTCCTGGGCCTGCAGCAGAAGCGCCGCGAGGATGTCGACCTTGACGATGCTCGCGGTGGCGTACATCCGCTCCCCGTACATCGCGCCGTCGCCGCTGTCGGTGTCCAGCACCGCGACCGACATCGTGGAGTCACCGGTCAGCGGCGTCACCGCCGCTGCCAGCTCCGCGTCGAGATCCACCTGCGGCTCCTCGCTCGTCACCACCGGGGCCGTCGACGATACGGAAGCCACGGGGCGGGGCGCCGCATCGGAGGGCCGGCCCATCGAGTACATGCCTCCGGCGGCCGAACCTGCCAGCAGCACCACGGCCGTCATTCCGGCGGACAACGCGGAGGAACGTCTTTTCGGTATCGACAGGGGCATGGAGCGGACGCTAGGAAGAGCACCTGGCAGAGGGCTGTGTCGCACCTGAGGACATGGTGAGAAACCGCACCGACTACGCTCGCCCTGTGGCGCTGAAGAACATTCCGGACCCCGGTTACTCCGACGACGACGGCACGGCCGACCCCGCACTGACCGCGGCGCTCGCCGCCTGGGCCGAGGACCGGACGGCCGTCGGCCCGGTCCTCGAAGCGCTCAAGGGAGCCCGGCTCCTGGTCCCCGTCGTCGCCGTCCTCGGAGAGGTGGAGGAGGACGAGGAGCACAGTCACGAAGCGCCCGGCAAGGGTGGTGGTGGGCGACGGGAGGAGGACAGTCGCGAAGCGCCCGGCAAGGGTGGTGGTGGGCGACGGGTGGGCGGGCTGCGCCGGGAGAAGACCAGCGACATGGCCGTCCCCACCCTCCAGGCCGGTGACCGTCGCGCGCTTCCCGCTTTCACCTCGACCGCCTCGCTGGCCCGTTGGGACCCGCAGGCCCGCCCCGTCGCCGTTCCCCTGCACCAGGCGCTGCAGGCGGCCGCGCACGAGAAGGCGGACACGGTGGTGCTCGACCTCGCCGGTCCTGTGGCGTACGAACTGACCGGCTCCGCGCTGCTCGCCCTCGCCGAGGGCCGCACCAGTGCCGACCCGCTGGACGACCCGGCGGTCACCTCCGCGGTACGGGACGCGGTCGCCGCCGAGCCCGCCGTGCTCCGCGCCCACCTCGTCCCGGGACGGTCAGGAGGCACCCTCGCCCTGGTCCTGGCGCCCGAAGCGGCCCCCGCCGAGACGGCCCGCCGGGTTGCGGAATCGCTCGCCGCCGACGAGGTCCTGCGGGCACGCCTGGTGCGGGGCCTGGACCTCGCGCTGCTTCCGGCCGACACGATCGCGCCAGGAGAGCCCCTCTTCATACGCTGATCACCCGACCGGCCCGACGCGCGCGAACAGCCGCTCCGCCGGTGGGGCCGCGGCGCTGGTGCGCCGGCTGACCCCACCCCGCCCCGGGACGCGCGGAGCTCAGCAGGGTGTGCCGGGAATGCTGTGAGCCCCTGCCCGTCCGGGCAGGGGCTCACAGTCGTACGGAGGGGAGGAGGGGGCGGAGGCTCAGCCGAAGACGGGGCCGGTGTACTTCTCACCGGGGCCCTGGCCGGGCTCGTCCGGTACCAGCGAGGCCTCGCGGAACGCCAGCTGCAGAGACTTCAGTCCGTCCCGCAGCGGCGCCGCATGGAACGAGCTGATCTCCGTGGCGCTCGCGTCCAGCAGGCCGGCCAGGGCGTGGACCAGCTTGCGGGCCTCGTCGAGGTCCTTGTGCTCGTCGCCGTCCTCGGTGAGGCCGAGCTTCACGGCGGCCGCGCTCATCAGGTTGACGGCGACCGTCACGATCACCTCGACCGCGGGGACCTCTGCGATGTCGCGGGTCATGTCGTCGAAGCCGGGGGTTTCACTGCTGGGGGTCGCGTCACTCATGCGCCATACGATAGGCCCACGCCGGCACGGCTCCGTCTGCGGGAGCGGCTGCGGCAGCTGGTTAGCGCCTGTCCCGGTGAGCTGCTAACCTGGTGTAACGACCGGCTGGGCAGCTATGTGCCCGGCCCACAAGTGGAGGCTCCGATCTCCCACCTGACCATCCTCCGGGACGGCAGGTCACCGGTCAGGTGGCGCCCATCGTTCCGTACGGACGATGGAGCCGCCCGATGCGCCCCGCGGTTGACCGCGGCGGTGTTCCGGTTTTCCAGGAGCCCCGCCTGTGTCCCGTCCGGGGCATTTTTGATGCACTGGTGCGGTTGGTCTCACAAAACAGACGTTACGTGGCTGTCCGCCAGGCGGCCGCGTGGTGCTACCGAGGAGGATCCATCAGCGCCGAGCCCCGCATCAACGACCGGATTCGCGTTCCCGAGGTGCGACTTGTCGGTCCCAGCGGCGAGCAGGTCGGGATTGTTCCGCTTGCCAAGGCCCTGGAACTCGCACAGGAGTACGACCTCGACCTGGTCGAGGTGGCGGCGACCGCCCGTCCGCCCGTGTGCAAGCTCATGGACTACGGGAAGTTCAAGTACGAGTCGGCCATGAAGGCCCGTGAGGCGCGCAAGAACCAGGCGCACACGGTCATCAAGGAAATGAAGCTCCGGCCGAAGATCGACCCGCACGACTACGACACCAAGAAGGGTCACGTCGTCCGGTTCCTCAAGCAGGGCGACAAGGTCAAGATCACGATCATGTTCCGTGGTCGTGAGCAGTCCCGCCCTGAGCTGGGCTTCCGTCTGCTCCAGCGTCTCGCTTCGGACGTCGAGGAACTCGGCTTCATCGAGTCGAACCCGAAGCAGGACGGCCGGAACATGATCATGGTTCTGGGCCCGCACAAGAAGAAGACCGAAGCCATGGCCGAGGCCCGTGAGGCCCAGGCCGCCCGCAAGGCGGGGCGTCAGGGTTACACCCCCGACGCCGAGGCTGCTGCGGAAGAGGCTGCCGAGGCTCCGGCCGAGGCGCAGCCCGAGGCTTCGGCCGAGACACCTTCCGAGGCGTGACCTCAGGGGGCGCCATCCAGGCGGCCCCGGGTCCCCTCGGAATCCCCACCAAGATCTGACGCCCCTGCTGTCCGGTGCCTGCACCGCGAGGGGCGCCACTTACGAGGAGAGAACGGCGCGATGCCGAAGAACAAGACGCACAGCGGTGCCAGCAAGCGATTCAAGATCACCGGCTCCGGCAAGGTGCTCCGCGAGAAGGCCGGCAAGCGCCACCTGCTCGAGCACAAGTCGTCCAAGAAGACCCGCTCGCTGACCGGCACGGTCGTCGTGGCTCCGGCCGACGCCAAGAAGATCAAGAAGCTTCTCGGCAAGTGAGGTTCGGCCCCCGGTGAATCCGGGGGCGCGACCTCGATCACACCGGGACCAATTCGTTTCCGGGCCGTGTGAGTCCAACCACGGCCCCGCTACAAGGAGTTAACAAGTGGCACGCGTCAAGCGGGCAGTCAACGCCCACAAGAAGCGCCGGGCAATCCTCGAGGCCGCCAGCGGTTACCGCGGTCAGCGCTCGCGCCTGTACCGCAAGGCCAAGGAGCAGGTCACCCACTCCCTGGTCTACAACTACAACGACCGCAAGAAGCGCAAGGGCGACTTCCGTCAGCTGTGGATCCAGCGCATCAACGCCGCTGCCCGCCAGAACGGCATGACGTACAACCGCCTCATCCAGGGTCTGAAGGCCGCCAACATCGAGGTGGACCGCAAGATTCTGGCCGAGCTCGCGGTCAACGACGCCAACGCGTTCGCCGCTCTCGTCGAGGTTGCCCAGAAGGCCCTCCCGAGTGACGTCAACGCCCCGAAGGCCGCCTGATCCAGGGCACACTTCTTGGCTTTTGAGCCGGACCCGCAGGCGCTCGTCGTCTGCGGGTCCGGTGCGTTGCACCCCTTGTTCCGTACCTCCGCACGCAGAGAGGCCCGCCGCCGACCATGGCCACCCCCGAACTGATCTCCCCGCGATCGCCGCGCGTCGCCGCCGCCCGGCGCCTCGCCCGGCGCAATTTCCGGGGCAAGGAGCGACGGTTCATCGCCGAGGGGCCGCAGGCCGTGCGCGAGGCCGCGGAACACCGCGGCAGTGACGGCGAGCCGACCCTGCTGGAGCTCTTCGCCACCGTCGAGGCGGCCGAGCGGTACGCCGACATCATCGACGCCGCCCACGCGGCCGGCGCCCGGGTGCACCTCGCCGACGGCGACACTCTCGCCGATGTGTCGCAGACCGTCACCCCGCAGGGTCTCATCGGTGTCTGCCGGTTCCTCGACTCGCCGTTCGAGTCCGTCCTCGCCGCGAAGCCCACCCTGGTCGCCGTCCTCGCGCACGTACGCGACCCCGGGAACGCCGGTACGGTGCTGCGCTGCGCCGACGCCGCGGGCGCCGACGCCGTCGTCCTCACCGACGCCTCCGTCGACCTCTACAACCCCAAGTCCGTGCGTGCCTCGGTCGGCTCGCTCTTCCATCTGCCGGTCGTCGTGGGCGTACCGGTCGAGCAGGCCGTCCAGGGGCTGCGGGACGCCGGCGTACGGATCCTCGCCGCCGACGGCGCGGGCGACGACGACCTCGACGACGAGCTCGACGCAGGCACCATGGGCGGTCCCACCGCCTGGGTCTTCGGCAACGAGGCGTGGGGGCTGCCCGAGGAGACCCGGGCGCTGGCCGACGCCGTCGTCCGGGTGCCGATCCACGGCAAGGCGGAAAGCCTCAACCTCGCCACCGCGGCGGCCGTCTGCCTGTACGCCTCCGCCCGCGCCCAGCGCCCCCGCCGTACCGCCGGCTGACCGGCCCCGTACCCCGCCGACCGGCGCACCGCAGCCGTGCGCCCCCACAGGGTGTCGCTCCGTCACCGACGACTAGTAGGGTGACGGACTCGGGGGCCCACTGCACCGGTTCGAGAGGTGGGGTACGGGAATATGTCTGTCGGCATGAGCAGGCCGCGCGAGACACACCCGGCCGACGTGCGCGCCGACCGGGGTCCGGACGGTGGGAATTCCCCGGCCGACGGCGAGGGCAACGGCCCCGCGGACGACACCGTCGCATCCGGCATCGACCCGGACGACCTCCCCGACGGACTCGTCGTCGCCGACCGGACGGGCCGGGTCATCTGCTTCAACTCGGCGGCAGCCCGGATCACCGCCGTACCCAGGACCGCCGCACTCGGCCGCCCGCTGGAGCACGTTCTGCCGCTGGAGGACCTCAAGGGCCGACGCTGGTGGGCCCTGACCGATCCGTACGGTGGCCTCGCCACCCGGGTCGGCCAGCCCGAGCGGAACCTGCTGCTCCCCGGCGGCCGCGAGGTCCTGGTCGCCGCCCGGTACGTACGTGAGTACCCGACCGGTCCGGTACGCCGGCTGGTGATCAGTCTGCGCGGCACCGAGGCCCGTCGCCGCACCGAGCGCAGCCACGCCGAACTGATCGCGATCGTCGCCCACGAGCTGCGCTCCCCGCTGACCTCCGTCAAGGGCTTCACCGCGACGCTGCTGGCCAAGTGGGAACGGTTCACCGACGACCAGAAGCGCCTGATGCTGGAGACCGTCGACGCCGACGCCAATCGCGTCACCCGGCTCATCGCCGAGCTGCTCGACATCTCCCGGATCGACTCCGGCCGCCTGGAGCTGCGCCGCCAGCCGGTCGACCTCTCCGCCGCCGTGGAACGCCACGTCCAGGCCCTCACCGCCAACGGCCAGACGCCCGACCGCTTCCTCGTCCGCACCCGGCAGCCGCTGCCCGCAGTGTGGGCCGACCCGGACAAGGTCGACCAGGTCCTCGGCAACCTGCTGGAAAACGCGGTGCGTCACGGCGAGGGAACCGTCACCATTGAACTCGCACCCGCACCCGCGAAGAGCGACGAGAAGGGAACAGCCGTCACCGTGAGCGACGAAGGCCCCGGCATTCCCGAGGAGTCGATGGGCCGTGTCTTCACCCGCTTCTGGCGGGGGAGCAAGCGCGGCGGTACGGGGCTGGGCCTCTACATCGTCAAGGGCATCGTCGAGGCGCACGGCGGCACGATCACGGTCGGCCGAGGCCCCGGCGGCGGCGCGGAATTCCGATTTATTCTGCCCGTGGGGGCTCCGGCTTTTCTGAAATAAGAGAGTTTGCGAAGCCATCAGGCAGGGCGGCGGCGGGCGACGGGAGAGCCTGAGCAGCCCGCGGGCTTCCTCCACCCCTCGTGGCCTTTAGACTCGACCTTTGGCACCTTTGCGTCCTCCGGTCGTCGAGCGGGGCCGCGCCACCAGCCAATCGGAAGCACGGGAAGAGATGTCGGCACCGAACAAGTCGTACGACCCAGTCGAGGTCGAGGCACTGAAACCGGAAGAGATCGAGCGCATGCGGGACGAGGCGTTCACCGCCTTCGCCGCCGCGGGCGACCTCGACGCGCTCGCCCAGGCGAAGACCGCGCACACCGGTGGTACCTCGCCCCTGTCCCTCGCCAACCGGGAGATCGGCGCACTGCCGCCGCAGGCCAAGGCCGAGGCGGGCAAGCGTGTGGGCCAGGCCCGCGGCGCCGTGAGCAAGGCCCTCGCCGCCCGTCAGGCGGAGCTGGAGGCCGAGCGGGACGCCCGTGTGCTGGTCGAGGAGGCGGTGGACGTCACGCTGCCGTACGACCGCACCCCGGCCGGCGCCCGCCACCCCCTGACGACCATCATGGAGCGCGTCGCGGACGTCTTCGTGGCCATGGGCTACGAGATCGCGGAGGGCCCCGAGGTCGAGGCGGAGTGGTTCAACTTCGACGCCCTGAACTTCGTGCCCGACCACCCGGCCCGGCAGATGCAGGACACCTTCTTCGTCCAGGGCACCACGCCCGACGGGAAGCCGACCACGGGTGACGAGTCCGGCATCGTGCTGCGTACGCACACCTCGCCGGTCCAGGCCCGCACCCTGCTCGACCGCGAGCCGCCCGTCTACGTCGTCTGCCCCGGGCGGGTCTACCGCACCGACGAGCTCGACGCGACGCACACCCCGGTCTTCCACCAGATCGAGCTGCTCGCCGTCGACGAGGGCCTCACCATGGCGGACCTCAAGGGCACCCTCGACCACATGGTCCAGGCGCTCTTCGGCCCCGAGATGAAGACCCGGCTGCGGCCGAACTTCTTCCCGTTCACCGAGCCGTCCGCCGAGATGGACATGGTCTGCTACGTCTGCCGCGGCACGTCCGTCGGCAACCCGGACCGCCCCTGCCGCACCTGCGGCAGCGAGGGCTGGATCGAGCTCGGCGGCTGCGGCATGGTCAACCCCAAGGTGCTCATCGCCTGCGGCGTCGACCCCCAGAAGTACAGCGGATTCGCCTTCGGGTTCGGCATCGAACGAATGCTGATGTTCCGCCACAACGTCGAAGACATGCGAGACATGGTCGAGGGTGACGTCCGGTTCACCCGGCCGTTCGGGATGGAGATCTGATGCGCGTCCCGCTTTCCTGGCTGCGGGAGTACGTCGACCTGCCGGCGACGGAGACCGGCCGTGACGTACAGGCCAAGCTCGTCGCCGTCGGTCTGGAGGTCGAGACCGTCGAGCACATCGGCGCCGGCCTCAAGGGCCCCCTGGTCGTCGGACAGGTACTGACCATCGAGGAGCTGGAGGGCTTCAAGAAGCCCATCCGCTTCTGCACCGTCGACGTCGGCTCCGCCAACGGCACCGGTGAGCCGCAGGAGATCGTCTGCGGAGCCCGTAACTTCGCCGTCGGCGACAAGGTCGTCGTGGTCCTCCCCGGCGCCGTGCTGCCCGGCGACTTCGCGATCGCCGCACGCAAGACGTACGGCCGGACCTCGCACGGCATGATCTGCTCCACCGACGAGCTCGGCATGGGCGACGACGGCACGCACGGCATCATCGTGCTGTCGCCGGAGCACGAGGTCGGCACGGACGCGATCGAGCTGCTCCAGCTCGTCGACGAGGTCCTCGACATCGCCGTCACCCCCGACCGCGGCTACTGCCTCTCGATGCGCGGCGTCGCCCGTGAGACCGCCATCGCGTACGGGCTGCCGCTGCGCGACCCGGCTCTCCTCGACGTGCCCGCGCCGAACGCGTTCGGCTACCCGGTGAACGTGGCCGACCCGATCGGCTGCGACCGGTTCACCGCGCGCACCGTCGTCGGCCTGGATCCCGAGGCGCGTTCCCCGATCTGGATGCAGCGCCGGCTGCAGAAGGCCGGGATGCGCCCGATCTCGCTCACCGTCGACATCACCAACTACGTGATGCTGGAGCTCGGCCAGCCGCTGCACGCCTACGACCGCACCCGTATCGACGGGCCGATCGGGGTGCGCCGCGCCCAGGGGGGCGAGAAGCTCACCACGCTCGACGGCACGGCCCGCGTCCTGGACGCCGAGGACCTGGTCATCACCGACAACCGCGGGCCGATCGGTCTCGCGGGGGTCATGGGCGGTGCCAACACCGAGATCGCCGACACCCAGAACGGTGGGAGCACCACCACCGAGGTCGTCATCGAGGCCGCGCACTTCGACGCGATCTCGATCGCCCGGACCGCACGCCGTCACAAGCTGTCGTCCGAGGCGTCCAAGCGCTTCGAGCGCGGCGCCGACCCGCAGGCCGCGGCCGCTGCCGCGCAGCGCACCGTCGACCTGCTGGTGCTGCTCGCGGGCGGCACCGCCGAGGCCGGCGTCACCGAGGTCGCGGCTCCGTCCGCGCCCCGCACCATCGCGATGCCCGCGGACCACCCCGACCGGGTGGCCGGTGTCGCGTACGGCCGCGAGACCGTCGTACGCCGCCTCCAGCAGGTCGGCTGCGACGTCTACGGGCAGGACGAGCTCCTGGTCACCGTGCCGTCCTGGCGGCCCGACCTGAGCGAGCCGAACGACCTCGCCGAAGAGGTCATCCGGCTGGAGGGGTACGAGAACCTCCCGTCCACGCTGCCGACGCCGCCGTCCGGGCGCGGGCTCACCGACCGCCAGCGGCTGCACCGCAGGGTCGGCCGGGCGCTCGCCGGAGCCGGCTATGTCGAGGCGCTGAACTACCCGTTCATCGGCGACGCGGTGCTGGACCAGCTCGGGTTCGACGCCGACGACGCCCGCCGCCGTACGGTCAAGCTCGTCAACCCGCTCTCCGACGAGGAGCCGGCGCTGCGCACCACGCTGCTGCCGGGCCTCCTCGGCGCACTGCGGCGCAACGACGGCCGCGGCAGCCATGACCTGGCTCTCTTCGAGACGGGACTGGTCTTCCGGCCGACCGGCGAGGAGACCGCGGCCGTGCGGCTGCCCGTCGACCACCGTCCCGGCGACGAGCAGATCGCCGGGCTGAACGCCGCGCTGCCGCATCAGCCGCGCCGCGCCGCGGTCGTCCTCGCGGGCGCCCGCGAGCAGGCCGGCTGGTGGGGCAAGGGCCGCCCGGTGGGCTGGGCGGACTCCATCGAGGCCGCTCGTGCCATCGCCCGCGAGGCGGGTGTCGAGCTCACCGTCCGGAACGACCAGCACGCGCCGTGGCACCCCGGCCGCTGCGCCGCGCTGTTCGTCACGGCGAACGACGCGGAGGTCCTCGTCGGGCACGCCGGTGAGCTGCACCCGGGCGTCATCAAGGAGCTTCACCTGCCGGAGCGGACCTGCGCCATGGAGATCGATCTCGATCTCCTGGAGCAGGCCGTCGACGGCGCACTCCAGGCGCCGCGGATCTCCACCTTCCCGGTGGCGACCCAGGACGTCGCGCTGATCGTCGCGCAGGACGTGCCCGCCGCCGACGTGGAGCAGGCGTTGCGGGAGGGTGCGGGTGAACTCCTCGAATCACTGAGGCTGTTCGACGTGTTCACCGGTGAGCAGATCGGCGAGGGCAGGAAGTCCCTGGCGTACGCGCTGCGGTTCCGCGCGCCGGACCGCACCCTGACCGTCGACGAGGCCACGGCCGCCCGAGACACGGCGGTCGCGCTGGCCGCGGAGCGGACGGGTGCGGTGCTGCGGGGGGCGTAGCGCGCCGACGGCGACCGGCCATCGAGGCCGAACCGGCCGCAGAAAGTGAGGAGGGGGCGTATCCGGCTACCGGATACGCCCCCTCCTTCTGCGCTCGCCGAACGGCGTGGGGACCGCACGCGGGCCCCGGCCCGGCCCGGGGGAACCCGGGTCCGGCCCGACCCCGCAGCCACCCTCCGATCAGTGGGCAGTGGGTCGTGCGATCCGGCGTCGTCCGCGCTGCCACGGAGTGTCGGGCAGGTCGGCAGAGCGAGCGACGCGGGTGCGGGTCGTCAACTGTACGAGGGGGAGCAGACGACCCGGCCGCCTCTTGCGAGGCGACTGATTCAACCGATTCGTACCCCGGTGCACCAGAGTGCGCGGCGGGACGGTTCGGGCATTCCGTTCACACCCCGTGTGAAACATGCTCCACTGGGGCGACAGGCCTTAGGAGGGGCAATGGAGCCCAACATCCTGCTCGAAGCCCTCATCGACGAGGCGGGCGTCTCCCGGGCAGGTCTTGCCGCGCACATCAACCAGGCCGGGCGTGCCCGCGGACTGTCCCTGCGGTACGAACACACGGCCGTGGCCCGCTGGTTGAAGGGCCAGCGGCCCCGCGGGCAGGCGCCCGACCTGATCTGCGAGGTGCTCGGCGACCGGCTGCGCCGACCGGTCTCCCTCGACGACATCGGCATGGCGACCTGCGGCGGCGGAGGCACGGTCGTGCCGGGTTCGACGCTCACCGGCTTCGTCGAACGGGCCACCGCGTTGTGGCGCTCGGACGAACAGCAGCGCCCGCACGTCCTCGCCGCGGCCGCCGTCACCGGCACGACGGCGGTCATGCCCGTCTGGGAGTGGGAGAACCCGCCCGAGGACGCCGATGTCTCCCGTGCCGGTCCGACACGTGTCGGCGCGGCCGACATAGCGATGCTGCGTGCCGCCCGCGCCCACTACGAACTGATGTACCGCAGGGCCGGCGGCATCGCGACGCGTTCCCGCATCGTCGGCTTCCTCAACGCCGAGACCGCCCCGCTGCTGCGTGGCGGCTACAGCGACGCGACCGGCCGTCAGTTGCACCGGGCGAT
This sequence comes from Streptomyces sp. NPDC057565, assembly GCF_042801455.1. NCBI lineage: Bacteria > Bacillati > Actinomycetota > Actinomycetes > Kitasatosporales > Streptomycetaceae > Streptomyces > Streptomyces sp. NPDC057565. The sequence continues at coordinate 239,759 of NZ_JBHVFU010000005.1, read as the reverse complement.
CGGCGGGCTGGTGGCCGTCGCGGGCATCTGCGCCTACGACTCCGACGCGCACGGTCTCGCCCAGCGCTACTTCCACCAGGCGCTGCGGCTGGCCAAGGCGAGCGGGGACCGGGGTCTCGGCGGGTATGTGATCGCCCTGCTGGTCAACCAGTCGCTGTTCCTCGCCGACTACCGGCAGTCCGTCGCCTTCGCGGAGGCGGCACTGCGAGCCGCGGGACGGCACATCACGCCCGCGCTGGCGGCCGATCTGTACGCGATGCAGGCGAAGGCGTACGCGCACCTCGGCGACGGCCACAGCGCCCTGGAGTGCATCCGGCGAGCCGAGTCCGAGGCCGAGCGCATCCGCCCCGGCCATGAACCCGACGAGACGGGGTACGTCGAACCGGGCCTGGTCAATGTGCAGGTGGCGGAGGCCCTGCTCAGCCTCGGCGATCTGCCGGGAGCTCGGGAGCACGCCGCTGCGGCGGTCAGTACCCCGGCGCACGACCGGGGCCGCGTGCACCGACTGGCCATCCTGACCCATATCGAGCTGCGGCAGGGGGAGGCGGACCGGGCGGCGGGCACGGCCGTGGAGATGGCGGAACGGGCCCGGGGTATGGAGTCGCAGCGGCTGCGGGACCGGCTGCGGGCGGTGCGCGAGGATCTGGTCGGGAGTGGCTGTGCAGAAGCGGAACAGGCCGCCGAGCTGATCGACGGGGCGTTGCGCGTACCGCTGTGAACGTACTGAACGTACGCCGGGAACGTTCCCCTCCGACCCTGCTCCTGCTGCCATGTTGCCACCAACGTGTCGGAAGGTGGCAGAGCTGTGCAGTGGACGAATCTGAACGAACAAACTGTCTATGAGAACCGCTGGTTCCGGGTCAATCTGGCGGATGTCGTTCTTCCCGACGGCCGTCACCTCGACCACTACCTCGTCCGGCTCCGGGCCGTCGCCGCGGCGACCGTCGTCAACGAGGCCAACGAGGTCCTGCTGCTGTGGCGGCACCGGTTTATCACCGACAGCTGGGGCTGGGAGCTCGCCGCCGGTGTGGTCGAGGACGGCGAGGGCATCGAGGCCGCGGCCGCCCGGGAGATGGAGGAGGAGACCGGCTGGCGCCCGGGCCCGCTGAGGCCGCTGCTGACCGTGGAGCCGTCGAACGGCCTCACCGACGCCCGGCACCACCTCTACTGGGCCGAGGAGGCGACCTGGACCGGCCCTCCGCAGGACGATTTCGAGTCGTCGCGCCGCGAGTGGATACCGCTCAAGCTGGTGCCCGACATGATCGCCCGGGGCGAGGTACCGGCGGCCAACACGGTGGCCGGGCTGCTGATGCTCCATCACTTACGGATCGGGTGAGGCACGCCGCCCACGCGATCGGGGCCGGCCGGGACATCCCCGGCCGACCCCGCGGGCGGTACGACGACCGGCAGGTCAGGAGTACGGGTAGAAGCCCGAGCCCGTCTTGCGGCCGAGCCGGCCCGCGTCGACCATGCGCTGGAGCAGCGGGGGAGCGGCGTACAGCGGTTCCTTGAACTCGGCGTACATCGAGTCGGCGACCGAGGCCACGGTGTCCAGGCCGATGAGGTCGGAGAGCTTCAGCGGGCCCATCGGGTGGGCGCAGCCGAGCTCCATGCCGTTGTCGATGTCCTCGCGGCTGGCGATACCCGACTCGAACATCCGGATCGCGGAGAGGAGATACGGGATCAGCAGAGCGTTGACGACGAAGCCGGAGCGGTCCTGGGCGCGGATCGGATGCTTGCCCAGCACGTCCTGCACCAGTGCCTCGGAGCGCCGGATCGTCTCGTCGGACGTGGTCAGAGCGGGGATCAGCTCGACGAGCTTCTGTACCGGGGCCGGGTTGAAGAAGTGGATGCCCATGACCTGGTCCGGGCGGGACGTCGCCACAGCCAGCTTCACCAGCGGGATGGAGGACGTGTTGGAGGCGAGAATCGCGTCCTTCCGGGTCACCACCTGGTCGAGCACCTGGAAGATCTCGGTCTTGACCTGCTCGTTCTCCACGACGGCCTCGATCACGAGATCGCGGTCGGCGAACTCGCCGAGGTCGGTGGTGAAGCTGAGGCGGCCGAGTGTCTCGTCGCGCTCCTCGTCGGTGATCTTGCCGCGTTCGGCGGCCTTCGAGAGGGAGTTGTGGAGCCGGGTGCGACCGATCTCCAGCGCCTCGCCGGTGGTCTCGGCCACCATGACGTCGAGTCCGCTGCGGGCGCACACCTCCGCGATGCCTGCGCCCATTTGGCCACAGCCCACCACTCCGACGCGTGCAATGTCGGCCATAGAGTCCGTCACCTCGTGCCTTTCGCTCATCTCCGTTCGGCGGGCTCCCGTCTGATTCCGGTCCCCGCCTCGACCCCCCGACGTTACTCCGCGGCCTACGGGTCATGACGGGCCGGGGCGGGCATGCTCTGCGTTACCCCCAGTGCCGGGGGTGACGTACGAGGACACAGAGACGGCAGGTGGCAACGAAATGCGGCAAATGGCCCGAAGGGGCTTTGTGGCGGGTGCGGCCGGGGTGGTCGCGGGGATGACGGCCTCGGTCGCGGGTGCGGCCGAGGCTCTCGCCGTACCGCGGGAAGCGCCGGTTCCGTCCGGGGCGGGCGCGTCGCCCGGGCCGGGTGTGAATCTCCCGCGCGTCGCCCGGCGCGAGATGCGCGGTATGTGGGTCGCCACCGTCGCCAACATCGACTGGCCCTCGGCGCCCGGCCTGACGGCGGCGGCGCAGCAGGCCGAGCTGATCGCGTACCTCGACGAGGCCGTCGACCGGCGGCTGAACGCCGTCGTCCTGCAGGTCCGGCCGACCGCCGACGCCCTGTGGCCGTCCTCCTACGAGCCGTGGGCCCAGTACCTCACCGGCGTCCAGGGGAAGAACCCCGGCTGGGACCCGCTGGGCACCGCTGTCCGTGAGGCGCACCGCCGCGGCCTGGAACTGCATGCCTGGTTCAACCCGTACCGGGTCGCCAACCACACGGATCCGTCCCGGCTGGTCCCCACCCATCCGGCGCGGCTGCACCCCGACTGGGTCCTGCCGTACGGCGGGAAGCTCTACTACAACCCCGGACTGCCCGAGGTGCGCCGCTTCGTCCAGGACGCGATGCTCGACGCGGTCCGCCGCTACGACATCGACGCCGTCCACTGGGACGACTACTTCTACCCGTATCCGGTCGCCGGACAGGTCTTCGCCGACGACGCCACCTACGCGAAGTACGGCGCGGGCTTCCCGGACAAGGCCGCCTGGCGCCGCGACAACACCGACAAGCTGGTCCGCGAGATGTCCGCGGGGATCAAGAAGATCAAGAAGCACGTCCGGTTCGGGATCAGCCCCTTCGGTGTCTGGCGCAATGCGGGGACCGACCCGCTGGGCTCGGACACCAGGGCAGGGGTGCAGACCTACGACGACCTGCACGCCGACACCCGAGGTTGGGTGAAGAAGGGTTGGATCGACTACATCTGTCCGCAGATCTACTGGAACATCGGCTTCGCCGCCGCCGACTACGCCAAGCTGGTCCCCTGGTGGGACGCGGTGGTACGGGGCACAGGGGTCAACCTCTTCGTCGGCGAGGCGCTCTACAAGGGCGGTGACCCCGCCCAGCCCGCCGCCTGGCAGGACCCGGCCGAGCTCTCTCGTCACATCGACCTCGCCGCCGGCTACGACCAGGTCCGCGGGCATGTCTACTTCTCGGGCAAGGACGTGGTCACCGACCGGGCCGGCATGATGGCGCGCGTCGTGGCGGACCACTACCGCAGCAGAGTGCGCCCTCCCCGCTGACCCGAGGGGTCCGAGGCGGAGAGGGCGCAACGAGGGGTGGCGCGGTCGGGGCGGTGCCGTGTGCCCGGGGAACCTACGGGGTCTCCGGGCCCCGGTGCCGGACCACGGCGTGCTGGACGATGGTGTCGGGACCTGGCGAAACCAGGTGTTCGTGTCCGTCCTCGGAGCGGACGCGATACGGGGGAGCGCCCCCGTCCCCGAGCACTTCGAGGATTTCTGCGACCCGGTCGTGCTGCCCCACGGTCCTGCCGTGCGTCAGCAGCCGGTCGCCCGCGTGTGCCTCCATAGGGAGTGACCTCCTCACGGGTGACGGTCCATGTCGACAAGTCTATGACCGGATCCGCCCGCGCACCGGGCGTACCGGTGACTCTTTTCGGACAGGGCGGGAACTGGGCGCGGTTGAGGCCGCCGTGGCGCGTGTGCCCTGGCCGTCGTGGGCCACGCCGGACGCCCCCTGGCGCCGCGCCCCCGCCCGCTGGGTGGCCGCGATGCAGACGAGGACGGCCACCGCCGCCACGGGTGTGGCCGCCGAGACCTTCTCGCCGAGGAGCAGGAACGACCACACCAGAGTCAGGAGCGGCTGCGCGAGCTGAAGCTGGCTCGCCCGCGGGACCCCGATCTCCGCCATGCCGCGGTACCAGACGTACAGGCCGACGAAGGTGGAACCCGCCGCCACCCAGACCAGGCCGATGACCCCGTGCGTGGTCAGCCGCACGGGCTCGAAGGAAAGCGCGACCACCGCGCCCGCCACCATCAGCGGCGCCGCGAGGACCAGTGCCCAGCCGATCACCTGCCAGCCCGGCATGACCGCGGCCAGTCTGCCGCCCTCGGTGTAACCCGCCGCGCATACCAGCAGCGCGCCGAACAGGAAGAGATCGCCGGAGGAGAGCGCGCCTCCGCTCTGCTGCACGGTGAACACGATCACCACGGCCGCGCCGGCCAGTGCCGCGATCCAGAAGGTGCGCGGCGGACGCGACCCGGTCCGCAGGGACGAGAGGACCGCCGTGGTCAGCGGCAGCAACCCCACCACCACGGCCGCGTGCGACGAGGTGGAGGTCCGCAGGGCCAGCGTGGTCAGCAGCGGGAACCCCACCACCACACCACCGGCGACGACCGCGAGCCCGCCCCAGTGGCGGCGGTCGGGCACCGGGACCCGTCCCGCGAGGAGCACGCTGCCCGCGATCAGTGCCGCGAGCAGGCTGCGCAGGGTCACCAGGGACCAGGGGCCGAAGCTCTCCAGTCCCCAGACCGTGGACGGGAAGGTCAGCGAGAAGGCGACGACGCCGAGCCCGGCGAGCAGTGTGCCGCTCCGGCCCGCCGATGGGGCAACTGCTGTCGAAGGGGAGGCGACCGCTATCGACACCTGACGGGTAGCGCTATCCTTTGCTGTCATGCAAGAGCGTAGCAGCGTTGCTGAGCTGGCGAGTTCCCTTCGAGATGAACTGAACCGCTACTCACCAGGTGGGAAGCTGCCATCCAGCCGGGCGCTCGTGGAGCGTTATCGGGTCAGTCCGGTGACCGTCTCCCGGGCGATCGCGCAGCTCGCCGCCGAAGGGCTCGTCGTGACCCGCCCCGGCTCCGGCGCCTTCCGGGCGGAGCCCCGTGCCGACGTGCCCCCGCCCGGCGACACCTCCTGGCAGGAGGTCTCTCTCAGCGGCGACGGCGGACCGGAGGTCGTGCCCCGTACCGTCGACGCGTCCGGCGTCCTGGTCACGCTCGCCGCACCGCCGCCCGGCGTCATCGAGCTGAACGGCGGCTACCTCCACCCCTCGCTCCAGCCCGAACGGGCGCTCGCCGCCGCCCTCGCCCGGGCCGGCCGCCGCCCCGGAGCCTGGGGCCGGCCGCCCACCGACGGGCTCACCGAGCTCCGTGCCTGGTTCGCCCGCGAGATCGGACCCTCGCTCACCGCCGCCGACGTACTCATCACCGCGGGCGGCCAGAGCGCCCTGGCCACCGCTCTGCGCGCCCTCGCCCCGCCCGGCGCCCCCGTCCTCGTCGAATCGCCCACCTACCCGGGCATGCTGGCGGCTGCCCGTGCCGCCGGACTGCGTCCCGTCCCGGTCCCGGTCGACGCCGACGGGGTCCGCCCCGATCTGCTGGCCGCCGCCTTCGGTGCCACGGGCGCTCGCGTCTTCGTCTGCCAGCCGCTCTTCCAGAACCCGACCGGCGCGGTCCTGGCCCCGGACCGTCGGCGTGAGGTCGTCCGGATCGCCCGCGAGGCGGGGGCGTTCGTCATCGAGGACGACTTCGCGCGCCGTCTCGTCCATGACGACGCGGGCCCGCTGCCCGCGCCGCTCGCCGCCGACGACCCCGACGGCGTCGTCGTCCATGTCTGCTCCCTCACCAAGATCACCTCGCCAAGCCTGCGAGTGGGTGCGCTGGCCGCCCGGGGGCCGGTGCTGGAACGGCTGCGGGCCATCCAGATCGTCGACAGCTTCTTCGTCCCTCGTCCGCTCCAGGAAGCCGCGCTCGAACTGGTCGGTTCCCCGGCCTGGGGTCACCATCTGCGTTCGGTGCCCACGGAGTTGAGGAACCGGCGTACCGCCATGACGACCGCCCTGCGGCTCGAACTGCCCGGCCTGTCGCTCCCGCACGTTCCGGCGGGCGGCGGGAGCCTCTGGCTGCGGCTGCCGGATGCCGAAGCCGGCCCCGACGAAGCCGCGTTGGTGTCGGCCGCCCTGCGCGCGGGTGTCGCGGTCGCGCCGGGCCGCCCGTACTACTGCGCCGAACCTCCGGCCGCCCAGGTGCGGTTGAGCTTCGCCGCGGTCGCCGGAGCGGGCGAGATCGCCGAGGGCGTACGACGGCTGCGTACCGCCTGCGACAAACTCTTCGCCGTCCCCGGCCGCCGCGACCTATCCTCCGGGCATGGCTGACATCCCCCGGGAGCGTTATGAGATCTCGTCCGATCCGGCTCGGCTTGACCCGGCCCGGATCCACCACTGGCTTTCCACCGACGCCTACTGGGCGCTCGGCCGTACCCGCGAGAAGCAGGATCTGGCCATCGCCGGTTCGCTCAACTTCGGCGCGTACGAATCCACTTCAGGGGAGCAGGTCGGCTATGCCCGGGTGGTGACCGACCACGCCACCTTCGCCTGGCTCTGCGATGTGTACGTCGACCGGTCGGCCCGCGGCCACGGGCTCGGCACCCGGCTCGCCGCCGCCGTGCGCGACCACCTCGCCCCGACCGGCATCCGCAGGCTCACTCTCGCGACCGATGACGCCCACGGCGTCTACGCGAAGGTCGGGTTCCAGCCGCTCAAGGACCCCGAGAAGTGGATGTACTTCCGGTTCGACCGTCCCGGAGCCGTCTGAAATTCGCCCTCTTGACCTGGGCGGCGTTCGGCTCCACGATCTCGGCCATGAGTGTTCGAGTCTCGCTCGTCGCCGCGGCGCGCAGCTCTTCCCTGCTGGCCGAGCGCTTTGACGACGACCGGCCGCTCGATCAGGCCGGCTGGCAGGAAGTGCAGCTCGCCGCACGGGCGTTGGTGCCCCTGGGCGCCGCCGAACTGCGTTATTGCTCGCCGACCGCCCGCAGCCGCGCCACCGGTGAGGCGCTCGGCTTCGCCCCCATGGCCCAGCCCGCCCTGCGCGACTGCGACATGGGCCGCTGGCGGGGCTGGACCCTCTCCGATGTCGCGGCCCGCGAACCCGCGGCGGTGGACGCCTGGCTCGCCGACCCGCGCTCCGCACCGCACGGCGGCGAGCCGCTGCTCGCCTTCATCGCGCGGATAGGGGGCTGGCTGGACACCCGGCCGGCCTGCGACGGCTCGATCGTCGCCGTCGCCGAGCCGTCCGTCGTCCGGGCCGCCCTCGTCTACGCGCTGGGGGCGCCGCCCTCGACGTACTGGAATGTCGACGTCCGCCCGCTCTCCACGATCACGCTCATCGGTCTGCGGGGCCGCTGGAGCCTGAGCCTCGAAGCGGGCGCCTGCTGAACCGACGAGCCGTCCCACCCGTGGGGTGTGCGGCGCCCTCCCACCAGTCCGACCAGTACGAGGCGCTGTGACCCGTCGGCGGGCCGGGTTCCCGGCCCGCCGCGAGGTCACTTCACCGTGACGGCGTCACCGGTGGAGACGACCTTCATGGTCGTGGTCGTACCGAGGAACGCCCAGCGCCAGCTGCCCGAAGCGGTGGCCTTCACCGTCGCACGGAGGTGGCCCCTGCTGTCCGTGGTCGCGGTCTGCACGGTGCTGTACGCGCCGCCGGGCTTCTTGTACTGCAACTTCACCACCTGCTTGGTGAACGCGTGGTACTTGAGGTCCGTCCAGTTGGCCCGCGACAGCTTTCCGGTGACGGTGAGCGTGCCCCCCTTCCTCACCGGCTCGGGCGTGGCGTCCGTGGTCAGAGTCGCGGCGCGCTTCACCTTGAAGGACCCGATGGCGTCGGAGATCCAGTAGTCCCCGTCATTGGCTGCGACCGTTGCGTCGACCCGCCAGGTCCCCGCTACCGCGTTGGCGTCCCAGCCCTCGTTCCCGCTCCCGTAGGAGTCGATCCACGCCGGGTCGATCTGCATCGTCGCGGTGCACACGGACGTCGTCGTGCTGACCTTCGTGCACGATGTACCGAGGTGATCCACCGGCCCGTAACCGTTGGTCCGGTTGAAAGCGGAGACACTGTTGACCCGCTTCACGCCCGAGTTGTCCTTGATCGTCATGGCGATCGTGAACTTCTTGACGTTCGTGACCCCGACGATCACATTGCTGCCGCCGTTCACGACGGTCCTGGTGACCCGGATGTCACCGCGCCCCTCCGCGTGTGCGGCCGGCGCCACCACGACCGCGGTGGCCACCGCTCCCGCCGCAGCGAGCACGGCAATTCTTCTGCGCATGTCCCACCCCTGTCTCTCCCCGCCCCGTGGCGGAGGGAGACAGGGTAGCGATCAACCGGATGTCCGCGCGGTGATCAGACCCTGCGGGACACTGCCCGTGCCGTCACGGGTGCGCAGGATGTCTCGCGCACCCGGGCGGGCTGGGACGCGGCGATCGGGAGCAGACCGAGCACAGCGGTCCGGATGGCCCTGCTCGGCCTCGTCGGGCGGCAGGTCACGCGATTCTTCCGGAGAGTGACCGGCGTACGGGCACGGTGGGGCGAACCCTTCGTTCGGCATGTGCGCACAGGGGGCGGGTATCGGACCCCGGGGACCGCGACACACGGCCCCGCGAAGGCATGCGTGTGCGCCGCGGTGCATCCGGGTGATGCGAACCGGGCCACGTCGCGGCTCACGCGAGCTGCGTGGGCTCGTCCTGAAGCCCGGACCCGATCTGCTCCCGCAGCTCCAGTCCGTCCGCGTGACCGTGCATCCGGACGGCCAGCTCGGTGGTGGCGCGGACCACTTCCTCCGGCTCACCGGCGAGGGCAAGCGTGCATTTCGTCTCGCTGGGGTATTCCCGGCAGTCGGCGACCTTCCGCATGAGGCACCTCCCTGCTCCCTTCCACTCTAGGGCGGTGTTCACGCCGGGGAGGGGGGAGCAGGGAGGCGCCGGTGCGCTCACAGCCGTACGGAACTGTCCGGCTCCGGTCGGTGCGGCCGGTCATTCACCCTTGTGCGCTGCGGCGTCGAGCGTCAGGGCCTCGGCGATGCCGGTCTCCGCGGCGACCTTGTCGATACCGAGCCCGGTCAGCACGCCCTCGCCGTCCTCGTGCTCCAGCAGCGCGAGCAGGATGTGCTCCGTGCCGACGTAGTTGTGCCCCATCCGCAGGGCCTCCCGGAACGTGAGCTCCAGCGCCTTGCGTGCCCCGGCGTCGTACGGGATGAGGTCCGGGAGCTCCGCTGCCGCGGGCGGCAGCGCCTCGGTAGCGGCCTGCCTGACGGCGTCGAGCGAGACGCCCTGCGCCTTGATGAACGCCGCGGCGAGCCCGTCCGGCTCACTGAGCAGCCCCAGCGTCAGGTGCTCCGTACGCACCTGGTCGTTGTTTGCGGCGCGGGCCTCGTTCTGTGCCGCCATCACGACGTTCCGCGCCCGCTCGGTGAACCGGCTGAACCCCTGACTGGGGTCGAGATCCGACGGTTCGCCGGGATCCTTGGCGACGAAGCGCTTCTGGGCCGCCTGTCGGGTGACTCCCATGCTCTTCCCGATCTCCGTCCAGGAGGCTCCCGAGCGGCGTGCCTGATCGACGAAGTGGCCGATCAGATGGTCGGCCACGTCACCGAGGTGATCGGCGGCGATGACCGCGCCCGAGAGCTGTTCGAGAGCGTCGGAGTGAACTTTCTTGATGGCTTCGATCAGTTCGTCGAGCCGTACCGGATTCGTCATGCTCACTGGTTTCGCCATGTGTCAACCTTAGGTTGACAGTCGTGAAGCGTCAACCATCGGTTGACAGTACAAGTCGGGCGTGGCGACGCTCGGCCCTGCGGGCAGGTCCAGTCATCGGCCGACCTCGACGGGAAGTGGCGGATGGCCCAGTCCGTCATCCGCGGGCTCGTATGGGCCCGAGCGGGCCGCAGCACGTTCTCCGGGAAGGTGTCCAGTCGGTCCGTCGTCGTGCCGGACAGCGGATCCGGGGCCGTGACCTCGGCATGGCCGACCTGGGCGGCCGGCTCGGTCGCGGGTCCGGGAAGCCTGCGGAGCGGGGTGCGTCGACGCCGGCGAGCGGGCCGGCCCGGAACTCGGTGAGATGGGCGTGCGGCCGCCACTTCCGTACGGACCGGTGATCGTCGCGCCAGGTCGCATGGGCTGCGCCGACCTGTCAACCCGGGCATGGGCCCGCCGCGACCGTAGGGGCGCCGGTCCGGGTGTGCGGGGCTGCCGCCATGGACGCGGCATGCGGCCGCTCGGCGCGTACCCGGCTCCGGTCGGAAGGATCCATCGGGCGACTGTCGCCGCAGTGCCGTACGGGTGTCGCAGCGGATCCGAACGGTCCCGCCGGGCGGGCGTGGGGTGGGAACGAGCGCCCGGCCTCTCGCTGATCGATCAGCGAGAGGCCGGGCGCCAGAGGGTTCCTCGTACGGTCAGAGGACGCCGGAGTCGGCGATGGTGACCTTGGCCCGGGTCTTGCCGCTCTGCGAGCCGTAGCTCTCGATCTTCTTGACCAGGTCCATGCTCTCCTCGCCGTCGACCTCGCCGAAGACGACGTGCTTGCCGTCCAGCCACGACGTCACGATCGTCGTGATGAAGAACTGGGAGCCGTTGGAGTTGGGGCCTGCGTTCGCCATCGACAGCAGTCCGGGCTTGTTGTGCGTGAGCTTGAAGTTCTCGTCGGCGAACTTCTCGCCGTAGATGCTCTTGCCACCGCGGCCGTCACCGCTGGTGAAGTCGCCGCCCTGCAGCATGAAGTCCGGGATGACCCGGTGGAAGGACGAGCCCTTGTAGCCGAAGCCCTTCTCGCCGGTCGCCAGCGCGCGGAAGTTCTCCGTCGTCTTCGGGACCACGTCGTCGAACAGGTTGAACACGATCCGCCCGGCGGGCTCGTCATTGATGGTGATGTCGAAAAAAACCTTGGTCGTCATGGATCCATCCTGACATCACCGTCGTCGGCCACCAGCGGACGGGGTGGTGCGATCGCCGGATCGCCCGGTCGACTCTCGAACGCAAGTGCGAGAAAAGCTGTCGTGCGGGCGGTCGGAGAGGCAGGCTGACCAGGCATCAGAAACCTGTGCGCAGTGCCTCTCTGCCCGCTCCGGAGCGGGTGCCGGACTGATGTATTACGCACGGTGACCGCCTCCCCTCGCTGCGCCCGACCCGCCGGGGAAGCCCCTGCCCGGTCGTCGCCCCGTCCTGGGTCTCCCGGGTCCTTCCGGCCTACCGGCCCGTCCCGGCGGGCTGGACCGACCGAGTGACGACGTGCTGAGGGGTCACGACGCGCGTGATCGCCTCGCCGAACAGAGTGCTCGGCCGGCGCGCCGTGCACCGCGCGGTGCCGCGGGCGTCGGCGACGGCCTGACGGCGGGACCGTGGCCACGTGCTGCTGTACGGGGACGAGGAGGGGTCGACGCATCGCCTCCGCGGACAAGGAGTTGACGCACGGGTGAGTGGAGTCCCGCATCGGGGGTCGGCGAACGGCGCACCCGTCGACGGAGCACTGCTGCCGGCGTACCGAGACGGCCGCGGGGAGTTCGCCCGCGTCCACGGGGCGCGGGACCGGACGGCTCTTGTGCTGAGCCCGGACGGACGACGCTGCCACCCGTTCGGACGGGCGCGTGTTGCCCGACACGTTCGGCGCCGTTCGTATGGCACTGAGTCTGCCGATCGCCGGCTCCGCGCCATGAGTCACCCTGCCCAGGAAGGGGCCACCGATGCCGGGTGTCGCCATCCATCGGCAAAGACGTGGCGCCAGGTGCGCTGCGGGGGCCCTGCTGTTCGCCTCCGCGGTCACGATCGGAGGTTCGGTCGCGGTCGAGTTGCCCGACGGGGGACCGTCCGCCTCCGGCGGGACGACGCTGACGTGGAAGCCCTGCGAGGGTGAGGGGCTGCAGGGATTCGAGTGCGCAACGATGCAGGCGCCACTCGACTACGCCCGTCCCGGGTGGCGCACGATCGACCTGTCGGTGATCAGGCACCGGGCCATCGCTCCCGGTCGGCGGGTCGGATCACTGTTCTTCAACCCCGGGGGACCCGGCGGCGCGGGAACGGTGGGGCTGCCGTTGCAGTATGAGAAGTTCCCCGAGGAACTACGGGAGCGGTTCGACATCGTCAGTTGGGACCCGCGCGGCGTCGGGCAGAGCACCGCAGTGCGATGTTTTTCCAGCGCGGAAGAGGCCAGCACATGGTGGGCGAATGTTCCCGACTTTCCGGTCGGCGCGAAAGAGCGCAGATCCTTCACCGCGGCCTACGCCGAGCTCGGCCGACGCTGTGAGGAGCGCGTTCCGGAACTGCTGCGTCATGTCTCGACGGCCGAGAGCGCCCGCGACCTCGACCGGTTGCGCCAGGCGCTCGGTGAGCGGCAGTTGAGGTACTGGGGTGTCTCGTACGGAACGCTGCTGGGGGCGACCTACGCAAACCTCTTCCCGTCCAGGGTCGGCCGCCTGGTGCTCGACGGGAATGTCGATCCTCGGGCCTGGGTCGACGGCGGCTCGAAGAGCGAGCCTGAACTGAGCACCTTCCTGCGGCTGGGGTCCGATCTGGGCTCGGCCGACGTCCTGCGGGAGTTCCTGCGACTGTGCGGTCGCGCCCCGGCGAGCAGCTGTGCCTTCTCCGCAGGAAACCCGGCAGCAACCCGCGCCAAGTTCAGCGAGCTGCTGCGGCGCCTCCCGAGTAGCCCCGTGGGCTCCTGGACGTACGCGAAGACCGTCAGCGAGGTCCGTGGTGGGCTCTACACGGTCCACCCCGGCTGGGACGAGACGGCCCAGATGCTGCAGGACCTCTGGGAGGGCCGCGTCCCGCAGGATCCGCCGGCGCCGCCCGTCGGCTCGAAGTATCCCGGTTTCGAGCAGCATCTCGGCGTACTGTGCGCGGAAAGCCCCAACCCCCGCGACCCGGCACACTACGTCGGACTCGACAAGCTGAGTACCGCGCGAGCGGGAGACCTCGGACACTGGTGGGCCTGGGCCAACGAGCCGTGCGCAACCTGGCCGGCCCGCGCCGTGAGGAACTACACCGGCCCCTGGAACAGGCACACCGCGAACCCTGTACTCGTCGTCAATGGGACCTACGACCCTGCCACCCGGTATCAGGCAGGCCAGGCGATGGCCCGTGAACTCGCCGACGCCCGTCTGCTCACGCTCAACGGGTACGGTCACACAGCACTGGACAATCCGAGCGGCTGCGTCGGCCGGTACGCGGCCCGCTACTTCCTCAGCGGTGTCCTGCCCCCCGTCGGCGCCACGTGCGAACAGGACGTCCCTCCCTTCGCTACGGAGACACCGGCCGTCCGCGACGGAGGAGGCGATACGGGCGCGAAGTGAGCTCCGGAACGAGGCAGGCAACGCAGACCGGATTCAGGACCGGCGACGGGGCTTGCCCCGCCTGCCGGTCTTGGGACCGCCGGATCCGCTCCGCGGGCTCTTGCGGGCCGGCTTCCCGGCTGTGGTCTTTCGCTGCGCGCCGCCTGTCTCAGGGCGCTTGCGCTGCTTCGGCTGCGCCGGGGCGGGGTTGCGCCCCCGCGAGCTGTTGACGGTCCGCCCGCGGACGATCCCGATGAAGTCCTCCACCAGGTCGGTGGTTTCTTCCTCCGGCCACGACAGCGCGACGCGTGACTCGGGGGCGTCCGTGAGCGGCCGGTACGTGAGGTCCTTGCGGTGGTGCAGGCGTGCGAGTGACTGAGGGACGACGAGGAGGCCTACCCCTGCCGCCACCAGCTCGATGGCATCCGCCGTCGTGGCGGGACGCTCGATCGCGGGTCGGCCGGGCGGAAGTTCCCAGCCCAGGGTGTCGTCGAGGGGGTGCAGCACGACGTCGTCGGCCAGATCCGCCACGGACACCTCGTCGACCGTCGCCACGACGTGGTCCTTCGGGACGACGACCACCGTGGTCTCGGTGTAGAGGGGGATCGCGCTGAGGTCCGTCCGGTCGATCGGCAACCGCACGAAACCCGCGTCGGCGCCGCCGCGCCGCAACAGGTCGGATGCTTCGGCGGCGGCCACCGCGACGAGAGTCAGTGGGATGTCGGGCAGCCGCTCGTTCCAGATGCGCACCCACTTGGTCGGCGTCACGCCTGGGACGTATGCGAGCCGGAAGGAGAGGGGTACATCGGAGCCTGTCACCCCGCCAGGTTACCGGTCGTGGTCGGAGGTATCGCACACGCTCGCTACCCTTGACACCATGACGTCGCACCAGACCACCCAGACGATGAAGCCCGCAACCGCGGCAAAGAAGCTGGGTGTGTACCTCGAGGCCACCCCCGCCGAGTTCCAGGAGGGTGTCGTCTCGCGCAGCGAGCTCAACGCGCTGCAGGCCGATCCGCCCGAGTGGCTGCAGGAACTGCGGCGCAACGGACCGCACCCCCGCCCGGTGGTCGCGGCGAAGCTGGGCGTCTCCATCGCGGGTCTCGCACGTGGCGGAGTCACGGACCCCCTCACCACGGAGCAGATCGACGCGCTGAAGAAGGACCTCCCCGAGTGGCTGCAGAAGGAGCGCGCCACCCAGGCCGAGGTCCGGAAGGAAGCGGCGCGCATCAAGGAGAAGAACGCGGAGCGAGCCGGCCAGTCCCAGCGACCGCGCTCCTGACCTGCTTCTCTCGACGTTCGGACGCGACGACGCTGTCGGTGGTCCTCACCCAACCGGGATGAGGACCGCCGACAGCGTCGTTTCTGTGAGGTCCGTGCCCGCAGCGCGTGATCGACGGCATCCCCGGCGACCTGCTCGCGAGGTCGGGCGCTGCTGATCCTCACCCTCCCAGGTCGTTACTCCACGATCAGGACGATCTTGCCGGTGGTGCGGCCGGTCTCACCCAGCGCGTGGGCCTTGGCCGCGTCCGCGAGGGGAAAGGTGGCCTCGATGTGGGCGCGGAGAGAGCCGGACTCGACGAGTTCGGCGATGGCGCTCATGCCCGCGTGGTCGGACTCGACCAGGAGGGTTTCGACGCGGATGCCCAACTCGGCGGCCTTCGCCGCCTCCTGGGGTGAGCCACCGCCCAGGAGGGAGACGAGGATGCCGCCGCGGCGGAGGACGTCGAGGGAGCGGGCGCGGGTCTCGCCGGAGAGGGGGTCGAGGACCATGTCGATGTCCTGGACGGCATCGGCGAAGTCGACGGTGCGGTAGTCGATGACTTCGTCCGCACCGAGCCCGCGTACGAAGTCGTGCTTGGGCGCGCTCGCGGTGCCGATCACGTACGCGCCACGTGACTTGGCGATCTGGACGGCGAGGTGGCCCACGCCGCCGGCGGCGGCGTGGATGAGGACCCGCCGGCCGGGCCGGACTTCGGCGGTGTCGACGAGTGCCTGGTAGGCGGTGAGGGCGGCGAGGGGGAGTGCTCCGGCCTGGACGTGATCGATGCCGGCCGGCTTGTGGGCGAATGCGCGGGCGGGACCGGTCACGTACTCGGCGTGGGAGCCGACGCCGTGCGGGTAGGGCAGCATGCCGAAGACCTCGTCGCCCGGCTTGAAGAGGGTGACCCCGTAACCGACGGCCTCGACGACTCCCGAGACGTCCCAGCCGAGCACGAGCGGAAGTCGGTCGAGGAACAGGCCGTTCGCCCGGTGCTTCCAGTCGGTGGGGTTGACGCCGGTGGCACGGACGGCGACCAGGATCTGACTCGGGCCGGGGACGGGCCTGGGAAGCCGTACTTCCCTGAGTACGTCGGGGGTTCCGTGAATGTCCTGGCTGATCGCGCGCATGGTGGCCTGGTTCGTGTCGTTCGTCATGAGGCAAGCGTGACCGGTTTCGCCGTTCCGTACCATGGCATGATTGCCATCTTTCGACGGGATTCTGCCAATGGGAAACGTGCACCGTGTCGTCGTGCTGGCCCTGGACGGGGTGTACCCGTTCGAACTGGGCATTCCGAGCCGGGTCTTCGGGGCCGCGGAGGGCCGGTACGAGGTCCTCACCTGCACCGTCGACGGCCGTTCGGTGCGTACCAACTCCGACTTCTCGGTCGGTGTCGAGCACGGCCCGGAGATTCTGGGCACGGCCCACACCGTCGTCATCCCGCCCTTCGACACCTCCCGCATCACGCGGGAGGCGCCCGCGGCCGTTGTTGCGGCCCTCGGGTCCATGGCACCCGGCACGCGCATCGTGTCGATCTGCACAGGCGCCTTCGTGCTCGCGGCCACCGGGATGCTCGATCACCGGCCGGCCACCACGCACTGGGCGCTCGCGAAGGTCTTCCGTGACTGGTTCCCCCAGGTGGAACTGGACCCGGACGTCCTGTTCATCGACGACGGGGACGTACTGACCTCCGCGGGCGCCGCTTCCGGGGTCGATGTCTGCCTGCATCTCGTGCGCAAGGACCACGGCAGTCAGGTCGCCAACCGGGTGGCACGTATGTGTGTCGTCCCGCCCTGGAGGGACGGGGGACAGGCGCAGTACATCGAGCAGCCGGTCCCCGAGCCGTCCGCCAACGGAACGGCCGCCGCCCGTCAGTGGGCCCTGGAACACCTCCACGAGCCCTTGAGCCTGGCGGAGCTGGCCGACCGCGCCCGGATGAGCCTGCGCACCTTCGCCCGCCGTTTCGACGAAGAGGTGGGCATGAGCCCGGGCAGGTGGCTCATTCAGCAGCGGGTCGGGCGGGCGCGCCAGCTGCTCGAATCGAGTGACCTGTCGGTGGACGAGATCGCCGGACAGGTCGGCTTCGCCACGGGTACCTCGCTGCGCCAGCACCTGCACGCAGCGATCGGCGTCTCGCCCCTCGCCTACCGGCGCACCTTCCGGGGTGCGCCGCGCGCAGGGGACTGACATATCGCCGCAGGCCGGGCGGGTGGGCGACGGGGGTACCGGACTGTGCGCGGGGCGGCGACCTTCCCGCCGACTCGGGAGTGTCGGTTGCCAGGGGCGCTCAGGTGTGCCATGTGCGGTGGCCATCAGGTGGCGACGGCCACCGCCCCGGGTGTGGTGCCGTCGTCATTCGCCTCGCCAGATGTTGTCGAAGGCCGCGTCCTCGATGGCTCGCCGTTGCCGCACGGCCTCCAGCTCCATCAACGCGTCGTTGACGGCGGCCAGCACTGTCACCACCGGGTCGTCGGCCGTGGTCGGGAAGTCCCCGGTCCACTCGTCCCGGATTCCGATGGCTGCCGCAAGGGCGGCGAGGACGGGTTCGTCCGATGTCCAGCGATTCGCGGCGGCGCGGCGGGCGGGCGAATCGACCAGCACCGCCCGACCGCTCCGGAAGGGCATTCCGCGACGGGGCTGCCGAGTGAGCTGCCCCTCCGCCTCGAGTGCGGCCAGATAGGCCGCGGACAGGCCGCGACCTCTGCGCCACAGCCAGTCGTCGACCGATTCGTACGGCGCCTCTCGGATCAGCGACACCGCAGCCTCGTCCAGCAGGTGATCGGCTATGGGAGGCCGGAGGCCCGGCACGATCCGATCGCCGTCCAGTCTGATGGCCTCGGCACCGAGGAGGTCGATCAACTCGGCCCCCGCGAGCGCGAGTGACAGGTCACCTTGCTCCACAGAGCGACCGGGTGCCATGTCCATGACGGCGATCGAGAGGTCCCGCGGTGTGGTCATGAAGGGCTCCACGTCAGAGGCATCGGTAGCGAGGCGTCGCCGAGCAACTGGTCCGGCACCCGATGTGACGCCGGGCGGCAAGGTCGGCTGCCGTTGTCGGCGGCCGCCGCGATCGCCGAGCGGATTTGCTGCGCGTAGCCGGCGGGCGGGAAGTCCGGCCTGTGTTGTCCATCGGGATCAGGTCGCTGATGGTGTGGTCGGTGTATGGGGAAAAGACCTTCCTGCCCGTCGCCGAGCATTCCCGATATCGAGCTTACGGAGCGAGAGCGGCAGCTGCATCCTGCATCCTGCGTCCGCCCCACCATGCTGCCTCGACCGCCGGCTGAAGCTCCGGCCGCGTCGGCTCTTCAGCGCTTCAGTCGGTACGTCCGAGTGACGTGGCCGGTCCTCGGAGCAGTAGTGCGCGCTCTGGTCGACTGCCGCGCTCGATCGCACCACCTGTGCCGAAGCACGCCGACTGCCACCTGCGCGGTTCGCTGTCACCGGGACCCTTCCTCGGCCTACGGGGCAGCCCTCAGCGTGATCCGGGCGGCAACCGGCAGGTGGTCGCTGCCGGTGGCGGGCAAGGTGCGGATGTGGGCGACGGTCGCCGAGCGGGCCATGACCTGGTCGATCCGGGCCAGCGGGAAGGCGGCGGGGAAGCTGAAGGCGAAGCCGCGTTCCGCTCCGTTCATCCGTGAAGTGAGAGGGGCCAGCCCGCGGTCGTCGACCGTGCCGTTGAGGTCCCCCAGCAGGATCACCGCACTCAGCTTCTCGGTAGCGACGGCCTTGCCCAGCAGGCCGGCGCTCTCGTCGCGCCGGGAGGATGCGAGGCCGCTCGCCCGGACGCGGACCGAGGGCAGGTGCGCGACGTACGCCGCGATCTCCCCGTGCGGCGTGTGGACCACCGTCCGCAGCCCGCGACTCCAGGCCTCCGCGATCCCCTGGGGTTTGATGTCCAACAGCCGGGTGTCGGTCAGTGGATACCTCGACCAGAGTCCGACGGTGCCCCGGACCGCGTGGTACGGGTAGTCCGGGGCGAGGGTCTTCTCGTAGACCAGCAGCGCCGGGGGCACCAGCTCCTCCAGCGCGATGACATCGGGCTCGGCGTCGGCCAGGGCGCGGGCCGTGCCCGCCGGGTCGGTGTTCTCGTCGCTGACGTTGTGCTGCACCACGA
This sequence comes from Streptomyces sp. NPDC057565, assembly GCF_042801455.1. NCBI lineage: Bacteria > Bacillati > Actinomycetota > Actinomycetes > Kitasatosporales > Streptomycetaceae > Streptomyces > Streptomyces sp. NPDC057565. The sequence continues at coordinate 220,803 of NZ_JBHVFU010000005.1, read as the reverse complement.
CCAGGTCGTGCCCGCCGGGCTTCGCCCCGGGCAGGAGCAGCCCGCCGAAGAGGTGCATCCAGGCCGCCACGGGCATCAGCAGGGCCACCACCGCGGTGGCCGAACGGCGCAGCAGTGCCCCGCCGAGCAGCACCACGATCACCAGGCCGAGCCAAGGCAGGAACGCTTCCAGCAGACTGCCCAGGCGACCCCCGGAGTTGGGGACGGCCCGGTGGAACGCCAGCAGCCCGGCCGTCAGCACCGCGAGCGCGGCGATCGCCCGCCCCCGCGTCCAGACCGACCGGACCCTCACGTCCTCGCCCGGAGCGCAGCGCCCCGCCCGGCGCCACCCCCACCGGGGCGCTGCCGCCTTCACCGTCGCACCGCAGTTCGCCCGCGCCTGCTCCATCATGGCTTCCCCTCCACGTGACCTCGCTCCCCAAGACGAGCCACTGGGTGAATCAGTTTCTTCTGTCCGCGGCACGGCGCCGCGGATGGCCGAGGCATTGCCCGACCCGCAACTTCCTGCCCCGAGGGGTGGTCGGCGTCGATGAGTGGGCGACGCGCAAGGGCCGTAACCGCAGGACCGCGGTGGATGGCGAGCCACGTCGGCCGGTGTACCTGCTGCCCGACCGGGAGGCTTCGAGCTCGGCCGCATGGCCCGTCGAATGGTCGGGGACCGAGGCCGTATGCCGTGCATGCGCACCGTTCTCCGCGCAGGCCCGCCCGCGGGAGCGCCGCGGGCGGTGCAGGTGGCGGACTATTGGGATATGTGGCACAACCTGAGCGAACGCGCCGAGCGGAGTGTCGCCCGGCGCCGCGCCCACCTGTCCGTCAGAGGTGGGCTACGACTGGGGCAGCCACACATCGCCGCGCGCCGATGCTTTGCATAAAAGTTCGGCGATGCGTATAGTCATGCCATCGATGAGGAGGATTCCGATGGCGGTACGTGCAGCAGTGGCAGGGGCGAGCGGGTATGCCGGCGGGGAGCTGCTCCGTCTGCTGCTCGTTCACCCCGAGGTGGAGATCAGTGCTCTCACCGGCAATACCAACGCCGGCCAGAAGCTCGGCGCGCTGCAGCCGCATCTGCGCCCGCTCGCCGACCGGGTGCTCCAGCCGACCACGCCCGAGGTCCTCGCCGGGCACGACGTCGTCTTTCTCGCCCTGCCGCACGGGCAGTCCGCCGCCGTCGCCGAGCAGCTCGGTGACGAGGTGCTCGTCGTCGACATGGGCGCCGACTTCCGGCTGAGGGATGCCGCTGACTGGGAAAAGTTCTACGGGTCGCCGCACGCCGGGACCTGGCCCTACGGTCTGCCCGAGCTTCCCGGTGCCCGTGCCGCGCTGGCGGGTTCCAAGCGGATCGCGGTGCCCGGCTGCTACCCGACGGCCGTTTCCCTCGCGCTGTTCCCGGCGTACGCGGCCCAGCTCGCCGAGCCCGAGGCCGTCGTCGTCGCCGCGTCCGGTACCTCCGGGGCGGGCAAGGCGGCCAAGCCGCACCTGCTCGGCTCCGAGGTGATGGGCAACATGTCGCCGTACGGCGTCGGCGGTGTCCACCGGCACACGCCCGAGATGATCCAGAACCTCAGCGCCGCCGCCGGCGAGCCGGTCACGGTTTCCTTCACGCCGACCCTCGCGCCCATGCCCCGCGGCATCCTCGCCACGTGCAGCGCGAAGGCGAAGCCGGGCGTGACCGTCGAGTCCGTGCGTACCGCCTATGACAAGGCCTTCGCGGACGAGCCGTTCGTCGACCTCCTTCCCGAGGGACAGTGGCCCGCCACCGCGTCCGTGTACGGCTCCAACGCCGTGCAGATCCAGGTCGCGTACGACGAGGCAGCCGGCCGGATCGTCGTCATCAGCGCCATCGACAACCTTGCCAAGGGCACCGCGGGCGGCGCCCTGCAGAGCATGAACATCGCCCTCGGACTTCCCGAGGACACAGGTCTTTCCACGATCGGAGTGGCACCGTGAGCGTCACGGCAGCACAGGGGTTCTCGGCGGCGGGTATCGCCGCGGGAATCAAGGAGAGCGGTAACCCGGACCTGGCCCTCGTGGTCAACAACGGCCCGCGTCGCGCCGCCGCGGGAGTCTTCACCTCCAACCGCGTCAAGGCCGCCCCCGTCCTCTGGTCGGAGCAGGTCCTCAAGGGCGGCGAGGTCACCGCCGTCGTCCTCAACTCCGGTGGTGCCAACGCCTGTACGGGCCCGCAGGGCTTCCAGGACACGCACGCCACCGCCGAGAAGGCCGCCGAGGTCCTCATCGGTCACAGCGCCGGTGAGATCGCCGTCGCCTCGACCGGGCTGATCGGCACGCTGCTCCCGATGGACAAGCTGCTGCCCGGCATCGAGACCGCCGCCGCGGCGCTCAGCGAGCACGGCGGCGAGAAGGCCGCCATCGCGATCAAGACCACGGACACGGTCCACAAGACCGCAGTCGCGGGCGGCGAGGGCTGGACCGTCGGCGGCATGGCCAAGGGTGCGGGCATGCTCGCACCGGGGCTCGCCACGATGCTGGTCGTCCTCACCACCGACGCCGACGTCGACGCCGCCGGTCTCGACTCCGCGCTGCGCGCCGCGACCCGCACCACCTTCGACCGGGTCGACTCCGACGGCTGCATGTCGACGAACGACACCGTGCTGCTGCTGGCCTCCGGGGCCAGCGGGATCACCCCGGAGCAGGGCGAGTTCGCGGAGGCCGTACGGGTCGTCTGCGCCGACCTGGCCCGGCAGCTGATCGGCGACGCCGAGGGTGCCTCCAAGGACATCCGGATCGAGGTCATCAACGCGGCGACCGAGGACGACGCCGTCGAGGTGGGCCGTTCCATCGCGCGCAACAACCTCCTCAAGTGCGCCATCCACGGCGAGGACCCCAACTGGGGCCGGGTCCTCTCGGCGATCGGCACGACGAAGGCCGCCTTCGAGCCCGACCAGCTCAATGTCGCCATCAACGGCGTCTGGGTCTGCAAGAACGGCGGGGTCGGCGAGGACCGCGACCTCGTCGACATGCGCTACCGCGAGGTGAAGATCACCGCCGACCTCGCCGCAGGCACCGAGTCGGCCGTCATCTGGGCCAACGACCTCACCGCGGACTATGTCCACGAGAACAGCGCGTACAGCTCATGAGCGCCGCGAGGAAGCACACCGCACTGCCGAAGGCGCAGATCCTCATCGAGGCGCTGCCCTGGCTGACCCGGCACAACGGCAAGACCGTCGTCATCAAATTCGGCGGCAACGCCATGATCGACGAGGAGCTGAAGGCGGCCTTCGCGCAGGACGTCGTCTTCCTGCGGCAGGCCGGCCTCAAGCCCGTCGTCGTGCACGGCGGCGGCCCGCAGATCAGCGCCCAGCTCGACAAGCAGGGCCTGGTCAGCGAGTTCAAGGCCGGGCTGCGTGTCACCACGCCCGAGGCGATGGACGTCGTACGGATGGTGCTGGCCGGACAGGTCCAGCGCGAGCTCGTCGGCCTGCTCAACCAGCACGGCCCGCTCGCCGTCGGCATGACCGGCGAGGACGCGCACACCATCACCGCCACCCAGCACCGGCCCACCATCGAGGGCGAGCTCGTCGACATCGGCCGGGTCGGCGAGATCACCGCCATCGACACCGGGGCCGTCCAGGCGCTGCTGGACGACGGCCGGATCCCGGTCATCTCCTCCATCGCCCGCTCCGCCGACGACAACCATGTCTACAACGTCAACGCCGACACCGCGGCCGCCGCACTCGCCGCCGCGCTGAACGCCGAGACGCTGATGGTCCTCACCGACGTCGAGGGTCTCTACGAGGACTGGCCCAACAGCGACGACGTGATCAGCCGGCTCACCGCCGGTGAGCTGGAGAAGCTGCTGCCGGAGCTGTCCAGCGGCATGGTCCCGAAGATGCAGGGCTGTCTGCACGCCGTGCGCAACGGCGTCGAGACCGCCCGTGTCATCGACGGCCGGGTCCAGCACTCGATCCTGCTGGAGATCTTCACCGACGAAGGAATCGGCACGATGGTCGTGCCCGACGCACAGCCAGGAACAGTCGCACAGCCCGGGACAGAGGGGGAAGCATGACCAACGCCGAGCTTTCACAGCGGTGGCAGGGCTCGCTCATGGACAACTACGGCACCCCGCAGCTCTCCCTGGTCCGCGGCGAAGGCGCCCGCGTGTGGGACGCCGACGGCACCGAGTACCTCGACTTCGTCGGCGGTATCGCGGTGAACGCGCTGGGCCACGCCCACCCCGCCGTCGTCGGGGCCGTCTCCGCCCAGATCGCCTCCCTCGGCCATGTCTCCAACCTCTTCATCGCCGAACCCCCCGTCGCCCTCGCCGAACGGCTCCTGCACCTTTTCGGACGGACCGGCCGGGTCTACTTCTCCAACTCGGGCGCCGAGGCCAACGAGGCCGCCTTCAAGATCGGCCGGCTGACCGGGCGGACCCATATGGTCGCCACCGACGGCGGCTTCCACGGACGGACCATGGGGGCCCTCGCCCTCACCGGCCAGCCCGGGAAGCGCGAGCCCTTCCTCCCGCTGCCCGGCGACGTCACGCATGTCCCGTACGGGGACGCGGAAGCCCTCCGCGCCGCGGTGACCACCGAGACCGCGCTGGTCGTCATCGAACCCATCCAGGGCGAGAACGGTGTGGTCGTCCCGCCCAAGGGTTACCTGGAGGCCGCCCGGGAGATCACCCGGGCCACCGGCACCCTGCTCGTTCTCGATGAGGTGCAGACCGGTATCGGCCGGTGCGGCCACTGGTTCGAGCACCAGGCCCACCAGAGCATCGAGCCCGACATCGTCACCCTCGCCAAGGGTCTGGGCGGCGGGCTGCCGATCGGCGCCACCGTCGCCTTCGGTGCCGCGGCCGACCTGCTGAAGCCCGGTCAGCACGGCACGACGTTCGGCGGCAACCCGATCGCCTGCGCTGCCGGTCTCGCCGTGCTGGACACCCTCGCCGCCGATGGCGCCCTGGATCGGGTGAAGCGGCTCGGCGAGCGGATCCGGGAGGGTGTCGAGGGGCTGGGGCACCCGTTGGTCTCCCACGTCCGCGGCTCCGGACTGCTCCTGGGTATCGTGCTCACCGAGCCCCTCGCACCCCAGGTGCAGCAGGCGGCTCAGGGAGCCGGACTTCTGGTGAACGCGCCCGCCCCCGATGTCGTGCGGCTGATGCCGCCGCTGATCATCGGCGACGCAGAGGTGGACGCGTTCCTCGAGGCACTGCCCGGCGCTCTCGACGCGGCACACGGGCACAAACCATCAGGAGAGAAGCGCTCCGGAGAATGAGGCGACGACGATGACCGAGGCGCAGGAATCCGAGTACGGCGGGCAGTCCGTGCCGCAGACCCGCACGGCACGCCACCGCCGGATCGTGGACATCCTGAACCGGCTGCCGGTGCGCTCGCAGAGCCAGCTGGCCAAGCTCCTCGCCGACGACGGGCTGAGCGTCACCCAGGCGACGCTCTCCCGCGACTTGGACGAGCTGGGCGCGGTGAAGATCCGTAACACCGGCGGCGAGCTGATCTACGCGGTACCGAGCGAGGGCGGTTTCCGCACCCCTCAGGCGCCGCTCGGCGAGTCGGCCAAGGAGGAGCGGATGCGGCGCCTCTCCGCCGAACTGCTCATTTCGGCGGAGGCGTCGGCCAACCTCGTGGTGCTGCGTACGCCTCCGGGCGCGGCCCAGTTCCTGGCATCGGCCATCGACCAGGCCGAGCTGCAGGACATCCTCGGCACCATCGCGGGCGACGACACGTTGATGCTGATCAGTCGTGACCCGGCGGGCGGTCAGGCACTCGCCGACCATCTGTTGCGGCTGGCGCAGAACGGCCGCTGAGCCCGCGCGGGCTCTTCTTTCCGGGGCGGGACGGACCCTGGGCGTCCGGACCGACCCGGGAGAGGGGTCCTGGGCGCCCGGATCAGTAGCGGGTGATCGCGGTCGGGCCCGAACGGGTCCCGATTGCGATGTGCGGCCGGCGGTCCGGGTCCGCCCAGGCGAGGGTCCGGTCCATCGCGGCCGCCGGTACGGAGACGCAGCCGGCGGTCGCCCCGTCCCCGTTCACATGCAGAAATATGCCCGCACCCCGCCCGCGTACCGGTCGGTCGTAGTTGAATCCGACCACCAGTGCGCGGGCGTACTGCGTCCCGTACGCGATCAGGTGCTCGGCCTCGCCCGCCCGGCAGTCGGCGGGCAGCGGCTCCACCCAGCGGTTGTAGCGGGAGGCCTCGTTGTCCTGGCACCACCACGACCGGTCGCTGACCCGGCGGTACGGGTAGGCGGTCCCGGCCGGGGCCGCCTTGATCCCGAAGGCGTACGGCAGGTCGTACAGACCGGTGGGCGTGGTGTTCGTGCCCTGGACCCGCTGCTTCCCCTCCGCCAGTCCCTTCGCCCCGAACCGGGCCGACGCCGACCCCATCCGTACCCACTGCCCGGACCGCAGGTTCCACCAGCTCACCGTCCCCGTGGTGGATCCGGTGCCGGGGGCCTCGGCGGTGATCAGCTGCGTGCCGCCGCCCGTGTCGGCCATCCGCTCCGGCAGCGGCGGCGTGACGGCGGGCCGCGCCGCCACCGAACCCGTGAGGGCGAGCAGAACCGAACCGGTCACCAGTGATATGCGCATGTCCCGGACCGTAGACGCGACGCCGCCGGTCCACCCCCCCCGGGCCTGCTCCGTACGGACCAACGCCCGGCGGCTCATTCCGCGGCGGGCATGCCCGGCAGCGGGAGCGGCAGCCCCGGGAGGCCGTCGATGCTGGTGGCGACGTGCTCCTTCTTCTCGAAGTACTCGCTGAGCGAGGCGTCGTCCTCCCGTGCGAAGCGCTGGGCGTGGAGGGGCCGGTCCTCGTCGTAGGACATGAAAGGCACGGCGTATCCGCAGGTGTCCCGGATCAGCTCGGCCGTCACCACGATGATCGCGCGCAACCCGTGCGGTGTGGGGTCGATGCCGGGAAAGTGGGCGAGCAGGCCGGTGAATCGAGGGTCGTCGCGGAAGACGGGCTCGCCCTGGCCGTGCACCCGCACGATGTTGGGCGGGCCCTGGAAGGCACACCACATGAGGGTGATGCGGCCGTTCTCGCGGAGATGCGCCACGGTCTCCGCGTTGCTCCCGGCGAAGTCCAGATAGGCCACGGTCCGCTTGTCGACGACCGCGAAGGATCCGCTGACGCCCTTGGGGGAGAGGTTGACCGTGCCGTTCCCGTCGAGGGGCGCGGTCGCCGTGAAGAAGAGGTGCTGCTCTTCGATGAAGGTTCTGAGCCGTCCGTCGATGCGTTCGTACGTCTTTCCCATGAGGCGATTATCGGTGCCAATGCGGCGCCCGACAGGGGCATTTCAGCCGGTGGGACGCGGCTGGCGGACCGTCGCGCGGAGGTGGGCTCGCAACAGCCGCTCGGCCGCCACGTGCAGCGCACGCGGTCGGTCCGCCCCGGTCCTGACGAGCAGCCACTCGTGCGGTATCCGGTCGGCGTCCGGCAGCAGAGCCCGCGTCACCGCCCGGACGACGGCGGGTGACGGGTCGTCGAGGAGCGGCCGCGGAGCCGGGGAGCGGGCGGCCCACTCGAGTGCCGCCTCCCGGATCCGGCCGTCCGGATGACACAACGCGACAGCGAGCCGGGCCCGGCATTTACGGTCCGGGATCGAACGTTCGGGTGAACCGTTCACCAGCGGCTTTGACAAATCATACGGAGGTCTGCATAGTTATACCTACAGAGGTTGCACCGTGTCGAAGATCGCCGCGCAGCGCGATCTGCAGGCGTAGCCTGACGACCTGGCCTGACGCCCACCCGTTTACGTCACCGCCTCCCCGTTTCCTCCACGGCGGGGAGGCGGTCGCACATCCATCCCCTGGCATTTCCGAGGAGCACGCAGTGAGCAACGGCACCGGCAACAGCGACGTACGCCTCTGGGGCGGCCGTTTCGCCGACGGCCCGGCCGAGGCGCTGGCCAAGCTGTCCGCCTCCGTCCACTTCGACTGGCGGCTCGCGCCGTACGACATCGCCGGCTCCCGCGCCCACGCGCGTGTCCTCCACAAGGCGGGCCTGCTCACCGCGGACGAACTGACCCGCATGATCGCCGGGCTCGACCAGCTCGAAGCCGATGTCGCCGACGGAACCTTCACCGGCACCATCGCCGACGAGGACGTCCACACTGCGCTGGAGCGCGGCCTGCTGGAGCGCCTCGGCAAGGACCTCGGCGGCAAGCTGCGCGCCGGCCGGTCCCGCAACGACCAGGTCGCCACGCTCTTCCGGATGTATCTGCGCGACCACGCCCGGATCATCGGTGGCCTGATCGCCGAGTTCCAGGACGCCCTGGTCGGTCTCGCCGAGGCGCATGCGGATGTCGCCATGCCGGGCCGTACGCACCTGCAGCACGCGCAGCCCGTCCTCTTCGCCCACCACGTCCTGGCCCATGTGCAGCCCCTGTCCCGGGACGCCGAGCGGCTGCGGCAGTGGGACGAGCGCACGGCCGTCTCCCCGTACGGTTCCGGCGCACTCGCCGGTTCGTCCCTGGGGCTCGACCCGGAGGCGGTCGCCGCCGACCTCGGCTTCGAGCACGGTTCCGTCGCCAACTCCATCGACGGCACCGCCTCCCGCGACTTCGTCGCCGAGTTTGCGTTCATCACGGCGATGATCGGCGTCAACCTCTCCCGGATCGCGGAGGAGGTCATCATCTGGAACACGAAGGAGTTCTCCTTCGTCACCTTGCACGACGCCTTCTCCACCGGGTCGTCGATCATGCCGCAGAAGAAGAACCCGGACATCGCCGAGCTGGCCCGCGGCAAGTCCGGGCGTCTGATCGGCAACCTGACCGGCCTGATGGCCACGCTGAAGGCTCTCCCGCTCGCGTACAACCGCGACCTCCAGGAGGACAAGGAGCCCGTCTTCGACTCCTGCGACCAGCTCGAAGTCCTGCTGCCGGCCTTCACCGGCATGATGGCCACGCTCACCGTCAACCGGGAACGGATGGAGGAGCTCGCACCGGCCGGCTTCTCGCTCGCCACCGACATCGCCGAATGGCTGGTCAAGCAGGGTGTCCCGTTCCGTGTCGCGCACGAGGTCGCCGGCGAATGCGTCAAGGAGTGCGAGCAGCAGGGCATCGAGCTCGGCGAGCTCACCGACGCCCAGTTCGCGAAGATCTCCGCGCACCTCACCCCCGAGGTCCGCACGGTCCTCAACGTGCCGGGCGCGCTGGCCTCCCGCAACGGCCGCGGCGGCACGGCCCCGTCGGCCGTCGCCGTACAGCTCACCGAGGTCAAGGCCGACCTCGCCGTCCAGCACGCATGGGCGACCGCGAAGAGCTGACAGCGGCCCGGACTCAGGCGACGAGGCGGGGAGCGGTCGTGCGCTCCCCGCCTCGTCGCGTCCGTACGGACGGGCGACCGAACCGCGACGAGGGCGTCCGGGGTGCGGCCGACCCCCACGTCACCGCTGTGACGGTGAGGACGCCGACACCCGCACTCGCCGGGCCGATGACCATCGGTCTGCTCCAGCCGGTGCCCATCCGGCTGAAACTCCGGACGGCATGGAAGCCGACCTGCCGGCCGGCCTCGACCAGGTCGGCGCAGGTCCGAGGGGTGAGGTCCTCCTGCCCGGCCCGCTCCCGGCCGGCGAGGACCCGATCGGCCGAATCCCGCGTCTGGACGCACGGGAATCCGGCTGCGTTACGTTGGCGGGGAGCACCCCATCAACGAGGAGCCCGCGATGCCCTTCGGACGCCTGGCCTCGGCCACGACCCCGACCGCCCATATCGGGCTCGGCCTGGCCGCGGTCGGCCGGCCCGGCTACATCAATCTCCACCGCGACCGGGACCTGCCCGAGGACCGGAGCGTCGACGCCCTGCGCGAGCGCACCCATGAACTGCTCGACGCCGCCTACGCCCAGGGCGTCCGCTACTTCGACGCCGCCCGCTCCTACGGCCGCTCCGAGGAGTTCCTCGGCGCCTGGCTGGCCGCCCGTCCCGAGGTGCGTGATGTCGTCATCGGCAGCAAGTGGGGCTACACCTACACCGCAGACTGGAGCGTCGACGCCGAGGCGCACGAGGTCAAGGACCACAGCCTCGCCACGTTCGAGCGGCAGCGCGCCGAGACCGAGGCGCTGCTCGGTGACCGGCTCGACCTCTACCAGATCCACTCCGTGACCGCCGACAGCCCGGCCCTCACCGACAAGGAACTCCACGCGCGGCTCGCCGAACTCGCGGCGGACGGGGTCAGCGTCGGACTCTCCACCAGCGGCCCCGCCCAGGCGGACGCCATCCGTGCCGCGCTCACCGTCAGGGTCGACGGCGAACCCCTCTTCCGTACCGTCCAGGCCACCTACAACGCCCTGGAGACCTCGGCCGGTTCTGCGCTCGCCGAGGCGCACGAGGCCGGGCTGACCGTGATCGTCAAGGAAGCCATGGCCAACGGACGCCTCGCCGGAACGGATGCCCCGGCGATCGTCCAGGAAATCGCGGCCGAGGCGGGCCTCGGGAGCGACGCGGTCGCGCTCGCGCTGGTACTGCACCAGCCGTGGGCCGGCGTCGTGCTCTCCGGCGCGGCGACGGTCACCCAGCTCGCCGGGAACCTGCACGCCCCGCTTCTCGGCCTCGACGAGGAGCGGCGGTCCCAGCTCGACGCGCTGGTCGAGGAGCCCGAGGCGTACTGGCGCCACCGCGCCGCGCTGCCCTGGAGCTGATCGGCGGCGCGCCTGCCGATTCCTCGATCATCGGCCGTTCTGTCACATCGGCGCCGTTCCATGCGTCAATGCTCTGACGGCACGCGACGGAGGAATGGGCCTGTGGACGAGAACGAGTTTCTGGCAGCACGCTTCGAGGAGAGCCGGACGCATCTGAAGGCCGTGGCCTACCGGATGCTCGGCTCGCTGAGCGAGGCGGAGGACGCCGTCCAGGAAGCGTGGATCCGGCTCAGCCGCTCCGACGACCGGCAGATCGACAACCTGGGCGGCTGGCTGACCACGGTCGTCGGCCGGGTCTGCCTGGACATGCTGCGCTCCCGCCGGTCCCGGCGCGAGGAGCCGTTGGAGGCACAGACACCCGACGGACACACCCCCGATCCGGTCCTCGGTCCGCAGCCCGGCGGTGACCCCGAGCAGCAGGCGCTGATCGCCGACTCGGTCGGGCTCGCACTGCTCGTGGTGCTGGAGACGCTGGACCCCGCCGAGCGGCTGGCGTTCGTGCTGCACGACATGTTCGCGGTGCCGTTCGACGAGATCGGGCGCATGGTGGACCGCACCCCGGCCGCGGCCCGCCAGCTCGCCAGCAGGGCGCGGCGCCGGGTCCAGGGTGTGGACCCGGCGCCCGATCCCGATCTCGTCCGCAGGCGCGAGGTCGTCGAGGCGTTCCTTGCCGCCGCCCGGGGCGGCGACTTCGACGCACTCGTCGCCGTGCTCGACCCGGACGTGGTGGCACGGTCCGACGGCGGCGCGGGTGCCCCGTCGCTGGTGCGCGGAGCCGCGTCGGTCGCCCGCCAGGCGATGATGTTCGCGCCGTTCGCCCGGTCCTCGCAGATGGCGCTCGTCGACGGGGCCCTCGCGGTCATCTCGACCCGCGAAGGACAGCGGTTCTCGGTCATGCGGTTCACGATCGAGCGAGGCAGGGTCACCGAGCTGTACGTGATCAACGACCCGGCCCGGCTGCCGGAGCTGGATCTGACCGTGCTCAACGACTGAGCAGGGCCGCGGACCAGGGCTCAGTTCTCGTCCCGGTCCGCCGCCCACCGGGCGAGCGCGTCGAAGTCGGCGCGCTCCAGCCCGATCCGCGGATCGATCTGGAGCAGCAGCGACCGGCCCGGTCCCTGTCGGGCGATCCACGCCCGGTCCCGCTCGGTTATCTCGTCGTCGACCCACGCGAACGGCCGCCCCGCCGCGTACTCCACGACGTACTGCGTCTTCCAGAGCGTCCCGTCCGGCGCGCTGCCGTGCATCGCCGGCCAGTCGATGTACGGCAGCGGTGGCAGTCCGAGATGCGGGCCGATCCACTCGTTGGCCTCGTCCTCCCAGGTTGTCGCCCAGACCAGGGCGTACCGGTCGGCGAGCGCCAGCAGCTCCGCCCCGTGCGCCGGGTTGAGCAGGACGGGCAGTGCGGGCCCGACGGTCCACCCCGTCGGCCTCATCCGGTGTCTCGTATATCCGTCGGGGACGTGACGGCGTGACAGTGCCGCGTACGGATTGAGCGGACCGTCGATGTCGATCAGCAGCAGCGGCTTCATGGCGCCATGGTCCCGCCACCTGGCAGGAAGGGGCGACGCATTATTCAGTGAGACATTCTTGTCTCATGTGGGTTACTCTCGTCTCATGACTCTTGACCGTGAGCAGGTATTGCGCAGTGCCGCCGCTCTACTGACACGTAAATCGACCGCCACCATGGACGAGGTCGCGCGCGCGGCGGGCATCGGGCGCGCCACCCTGCATCGGCACTTCGCCGGACGGGACGCTCTGGTCAGAGCGTTGGAGAACCTGGGCATCCAGGAGTTCGAAGCGGCCCTGGACGCCGCTGAGCTCGACAGGGGAACCTCGGAGGAGGCGCTGCGGCGGCTGATCGCGGCCGTTGAACCGAGCGCCGGACTGCTGTCCTTCCTCGTCACGGAGAACCAGCTCTTCGAGGGCGAGGAGGTGAACGAGGGCTGGAACCGGACGGACGCAAGGGTCTCCGCCTTCTTCCGGCGCGGCCAGGAGCGCGGCGAGTTCAGGATCGACCTGACCCCGGCCTGGCTGACCGAGGCCCTCTACGGACTCGTCTCCACCGGTGCCTGGGCTGTCCAGGTGGGCCGGGTTGCCGGACAGGACTTCCAGTACATGATCGTCGAGTTGCTGCTCGGCGGAGCACGCCGGAGCGCGGAGCAATGACCAGCATCGACCAGCGCACGGAGACGTCGGACGAACTGCGCCGACCCGGGCGGTGGATCGCGCTGGCCGTCCTCGTCCTCGCCGTGCTGCTGGTGGCCGTCGACGCCACGGTCCTCGGTCTGGCGACACCGTTCCTCACCGAGGATCTCCAGCCGACCGGCACCCAGCTCCTCTGGATCGGCGATGTCTACTCGTTCGTCATCGCCGGACTCCTGGTCTCCATGGGCAGCCTCGGTGACCGCATCGGCCGCAAGAAGCTGCTGCTGAGCGGCGCCACCGCGTTCGGTGCGGTCTCCGTGCTGAACGCGTACGCGAGCAGCCCCGAGACGATGATCCTGGCGCGGGCACTGCTCGGGGTCGCCGGCGCCACTCTGATGCCGTCCACCCTCGCCCTGATCCGCAACCTCTTCAACGACCCGCGCGAGCGCAGCTTCGCCATCGGTATCTGGGGGGCCATGGCGTCGGCGGGCGCGGCCGTGGGTCCGGTCGTCGGAGGATTCCTGCTCCAGCACTTCTGGTGGGGCTCGGTCTTCCTGATCAATCTGCCGGTGATGGTGGTCCTCGTGGTCGTCGGCATCCGCATGATTCCGGAGTCGAAGAACCCGGCGCCCGGCCCCTGGGACCTGGCCAGTGTCGCGCTCTCCCTGATCGGCATGATCAGTGTCGTGTACGCGATCAAGGAGCTGGCCGCGCACGGGGCGAGCGGGGAGGTCGCGGTCTTCGGTATCGGCGGTGCGGGCGCACTGTACTGGTTCGTCCGCAGGCAGCTGAAACTCCCCGAGCCGCTGCTGGACATGCGGCTCTTCCACCACCGGGGCTTCTCGGGCGCAGTCCTCGCCGACCTGCTCACCATCCTCGGCCTGTCCGGGCTCGTCTTCTTCCTCTCCCAGTTCCTGCAACTGGTCCAGGGACGCGGACCGCTGGAGGCCGGGCTCGCCGAACTGCCCGCGGCCGTCGGCTCGGTTGCCTGCGGTCTGGTCGCGGGCATGACCGCCCGCCGCTTCTCGGTCAGGTCCGTGGTCTCCGCCGGACTGGCGGCGGTCGGCGTCGCACTCGCCGGCGTCACCTTCGTCCACCAGGAGACCGGCTATCCGCTGATCGGCTTGCTGCTGCTGGTCGTCGGCATCGGCGCGGGCTTCGCCTTCACCGTGACCGCGGACGTGATCCTCTCCAGCGTCCCGAAGGAGTACGCGGGCTCCGCGTCCGCGGTCTCCGAGACGGCGTACGAGCTCGGCGCGGCCCTGGGGATCGCTCTGCTCGGCTCCATCGTCACCGGCGTCTACCAGGACTTCGTCACCCCGACCGGCGTCCCGGCCGAGACCGCCGCGGCCGCCCACGAGTCACTGGGCGGCGCGGTCGAAGCGGCCCACGGTCTGCCGGAGGCGCAGGGGAACGCCCTGGTCTCCGCGGCGCAGGCCTCGTTCGTCGACGGGCTGCACATCGCTTCGGGCGTCGGCGCTGTGGTCCTGCTGGCGACGGCCGTCGCTTCCTGGTTCCTGTTGCGCGGCCAGGCGCTGGAGGAGGGGATCGAACACCCCTAGCGGCGTCCTGACCCCTCCTTCTGCGGCCATTCGGGTTGTCTCGACATACGGAAGGGCCCGTACCGCCGAATGGGGTACGGGCCCTTCCACAAGTCCGATCAGGCGGCCTTCGCCTTCGTCGCATACATGTCGACGTACTCCTGGCCCGACAGCCGCATCACCTCGGCCATCACGGAGTCCGTCACCGCCCGCAGGACATAGCGGTCGCGGTCCATGCCCTCGTACCGGGAGAACTCCATCTGCTCGCCGAAGCGGACCGTCACCTTGCCGGGACGGGGCAGACCGGCACCACCGGGCTGCAGCTTGTCCGTGCCGATCATCGCGAACGGCACCACCGGCGCGCCCGTCATCAGCGTCAGCCGGGCGATGCCCGTACGACCGCGGTAGAGGCGGCCGTCGGGGGAGCGGGTGCCCTCCGGGTAGATGGCGAACGCCTTGCCCTCCTCCAGCACCCGACGGCCCGTCATCAGCGCTGCGACACCGCCGCGTCCGCCGTCCCGGTCCACCGGGATCATGCCGCAGCCGGTGAAGAACCAGGCCATCATCCGGCCCTTGAGGCCCTTGCCCGTCACGTACTCGTCCTTGCCGATGTAGAACACCGGCCGGTCGCAGCAGATCGGCATGATCATCGAGTCGATGAACGTCAGATGGTTGCCCGCGAGGATCACCGGACCGTCGCCCGGAATGTTCTCCACGCCCTCCACCTGGGGGCGGAACATCAGGCGCAAGATCGGTCCGAGCACTGCCTTGATGAGTGCGTGTCGGGACAACGGTTCCTCCGGTGTAGTGGCCGGCCGGCCGAGGCGCGGGATCGTGACGGTCCATGCAGGTGAGGACGATACTCGCGGGTACTCGCTGATCGCACATCGGGTTCATCGAGTCGACACGCAGTGTTGACGTGTGTTTCCGCCATGTTCGTCCATGAGCTGCCGTCCGGACGGTGTGGCTGCCTACGATCGGGCCTCGCTCGACGGTGCCACACATCACATGCGAGGGAGCATTCATGACAGAGCGTGCGCAGGCGAACCCCGGTCGTCGGACCGTCCTGGGAGCGGGAGCGGCCGTACTCGGCACGGCCGCGCTCGGACTTCCCGGCACGGCGGACGCCGCCGAGCGGTCCGGTGGCCACGGCGGCGACCACGGCAGCCCGCTGGACCTTCCCGTGCCGACCGTCATCGGTCACCGCGGCACCAGTGGCTACCGACCGGAGCACACCCTCGGCTCGTACCAGTTGGCCCTCGACATGGGCGCGCACATCATCGAGCAGGACCTGGTCCCCACCAAGGACGGCCATCTCGTCTGCCGTCACGAGAACGACATCACCGCCACGACCGATGTGTCGGCCCACCCCGAGTTCGCCGGCCGCAGGACCACCAAGAAGGTCGACGGGGTCTCCCTGACCGGCTGGTTCACCGAGGACTTCACCCTCGCCGAGCTGAAGACGCTGCGCGCCAAGGAGCGCATCCCGGGCAACCGCCAGAAGAACACCCTCTACGACGGCCGCTGGGAGGTCCCGACCTTCGAAGAGGTGCTCCAGTGGGCCGACCGCGAGGGCCGCAGGCGCGGCAAGCAGATCTGGCTGTACGTCGAGACGAAGCACCCCACCTACTTCCGCGGCCTCGGGCTCGGTCTGGAGGAGCCGCTCGCCAAGCTGCTGCGCCGCTACAACCGCCACCGCGCGCAGTCGCCGCTGATCCTCCAGTCCTTCGAACCCAGCAGCATCCAGCGGCTGTCGAAGCTCGTCGCCTCCCCGCGCGTCGTCCTGCTCTCCGGCGCCGGATCGCGGCCCTGGGACTTCGTCGCGACCGGCGACCCGCGCACGGTCGACGACCTCGTGACCCCCGCGGGGCTGAAGTGGATGGCGTCCTTCGCACAGGGCATAGGCCCCACGCTGGACCTGATCATTCCCAAGGACGCGTCGGGCCGGCTCACCACGCCGACCTCCCTCGTGCGGGACGCGCACGAGCAGGGCCTGATCCTGCACCCGTACACGATGCGCAACGAGAACTCCTTCCTGCCCGCCGACTTCCGTCGCGGCACCGACCCCAACGCGTACGGCGACGCATTCGGCGCGTTCCGGACGTACTTCGCGACCGGTATCGACGGGATCTTCTCCGACAACCCGGACACCGCCCTGCTCGCCGCCGAGGACTTCGCGAAGAACTGACATATCGCGCCGCGTCAGCACCCGGCCGGCCATGCCCCGGTCGGGTGATGTGCCCCGCGGACGGCAACCGCCCGTCCGCGGCGGCACGTCGGGTGAGGCATGACGCTTCCCGCAGACGCCCCCGCCGCCGTCGTGCGCGCCCTGTACCCCCTCGTCAGTGCCGAGGCGACGGCCGAGGCCGGCTGCGCGGCAGTGGGCGCGGCCGTCGAACCCGCCGATCTCGAACAGACCGTCTGGCTGCGGTTGCTGGAACTGCTCGCGGACCGGACGCCGCCGGCCGATCCGGCCCGCTGGGTCCGCGACACCGTACGGGAGGAGGCGCGCCGCGCCCGCCGTACCGCGCGGCGCGAACGTCCGTACGCCGATGGGACCATCCCGGATCCGGCCGACTGCCCCGAGCGGTCCGCGGTCGGCGCCGACGAGCGCCGTGCGCTGCACGCCGCGGTGGAGCGGCTGCCCGGACGGTGCGCGAGCCTGCTGGCGGCGATGCTCGCCCCGACCGATTCCACCTATAAGGAAATCGCAGGGAAGTTGGGTATGTCACAAGGCAGTTTGGGGCCGATCCGTTCCCGATGCCTTGGATGTCTGCGCAGAATGCTCGCGGCGGAGGTTGTCGTTCCTGAACTGCGGGGATAGGAGCAGGGGACAACCGGTGGACCAGGTGAGCGGGAGGCATGCACACATGGGCATGAGTGTGATCATCTCGGCGGCGACCGCGGAGGACGCCGAACAGATACTGAAGCTCCAGTACCTCTGTTTTCAGGGCGAGGCGGAGCTCTACGGGAATTACCGCATCGACCCGCTGGTGCAGACCCTCGACTCGGTCCGCGACGAAGTGACCGCGAACCTGGTGTTCGTGGCACGGCTCGGTGACGAAGTCGTCGGTTCGGTACGCGGATCCACCGATCCGGACGGCATCGGAGAGATAGGCAAGCTCTGTGTGCACCCCCGGCTCCAGGGGCACGGGCTCGGCGCCCGGCTGCTGAACGCCGCGGAGTCCGCACTCGCCGACCAGCGGTCGGCCACTCGGTTCCGGCTGCACACCGGGCACCGCAGCGAGACCAATCTGCGGCTCTACCGGCGAGCCGGTTACGCCCCTGTGGGCAGCGCCACCGGTCAGGACGGTGTCCGGCTGATCCTTCTGGAGAAGGACGTTGCCGAGCAGGCCTACGTCGCCAGCGCCTAGGGCATGTGTCGGAAGTCCCGCCGTCCGCCCGAAGGGCGGGCCCGGCGGCGTCCGGTGCGTGCGATCGCAAGGCGATCGGACGTCCTCGTAGTGGAGCTACCAGGGCTTTCGTCCAACGCGGAAGGCGGCCCCCTTGGCCCTCAAGGCCTTGGGGGAGGGTGTGCCGGACGGCGCGACGGGGCAGAGCTTGCCGGGAGGGACCCCAGGGATGCGGGCGTTACGCGTTCTTCGCGCGACGCAGCCAGATCATCCCGGTGACCGGCAGGATCACCGGGATGAACAGGTAGTCCCTGCCGAGGTACGACCAGACGGTGGCGTCCGCGAAGGCGGACGGCTCGACCAGCGTCCACGTACCGACGATCAGCACGCCCGCGAGCTCGGCGGCGCAGCACACCAGCGCCGTCCTGCGCGCCTTCTCGCCGCCGCGCACCAGCGAGTACGTGATGAAGCCGTACACCAGCGCGGCGAGGGCCGACAGCACATAGGCGAGCGGCGCCCTGCCGAAGTCCAGGATCATCTGGACGATCGCGCGGGAGGCGGCGGCCACGGTGAACACCCCGTAGAACCAGACCAGTACGCGGCCCGGTCCGCTGCCCAGCTGGAAGCCGGTCTTCTCGCCGGCGGTGCGGCGATCGGTGTCGGTCACGTCAGCTTCCCCAGATGTCGTAGAGCCGTACTTCCAGGACGGCCAGTACGACCGCGCCCGCCGCCACCGTCACCGATCCCCACCGGGTCCGCTCGGTCAGCGACAGGAAACCCGCTGCGGGCACGGCCGCGAAGGCGCCGATGAGATAACAGATGAAGATCGTCATGCCCTGCTCCGGCCGCTGACCCCGGGCCAGCAGCACGATCCCCACCACCAACTGGGCCAGCGCCAGCAGCGACACCACGGCCATTCCGATGAAGTGCCAGTCCTTGGTCGGCTGGTCCCGGTAGGCGGCGAAACCGCACCAGGCGGCGAGGGCGAGCGCGGCCACGGCGACCGCGACCGTCAGGGCGACAAGCATGAGCCGAGGGTATTACGGGCCGGACGGCGTCCCGCGTGCGCCCCCGGCCCGGGCCGCCCGGTGCGGAGGCGCGTGCAGATCCGCGCCCCGGCGCTGCTTCCGGCGACAGGGAGCAAGGCCGTGGCCTTGGCCACAACGCACGACAGGTCCGGGCCGCCCGCAGATGCCGTCCCACCGCCCTGCCGCCGCATCGATGCAGGTCGCGCAGGGTTTCACCGGGGTCGCGACTGCCCGGGGCACAGGTCCACGGATTGACCAGGACTGTCCGCTATTCGGACAGGCGGGCTCGATGGAACGGGACGTCTGTTTTACTTGCCCCATGACCACGACGAGCAGCCGCATCCTTGCGACCGAGGCGATCACCACGCCCGGTGCCCGTTGTATGTGTCGAATGCGCGCCTTCTGAGGGCCCCCGCCTGAGCCTCGCGCCCCGAAGCGAGACCGAGCCTGCCGTCCGCACCCAGCGGAACGAGCCTGCCCCCGCATGCGCTGCCCCCCGGTCACCCGCCGCCCGCAGCCTGCCGAGACCCACCGGCCCGAACATCCGAGTCCGAACAGTCTCATCAGACGAACGCCCCGTGCCCGGCGGACACCGCGCCGTGCACTCGACAGTGACGGAAACCCTGTGATCACCACTACGGGCCTCACGAAGGTCTACCAGTCGCGCGGCCGTGAGGTCACCGCCCTGGACGGCGTCGACCTGCACGTCCGCGAGGGCGAGGTGTACGGCGTCATCGGACAGAGCGGCGCCGGCAAATCCTCCCTGATCCGCTGCATCAACCTGCTCGAACGCCCCACCTCCGGCACCGTGACCGTGGCCGGTCAGGACCTCACCGCCCTCGCGGGCCGGGGCCGCCGGGCCGGCAAGGAGCTGCGCGAGGCGCGCAGCCGCATCGGCATGGTCTTCCAGCACTTCAACCTGCTGGCCTCGCGCAATGTCCAGGACAACATCGAGCTGCCGCTCGAGATCCTGGGCGTCCAGGGCCGGGAGCGCACCCGCAAAGCCCTCGAACTCCTCGACCTGGTCGGCCTCGCCGACAAGGCGAAGGCGTACCCCGGCCAGCTCTCAGGCGGTCAGAAGCAGCGCGTCGGCATCGCCCGCGCCCTCGCCGGGGATCCCAAGGTGCTGCTCTCCGACGAGGCGACCTCCGCCCTCGACCCCGAGACCACCCGCTCCATCCTGCAGCTGCTGCGCGACCTCAACCAGCAGCTCGGCCTGACCGTCCTGCTGATCACGCACGAGATGGACGTCGTCAAGACGATCTGCGACTCGGCCGCGCTCATGCAGAAGGGACGCATCGTCGAGTCCGGCACCGTCGCTGAACTGCTCGCCACCCCCGGCTCCGAACTGGCACACGAGCTGTTCCCGGTCGGCGGTACGGCCTCCGGCCCCGACCGCACGGTCGTCGACGTCACCTTCCACGGCGAGGCGGCGTCCCAGCCGGTGATCTCCCAGCTCTCCCGTACGTACAACATCGACATCTCGATCCTGGGCGCCGCGATGGACACCGTCGGCGGCAAGCAGATCGGCCGGATGCGGATCGAGCTGCCCGGCCGCTTCGAGGAGAACGTCGTACCCATCGGCTTCCTGCGCGAGCAGGGCCTGCAGGCCGAGGTCGTGGACACGGCCGCCGCCGGCATCCCCGTACAGACTCCCGCCCCGCTCACCCAGACCCCGCTCGCCAAGGAGGTGGCCAAGTGACCTGGTCCGAAATGCAGCCGCTGCTGTCCCAGGGAACCGTCGACACCCTCTACATGGTGCTGTGGTCCGCGCTCGTCACCGTCCTCGTCGGACTGCCCCTCGGCGTGCTGCTGGTCCTCACCGACAAGGGTGGACTGCTCCGGAACACCGTGGTGAACAAGGTCATCGGCGTGATCGTGAACATCGGCCGCTCGCTGCCGTTCATCATCCTGCTGATCGCCCTGATCCCCTTCACCACCTGGGTCGTCGGCACCTTCATCGGCCCGACCGCGATGATCGTGCCGCTCGCCGTCGGCGCCATCCCGTTCTTCGCCCGGCTCGTCGAGACATCGATCCGCGAGGTCGACCACGGGCTCGTCGAGGCCGTCCAGTCGATGGGCGGATCCATCCCGACGATCGTCCGCAAGGTGCTGCTGCCGCAGGCCCTGCCGTCGCTCGTCTCCGGGATCACCACCACTGTCATCGTGCTCATCGGGTACTCCGCGATGGCCGGCGCGGTCGGTGGCGAAGGGCTCGGCTCCAAGGCCGTCACCTACGGATTCCAGCGCTTCGACAACCGGTTCATGCTCATCACCGTCGCGCTGCTCGTCGTCATCGTGACCGCGGTCCAGCTGATCGGCGACATCGCCGTACGCCTGCTGGCCCGGCGGGGCCGCACCGCCTCCTGAGACTTTCTCTCCGCTCACAAGCCCGAACTCCTTGTCCGGGCGCACCACCCTCACCACCAGAAAGAGGCACTTTTCGTGCGTAAGAACATCAAGATCACCGCAGCTGCCGCCGCCACCGCCGCCCTCGCCTTCGGCCTCACCGCCTGCGGTACGTCGTCCGACCCGGCCTCCAAGAGCGAGACCGGCGCGAAGGCCGATACCTCCAAGGCGCTCGTCGTCGCCGCGTCCCCGACGCCGCACGCCGACATCCTGAACTTCGTCAAGAAGAACCTGGCGGCCAAGGCGGGCCTCAAGCTCGAGGTCAAGGAGTTCACGGACTACGTCCTGCCGAACACCGCCACCGAGAACGGCCAGGTCGACGCCAACTTCTTCCAGCACCAGCCGTACCTCGACGACTTCAACAAGAAGAACAACACCCACATCGTCGCGGTCGCCAATGTGCACCTGGAGCCGCTCGGCCTCTACTCCAACAAGGTCAAGGACCTGAAGGACATCAAGGCCGGCCAGACCATCGCCGTACCGAACGACACCACCAACGAGGGCCGCGCCCTCCAGCTCCTCGCCGCGAACGGCCTGATCACCGTCAAGGACGGCGTCGGCACCAACGCCAAGATCAGTGACATCACGGACAAGAAGGGCCTGGAGTTCAAGGAGCTGGAGGCCGCAACCGTCCCCCGCGCCCTGAACGATGTCGACGCCGCCGTCATCAACGGCAACTACGCCATCGAGGCCAAGCTCAAGCCCGCCAAGGACGCCCTCGTGCTGGAGAAGGCGGACGGCAACCCGTACGCCAACATCCTCGCGGTGAAGGAGGGCAACGAGAAGGACGCCCGCGTCCAGAAGCTCGTGAAGCTCCTCCACTCCGACGAGGTCAAGAAGTTCATCGAGGACACCTACCAGGGCTCGGTCATTCCCGCCTTCGGTGCCCTCGGCAACTCCTGACATCCGTACCGCACCTGCGTGGCCGAGCCCCGCGCACCCCACCGGGGTGTGCGGGGCTCCGCCGTGCGGACCCGGCCATGCGCAAGGTCCGTCCCATGCTGCATGCTGTGCCTTTACACGGTCTTCGGCATGGAGCTGCGCATGACTTCCACCTTTCCGTCCATCTCCATCAGCACGGATCGGTTGGTGCTGCGCCCCTTCGACATGGCCGACGTTCCCGCGTACGTCGAGATGATGAACGACGAACTCGTCACTGCCTGGACCGAGGCGCCCCACCCCTACACCCAGGTCGACGCCGAACGCTGGGTCCGCAGGATCGCTCCTGCACAGCGAACGGGCGGCGACGGCATCGTCTTCGCCGTCACCGAATTCCTCACCCAGCGCCTCGTCGGCTCGGTCCGGCTGCAGAACACCGACTGGCGCACCCTCGCCACCGAGGCCGCCTACATCACGGCCCCCTGGGCCCGCGGTGAGGGATACGCCACCGAGTCGGTCCTCGCCGTCGCCCAGTGGCTCTTCCGCGACCAGGGCTTCGAACGCATCGAACTGCGCACCGCCGCCGACAACACCGCCTCCCAGCAGGTCGCCCAGAAGCTCGGCTGCATCAGCGAGGGCGTGCTGCGCAACGCCCGGATAGCGCGCACTCAGACCGAGGACGGCGGCTGGACCGACATCAGGACCGACCTGATCGTCTGGGGCCTGCTTCCCGAGGACCTCGACGGAGTCGCCGAGCAGCTGGCCGACGCCGGCGGCTACGGCACCTACAGCGACTGGAACTGATGCAGGGGACCGCACCGGTACGGACCGGTCGGGGACCGGATAGTCTCACCCTGCCCGCCCTCTCGTGGGCAGCCCACCTGCGACAACTCCAGGAGACTGACGACAGATGGCCGACCGGGTCACGGTGATCGGCTGGGACGGCTCGCCGCTGACCACAGTGGCCACGGCCGCGCTCTCGGCCGCCACCCTCGTCGCGGGCGCCGCCCACCACCTCGCTCTCCCCGAAGTTCCGGCAGCAGCCGAACGGATCCGCCTCGGCTCCATCGACCTGGCCGCCCGCAGGATCGCCGGCCACCGCGGTACCGCCGTGGTCCTCGCCGACGGCGACCCCGGCTTCTTCGGGGTCGTACGCAATCTCCGCGCACCCGAACACGGACTGGAAGTCGAAGTCGTGCCCGCCGTGTCGGCCGTGGCCACCGCGTTCGCCCGCGCCGGAATGCCCTGGGAGGACGCCCAGATCGTCGTCGCCCACCCCCGCACCCTGCGCCGCGCCGTCAACGTCTGCCGCGCCCACCACAAGGTCGCCGTCCTCACCTCGCCCGGCGCGGGACCCGCCGAACTCGCCCTGCTCCTCGACGGCGTCCACCGCACCTTCGTCATCTGCGAGGAACTCGGCACCGCACGCGAACAGGTCACGGTCCTGACTTCCGACAAGGCCGCCGACCACGTCTGGCGCGACCCGAACGTCGTGATCGTCATCGGCGGCGGACCCGAACAGCAGACCACCGGTGCCTGGGTCTCGGGCCGCCACCCCCACGGCGTACGGGGCTGGGCACTGCCCTCCGACGCCTACCCGGACGGTGCCACCGGCCCCGAGGGCGAATCCCCGGGGCTGCGCGCCGCCCAACTCGCCCGCCTCGGCCCGCGTACCGGCGACCTCGTCTGGGACATCGGCTCGGGCAGTGGCGCCCTCTCCGTGGAGGCGGCGCGGTTCGGCGCGGCGGTCCTTGCGGTCGACAGCGACCCGGACGCCTGCGCCCGAACGGCGGCCGCTGCCCGCGCCTTCGGTGTACAGCTCCAGGTCGTCCAGGGCCGTGCACCCCATGTGCTGGAGCGGCTGCCCGAGCCGGATGTCGTACGGATCGGGGGCGGCGGCGTCCCCGTCGTCACCGCCGTCGCCGACCGCCGGCCCGAACGGATCGTCACCCACGCCTCGACCCGCGACGAGGCCGAAGCGCTCGGCGCCGCACTCACCGGGAACGGTTACACGGTCGAGTGCGCACTCCTCCAGTCCGTCGAACTCGACACGTCCGCATGGGTGGAGCGCGAACGCTCGGTCGTGTTTCTGCTCTCGGCCGTGCGATCGGACCTCGCCCCGTGACCCGGTCGGCGTACTGCGCGAGGTAGGCTGGCCGATCGTTGCACCGCACCTGGACGTTCGTCGGTTTGTTCGTCAATGTCCGGAAAAGGGGACCGTTTTGGACCTCGTTGTGGTACGGCAAACCCCGGGGGACGCGCAACGTGGCGCAGCCCACAGCGAGCCGTGGCAGAACTGCCTGCCGCGGCGGCGAACGGCCGCGAGAATGATGTATGTCCGCGTCCGATTCGTGCCGCGCGGCGAGCCCGCTCGTTCTTCATGACGAGCACCGGCGTGCCGTGTTCGGGCGCCCCGGGCGAAGGGCCGAAGGAGCACTGACGATGGGCGAGGGGTACGCATGAGTGACACCGGCCAGATCCCGGGCGAGGGACTGCCGGAGAGCGTAGGCATGGTGGAGCAACCGGGCATCCCCGCCCCGGGTGCGTACACCTTCCTCGACCCCTCCGAGCATGCGCCCGAGGACGACGACCTTCTGCTGATGCCGAGCCCGCAGGGCGCCTGGAGCGACCATCAGGTTGCCCCGGCCCCCGGTCAGCCGACGGACGGCGGAGCCGAGCAGGCCGCCTACCAGACGCAGCCGCAGGGCCGCCCCGCCACGCAGGCCGTACAGGCCCAGGGACCCGTGCAGGTCCAGGCACCGGACCCGGCGGTGTACGCCGTGCAGCAGGCGGTGGCCGGAGCGATGACCGAGACCGGGCAGGGCACGCACGAGTCCGGCGGCCGCGACTCGGGTGCCGTCGACCTCAATGGCGTACGTATGCCGGCCCAGGCCCCCGCTACCGCACAGGCTGCGGTGGCGCAGGCCGCCGCCCCCGTACGCCGACCGCTGCACCGCGGCCCGGCCTCGGGTGAGTCGACCCCGTCGTACGGCGGGACGCCGACCGGCGGAGTGGTCCGTTCGCTCGCCGACCGAGGACCCGCGGGCGCGCCGCAGACCCCGATGCCCGCACGGCACTCGGGACCGCCCACCACCGGTCCCGAGTACTTCGACCAGCCGGGCACCGATGCGGCTGTGCTGCCGGGCCCGCAGCTCGGCGAGATCCCGCCGCAGGGCGGGAGCCCGTGGGCGGCCCATGCACCGGAGCAGGTCGCGGCGCCCGTGGCCGCGGCACCCGTCGCAGAAACGGTCGTTCCGGAGTCCGTCCAGCCCGCCCCGGTGGCCGAACCGGCTGCAGAGCCGGTCGCCGTGCCGGCCGCGGCCGAGGTTCCGTTCGAGCCGTCCGCGGAGGCCCCCGCGCCGGTGGAGACGCCGGTGGAAGCAGCGTCCGCAGGCCAGTTCGTGCCCGTGGAGGGGTCGGTGCCGACCACCCCGCATCTGGCCCCGACGCCGGTCGCGGAGCCGGTCGCGGCATTCGAGCCCGCACCCGAACCCCTGCCCGAGCGCGTGGCGATCGCCGTCGAGCCCGCACCCGCCCCGGTCGTCGAGCCGACGGTCGAGCCCGCACCCGTCCCGGTCATCGAGACCGCCGAGACCGTCCATCCGGTCGAAGCGGTCGAAGCACCGGCCCCCGCGCCGGTCGCCGTCCAGGAGCCGGTCGTCGCCCCCGAGCCGGTCGTCGCTCCCGAGCCGGTCACCGCTCCGGAGGAGCCCGCCCCCGCACCCGTCCTCGTGGCCGAGGTTGCGCCCGAGGCGGTGACGGCCCCCGAACCGGAGCCCGAAACCGGCCCCGAGGTCATCGAGACCCCGGACCTCACGGCCCCCGTGGCCGACGCGCCCGCCGCAGTTGCCGCCGAGCCCGCAGAGGTCTCCGCGCACACGGAGCCGGCCGACACGGACTCGGCCGACACGGAGCCCGTTGCGGACCAGCAGCCCATCGAACCGGTCCCGGCCGTTGCCGCGGCAGAGCCCGAGGGCGCGGAGGCCGCCGCCCAGACCCCGGCTCCCGCCTCCGCACCCGCCCCCGGCTACGACGACGCCGAGCGCGAAGCCGTGCTCCGGGTGATGCGCGAACGCCGCGACATCCGCAACGGCTTCCGCAGCGACCCCATCCCGCACGAGGTCCTGCTCCGCGTCCTCGAAGCCGCGCACACGGCGCCCAGCGTCGGCCACTCGCAGCCCTGGGACTTCGTCGTCATCCGCTCGGCGGAGACCCGCCGCTCCATGCACGAACTGGCGCAGCGTCAGCGCGACGCCTACGCCAAGTCGCTGCCCAAGGGCCGGGCCAAGCAGTTCAAGGAACTGAAGATCGAGGCGATCCTCGACACCCCGGTCAACATCGTCGTCACCGCCGACCCCACCCGCGGCGGCCGCCACACGCTCGGCCGGCACACCCAGCCGCAGATGGCCCCGTACTCCTCGGCGCTCGCCGTCGAGAACCTGTGGCTCGCCGCTCGCGCGGAGGGCCTCGGTGTCGGCTGGGTCAGCTTCTTCGACGAGCGCGAGATGGTCCGCGCCCTGGGCCTGCCCGAGCACCTCGAAGTCGTCGCGTACCTCTGTGTCGGTTACGTCGACGAGTTCCCCGAGGAGCCCGAACTGATGCAGGCGGGCTGGTCCAAGCGCCGCCCGCTGTCCTGGGTCGTCCACGAGGAGACGTACGGTCGCCGCGCCCTGCCCGGTGAGGAACCGCACGACCTGCTGCAGGAGACCATCTCCAACATCCGCCCGCTGGATGCCAAGGCGCTCGGCGAGGCCTGGGAACGCCAGAAGCGGATGACCAAGCCGGCCGGTGCGCTCGGCATGCTGGAGATCATCTCCGCACAGCTCTCCGGCCTCTCCCGGATGTGCCCGCCGCCCATCCCGGAGCCCGCGGCCGTCGCGATCTTCGCCGGGGACCACGGCGTGCACGCCCAGGGCGTCACCGCGTGGCCGCAGGAGGTCACCGGCCAGATGGTCGCCAACTTCCTCGGCGGCGGCGCGGTCTGCAACGCGTTTGCGTCCCAGGTCGGCGCCGAAGTGTGCGTGGTCGACGTCGGCGTCGCCACGGAGCTGCCCGCGACACCCGGACTGCTGCCCCGCAAGGTGCGCGCCGGCACGGCCGACTTCACCACCGGCCCCGCCCTCACCCGCGAGGAGGTCCTCTCGGCCATCGAGGTCGGCATCGAGACCGCCCGCGACCTGGTCGCGGCGGGCAACAAGGGCCTGCTCACCGGTGAGATGGGCATCGCCAACACCACCGCGTCCGCCGCGCTGATCTGCGTGTACACCGGCATGGACCCGGCCGAGGTGACCGGTCGCGGCACCGGCATCAACGACGAGATGCACGCCCGCAAGGTCGACGTGGTCCGCCGGGCCCTCGAACTGCACCAGCCCGACCCGGCCGACCCGATCGGTGTACTCGCCGCGGTCGGCGGCCTGGAGCACGCCGCGATGGCAGGCTTCCTGCTCGGCGGCGCCTCGCTCCGTACGCCCGTCATCCTGGACGGCGTCAGCGCGGGCGCCGCGGCCCTGGTCGCCCGGGCGATCGCCCCCGAGGCCCTCGCCGCATGCATCGCCGGCCACCGCAGCGCCGAGCCCGGCCACGTGGCCGCGCTCAACAAGCTGGGTCTGCGCCCACTGGTCGACCTCGACCTCCGCCTCGGTGAAGGAACGGGCGCGCTGCTGGCGCTCCCGATCGTGCAGAGCGCGGCGCGGGCCATGCACGAGGTGGCGACGTTCGACTCGGCAGGCGTCACCGAGAAGTAGCGCCGGCCGTGCTCGGCCCGGCCGGCGCCTGAGGCGCGGGTCCGGGGCGGAGCCACGGTTTCGGGCAGGGGCGGGCAGGGGACGGCTCCGCGCAGGGCCGCCCACCCGCCCCACCGTCCCTCCCCGCGCCCCGACGCACCCCGTATCGTGGACCCACGCCCCACGAAACCGCATGTCACAGCCGCTCCACCGCCGCAGCGGCCCGCACCCCGCATTGCACGAGGAGCCCGCACCGCCATGGCCGAGCACGCCGATCACCCCGCGTACCCCGTCGGACTGCGCCTGAGCGGGCGCCGCGTCGTCGTCGTCGGCGGCGGCCAGGTCGCACAGCGCCGCCTCCCCGCGCTCGTCGCGGCGGGTGCCGACATCACCCTCGTATCGCCATCCGCGACTCCGTCCGTCGAGGCGATGGCCGACGCCGGTGAGATCCGCTGGGAGCGCCGCCGGTACGAGGACGGGGACCTGACCGACACCTGGTACGCGCTCATCGCCTCCGACGACGCCGCCGCGAACGACGCCGCGTCCGCCGAGGCCGAGCGCACCCGCACCTGGTGTGTGCGCAGCGACAACGCCGACGTGGCCACCGCCTGGACCCCGGCCACCGGTCGCAGCGAGGGCGTCACCGTCGCCGTCCTCTCCACCGACGCCCAGGGCCGCGACCCGCGTCATTCCGCCGCCGTCCGCGACGCCATCGTCGAGGGCCTGCGCGACGGCACGCTGGCCGCCCCGCACCACCGCACCCGCCCCACCCCCGGTGTCTCCCTGGTCGGCGGCGGCCCCGGCGACCCCGACCTGATCACCGTGCGCGGCCGTCGCCTCCTCGCCGAGGCCGATGTCGTCATCGCCGACCGGCTCGGCCCGCGTGACCTGCTCGACGAACTGCCGCCGCACGTCGAGGTGATCGACGCGGCGAAGATCCCGTACGGCCGTTTCATGGCGCAGGAGGCGATCAACCAGGCGCTCATCGAGCACGCCAAGGCGGGCAAGGCTGTCGTCCGGCTCAAGGGCGGCGACCCGTTCGTCTTCGGCCGGGGCATGGAGGAGGCGCAGGCGCTCGCCGCCGAGGGCATCCCGTGCACCGTCGTCCCCGGCATCTCCAGCTCGATCTCCGTGCCCGGCGCAGCCGGAATCCCCGTCACCCACCGCGGGGTCGCCCACGAGTTCACCGTTGTCAGCGGTCATGTCGCCCCCGACGACGAGCGCTCGCTGGTCGACTGGGCGGCGCTCGCGCGGCTGCGCGGAACCCTCGTGCTGCTGATGGCCGTCGACAAGATCGGCGCCATCGCAAAGGCCCTCATCGACCACGGCAAGTCCCCGGACACCCCGGTCGCCCTGGTCCAGGAGGGCACGACGGCATCCCAGCGCCGCGTCGACGCGACCCTCGCGACCGTCGGCGAACGGGCCGTCGCCGAAGAGGTGCGGCCCCCGGCCGTGATCGTCATCGGCGATGTCGTCGCGGTCGGTACGGACACCGCCCCGCACCCCGCCGAGTAACCAGCGGTAACGGATCTTTTTCCAAGCCGTTGGCACCACACACCGGACAAGGCAGTATCAACCTGTGGCAGATCTCATCACCGTCGACGACCCCGACGACCCTCGCCTGCGCGACTACACGGGCCTGACCGACGTCGAACTCCGGCGCAGGCGGGAGCCGGCCGAAGGACTCTTCATCGCCGAGGGCGAGAAGGTGATCAGACGCGCCCGGCACGCCGGGTACGAGATGCGGTCCATGCTGCTCTCGGCGAAGTGGGTCGATGTGATGCGCGACGTCATCGACGAGGTCCCGGCCCCGGTGTACGCGGTCAGCCCGGAGCTCGCCGAACGTGTCACCGGCTACCACGTGCATCGCGGCGCGCTCGCCTCCATGCAGCGCAAGCCGCTGCCGGCGGTCGAGGAGCTGCTGGCGACGACCCGCCGCGTCGTCGTCATGGAGGCGGTCAACGACCACACCAACATCGGAGCCATCTTCCGCAGCGCCGCCGCCCTCGGGATGGACGCGGTGCTGCTCTCCCCGGACTGTGCGGACCCGCTGTACCGACGCTCCGTCAAGGTTTCCATGGGCGCCGTGTTCTCCGTTCCGTACGCCCGCCTCGACACCTGGCCGAAGGCACTGGAGACCGTACGGGAAGCGGGGTTCAGGCTTCTCGCCCTCACCCCCGACGACAAGGCCGGCAGCATCGAGGAGGCGGCGCCGCACCGGATGGACAAGGTGGCGCTGATGCTCGGTGCCGAGGGCGACGGACTGTCCACGCAGGCCCTGGTCGCCGCCGACGAATGGGTACGGATTCCGATGGCGCACGGCGTCGACTCGCTGAACGTGGGCGCGGCCGCCGCGGTCGCGTTCTACGCGGTGGCGACGGGCCGCCCGCAGGACTGACCGCCTGCCGTTTCCTGACACGGATCGTCGGGGCGCAGCGGCTGATGCTGCCCGTGCCGACCGGGGGTGTCCATGACGCCCAGCCCGCGGGCCGGCCCCTGGCAGCCCTGCGCCGCCGCGATGCCCAGTGCCACGAGCAGCGTCACCACGACGAAGACGACGAGCCGCTGCCGCAGCAGCCGCGGATTGGCGGGACGCCGGCCCGTCGAGGTCGTGCGGGCGCCGGGTCGCGTGCCCGGCCGGCCGTTCGTCCCGTTCGTGCCCTGCGGGCGCTTGCCGGAGCGTGTCGTATTGCGCGGCACCTGCTGCTGAGGGCGCGAGCCACCGGGGCGGGACGACGCACCACGCGGAGGCGCCGAGGCCTGCCGGCTCTGCGGACGGGGCGGCGCCGAGGCCTGCCGGCTCTGCGGACGGGGCGGCGGCGAGCCCGCCGCGCGACGGGTCTGCTGTTCGGTGTACGGGCCGTCGAGCCGACCGGTCGGCCGGTCCAGCTCCCGCGCCGAGCGCTGGGCGGGCGGCCGGTTCTCGTGCAGGCCGTGTGCCTCACGGGCTGCGATCTCCTTGAGGCGCATGGAGAGTTGAAGCGTGCTCGGCCGCTCCTCCGGATCCTTCGCGAGACAGGCACTCACCAGTGGCGCCAGCGCGTCGTGCACGTCGTACAACTGCGGTTCCTCGTGCACCACGCGGTAGAGCATCACCTCGGAACTGCCTTGCCCGAAAGGCGAGTCGGCCGTCGCCGCGTACGCCAGCGTGGCACCGAGCGAGAAGACGTCCGTCGCGGGCGTCACCGCCGCGCCCCGCACCTGCTCGGGCGCGAGGAATCCCGGCGAGCCCACCGCTGTACCGACATGCGTGAGCGTGCTCGCCCCGGTCGACCAGGCGATCCCGAAATCGATGATCCGGGGGCCCTTGGGGGAGAGGAGGATGTTCGACGGCTTCAGGTCGCGATGGACGACACCCGCCTCGTGCACCGCCACGAGCCCCTCGGAGAGCGCCGCCCCGATCGACGCCACCTCGGCCGCCGACAGCGGACCTTCCTCGGCCACCTTGTCGTGCAGCGAGGGCCCGGGGACGTACTGTGTCGCGAACCACGGGCGTTCCGCCTCCAGATCGGCGGCCACCAGACGTGCCGTACAACCGCCCCGGATCCGCCGTGCCGCCGATACCTCGCGCGCGAAACGCGAACGGAACTCCTGGTCCTCGGCGAGATCCGGGCGGATCACCTTGAGCGCCACCCGCTGGCCGCGCCGGTCCGAACCGAGATAGACGACACCCATGCCGCCCGCGCCGAGTCGCCGGTGCAGCCTGAACGAGCCGACGACACGCGGGTCCTCGCGCCGGAGCCGCATCATCGCCATCGTCTGCCCATCCCCGCTGCCTGGTCCGCCTGACGTGGCACAGCTTACGTACCCGTGGCCCGGCGCGCTCAGAGGCCGCGCCCTCGCCCGTCGATCGATTGTCAGTGCCGGGTGGGAAACTTGAAGAGTGGTCAGGGGGCCGCGGATCCACGCTCCCGGGCCCGTGCGAGATCTCAAAGGTCCGTCGCAGAAGGGGGATTGGATCAGTGAAGGGCGATCGTGTGGAGATAGTCGTGGACGCGGGAGACACGACGCGTACGTACGAGGTGGTGGCCACCAGAGCAGGCCGCCGTGTGGAGACAGCCGTCCGCCGAGGCGTGGTCGAAGTGAGTGAAGTCACTCGCAGCGGCACCGCCGTCCGTACCGCCCGTTTCATGGCGACCAGGGTGCTCGCCCTGGTCGAACAACCGGTCCCGAGGCAGGACGCATCCGAGCGTCACCTCCGGGATGACCCCAAGGCGTAGCGCAGGATCTCCACCCAGGGGAGTACAACGACCACCCACGGCTCATCCTCCGGGAGGCCCGGCATTCGGTACGCGGGCATGACGACCCCTCCTCTCCGCGTCCCTAATGTTGAACTCAAGCGGCGGGCGTTGCACTCGTCCCCCGAGGTCACACGCCCGCCGCTCCAACGATTCAGGTCAGGAGAGGAACCATGGCGGACACGGCGACGCGGACGATGATCCGCACGCAGGGACGCAGGGCTCATGCCGCGTTCGGCGGCCGCCGGTCGTCCGGTACGCGCCACCCGCTGGTGGCGACGGCCATGGTTCTTCCTCTGGCGGCCCTGCTCGTAGTCGTCTTCGGCGGCTGGGACGCGGTGGTCACACAGGCGTCGTCCGTGGGCGTGATGCTGGGGCGCTGAGCGGCGCCCCGGGTCCGGAAGAGCGGTCCGGACCGGGACATCCGGCCAACAACCCCGTGGGGACGGGGGTGCGGCGGACGGCAGCGTTTGTCCGGTCAGCTGGGGAGCTGACCGGACATCGCGCTGTCCGGGGGCAGTACGCGGCGGCGGACCACACCGTCGTCACGCGGTCGCCACGGCTTGCGGGGCAGCGCGTACGCTCGTCGGCGTGCCCGGGGCGGACCGGGCCGTACCTGTTGCCACCGGGGGAGACCGTGACCACCGCAGTTGTCCGCGCGCTGGGCGCCCTCGCCCATGACACGGCCCACCCGCACCGGCGCACCGCGGCCCCCTGCCCTTCCTGCCCGGCACCGGCGGTGCTCGCGGACCGCGCCGACGGTACGGTCGTCCGCTCCGGCCCCGTGGTCGCAAAGGCCCACGCCGCGGACACCGACACCGCCGCTCTGGCCGCCCGCACGGCCCTGGCCTCGGCCCCCGCCCTCAGCGGCATCCTGCTGCCACCCGTACCCCAGCCTTCTGTCCCCGTGGTCGACGGCCGTCCGGTGACCCTGTGGCCCCACGGTGAACCGGTCGACCCCGCGGACCCCGACGCCGCGCCCTGGGAAGCGTCCGCCGTCCTCCTGGCCCGGCTCCACCGCACCGCGCCCCCGCCCGCCCTTCCTCCCATGCGCGGACCCGCAAAAGCCGCTCGCGCCGTGGCCCGGATGCGCGCCGCCCGGCCGGGTGATCCGGCCACCGCCCCCGTACGCGAAGCATGGCGGCGCCTGCCCGCCTGGGCCCGTGACGAAGCCCCCGCACCCCGGCACCGCTCGTACTTCATCTGCCACGGTGATCTCCACCTCGGCCAGCTCGTCCGCCACCCCGCGACGCATGGCCGATGGCTGCTGATCGACGTCGACGACGCGGGGCTCGGCGACCCCGCCTGGGACCTCGCGCGCCCGGCCGCCTGGTACGCGGCAGGACTGCTGCCCGCCGAGGTCTGGCTGCGCTTCCTGGATGCCTACCGGGCAGCGGGCGGGCCCGCCGTACGGGCCGACGGCGATCCCTGGCCAGAACTTGACGTTCCGGCCCGCGCCCTGACGGTTCAGGCCGCGGCACTGGCCTTGGCCAAGTCCGCGGCGGAGGGGCGAAATCCGGATGAGGTGGAACAGACGATGATCGACGCCTGTGCCCGAATCGCGTCCCTCCCGGCCGAGTTGGCGGGCGAGCACTCGTCGTAGGGTGAACCGATCGTCTCCGGGCATGCATTCCGGCGACGGCGAACCGACGGCGAGGAGCTGAGCCGACCATGCAGTGTCCCAAGTGCCACGCGCAGATGCAGACCTACAACCGCAATGGCATCCAGATCGAGCAGTGCAGCGGCTGCCGGGGGATATTCCTCGACTACGGCGAGCTGGAGACCCTGACCCGCATCGAGGCGCAGTGGACCCAGCAGGCCCCGCCCGCGCCGCCGGCCCCCCAGGCCTACCCCGCCGCGCCGGCCCCCGCCTGGGGTGCCCCGCAGCACCACGGCGGGCACTACCGGCACAAGAGCTTCGGCCACATGCTCTTCTCGTCCTGACCCGCCCCGCACCACGCCGCGGGCCCGGACGCACTGCGTCCGGGCCCGCAGTGCGTCCGATGCGCGCACTGTGCACGGTCCGGGACCGCGCGATGTACACATCCCGCGGGATGCATACCGTCGACAACTTCTGTCAGGCATCCAGGCGGCGGCATGGTTGATCCTTGAAGTTCCGGCCCATGACCTTCCTCGACAGGCCACCCAGCTCTTCACCGGCTGACCCGGGCGGACTCGACCCGCACCGCAGCCACGACAAAGCCCCGGTCGTCGAGACGACCGGGGCTTGCTGGTGCGCGATACTGGGATTGAACCAGTGGCCTCTTCCGTGTCAGGGAAGCGCTCTCCCGCTGAGCTAATCGCGCAGGGTGACCCTGCGTGTACTGCGTGCGCGATACTGGGATTGAACCAGTGACCTCTTCCGTGTCAGGGAAGCGCTCTCCCGCTGAGCTAATCGCGCGGGGGATCCTTGCGGACCAGTGGACGATACTGGGATTGAACCAGTGACCTCTTCCGTGTCAGGGAAGCGCTCTCCCGCTGAGCTAATCGTCCTTGGAGGTGGAGACGGGATTTGAACCCGTGTAGACGGCTTTGCAGGCCGTTGCCTCGCCTCTCGGCCACTCCACCAGGAGTGCAGGGGTTCGGGAAAAGATCCCCCACTTCGAGCGGACGACGAGATTCGAACTCGCGACCCTCACCTTGGCAAGGTGATGCTCTACCAACTGAGCCACGTCCGCTTGTCGTTTCCGTTTCACTTGCGTGTCCCGGCGACGTGTTGAACTCTAGCGGATTCCTGGGCCAGTACAAAAACGCGTTTGTGCAGCGTGCTGAGGTGCACTCGCCCCGGCGCAGGTCACCGTGCACCGTCCTAGACTCACCCACGTGCACGACCTTGCTCCAATGGCCCGCTTCGGCGGCCTCGTCGCGTCCGAACTGCGGGACGTGACCAGTGATCCCTCAGCCCTCGACTCGTCCGGGTTCTGGGCAGTATGCGCCGATTTCGAGGGCCGTCTCGTCTGCGCCCGCTTCGGGACCGTACGGACCGAACCGGTGCCCGCACCCGTCCCCGGAGCCTGGCGCGGGCCCGGAGTCGGCGACTGGGTCTCGTCCCTGGACCGTGCCGCGTACACCGCGGGCGTACGCCGGATCCGCGAGCACATCGCGGCGGGCGAGGTCTACCAGGCCAACCTCTGCCGGGTGATGTCCGCGAAGCTGCCGGACCCGGCCGCCGCCGACGTCGACGCCCTCACTGCGCTGCTCGCGCGCGGCAACCCCGCCCCGTACGCAGGAACGATCCGTCTGCCCGCGCACGGCGTGGAGATCGCCACCGCGTCCCCCGAACTCTTCCTGAGCCGGGACGGACGGACCGTCGAGTCCGGACCGATCAAGGGCACCGGTCGCACCGAGGCGGATCTGCTGGAGAAGGACCACGCCGAGAACGTGATGATCGTCGACCTGGTCCGCAACGACCTGGGCCGGGTCTGTGCCACCGGATCGGTCACCGTCCCCGACCTCTGCGTGGTGGAGAAGCACCCCGGGCTCGTCCACCTCGTCTCCACCGTGCGTGGCCGCCTCGCCGACGGCGCCGGCTGGCCCGAACTGCTCGCCGCCGCATTCCCGCCCGGCTCCGTCACCGGTGCACCCAAATCCAGCGCGCTCCGCATCATCGAGTCCCTGGAGACCGCACCCCGGGGTCCGTACTGCGGCGGCATCGGCTGGGTCGACGCCGACCGGGCCACCGCCGGTCTCGCCGTCGGCATACGGACCTTCTGGATCGACCGGACCGCAGGGGCCCCGGTCCTCAGGTTCGGCACCGGCGCCGGGATCACCTGGGGCTCCGATCCGGAGCGCGAATGGGACGAGACCGAGCTCAAGGCCGCCCGGCTGCTCGCTGTAGCGTCGGGCGCCCACCAAGAAACAGGAAGGACCGCATGATGTGGATGTGGGTCAACGGCGAACTGCGTGACGCCGCCGACGCCCGGGTGTCCGTGCTCGACCACGGACTGACCGTGGGGGACGGGATCTTCGAGACCGTCAGGACCACCGGGGGCCGCCCCTTCGCCCTCACCCGGCACCTCGACCGGCTGACCCGCTCGGCCCGCGGTCTCGGGTTGCCCGACCCCGACCTCGACGAGGTGCGCAGGGCCTGCGCCGCCGTCATCGAGGCCAACCCGATGGAACTCGGCCGGCTCCGCATCACGTACACCGGCGGCCTCTCCCCGCTCGGCTCCGACCGTGGCAACGACGGACCGAGCCTGGTCGTCGCACTCGGGGAGGCCACGCGCCGCCCCGACACCACCGCTGTGATCACGGTCCCGTGGACCCGCAACGAACGCGGCGCACTGGCCGGGCTCAAGACCACCTCGTACGCGGAGAACGTCGTCGCCCTCGCCCGCGCCCATGCGCAGGGCGCATCCGAGGCGCTCTTCGCCAACACCGTCGGACAGCTCTGCGAAGGCACCGGGTCGAATGTCTTCGTCGTCCTCGACGGACAGCTCCACACCCCGCCGATCGCCTCGGGCTGCCTCGCCGGGATCACCCGCGCACTGGCCGTCGAATGGTCCGGGGCACTGGAGACCGAGCTTCACCTGGACGTCCTGGAGCACGCCGAGGAGATCTTCCTGACCTCCACCCTCCGGGACGTCCAGGCCGTCCACCGGGTCGACGGCCGCGAGCTGCCCGGCGGACCCGGGCCGGTGACGGCCAAGGCCATGCGGGTCTTCGAGGAGCGCGCCGGGAACGACCTCGACCCGTGAGCCGGGCCCATGACCCGGTCCGATCCGCACAATGGTCCCGAGCCGCGGACACCGTTGCGGGCCGTACAACGGAATCGGTCCGCAAAACCGGGTGACGGGCCGCGGCGCAGCGGATAGAACACCGGTGATGACCACGACCCTCCGGCCGACCGGGCCGATTCAGCAAGGCGCCGACGGCGCGAGGAAGCGCGCGTACGACGTGTGCGACAACGGGCGACCCGTCGGGGCCGTCGAGATCGGCACCGAACCCGGGTCGGGCGGGACGACAGGGACCATCCGCGGCCTGCGGATCGACGAACGGAACCGCAGGCGTGGCCGCGGCACCATCGCCGGGCTCGCCGTCGAGGAAGTGCTGCGCGGCTGGGGCTGCTCCCGGATGACCGTGGAGGTCGAGCCGGAGAACACGGCCGGACTGCGGCTGGCTGCTGCGCTCGGCTACACCGAGCGCAGCAGGAACATGGTCAAGGACCTGTCGCGGACCCCGCCCGTTCTGCCGGACGGCGTCACCGGACGTCCGATGACCGAGGACGAGTTCGCGCAGTGGGAGAGCACCGCTGTCACCGGCTACGCCGAAACCTTTGTCGCGCGCGGCGTCCCGGCGGACGAGGCTCGGCGCAGAGCCGAGACCTCCCACCGGACACATCTTCCGCACGGTCTCGCCACGGAGGGCACGTACATTCACGTCCTCGTCGATGACGGCGGCCGGACCGTGGGGCATGTCTGGGTGGCGCGGTTCGAAATGCACCCGGGGATGGTGGTCGGGTACGTCTTCGACGTCGAGGTGCTCGAAGAGTTCCGCGGCCGGGGGTACGGTCGCGCGCTGATGCTGGAGGCCGAACGCATCGCCCTGGCCGCCGGCGACGAACGGATGGGGCTGCACGTCCTCTCGGACAACACCCCGGCGGTCCGGCTGTACGAGTCGCTCGGCTACGAAACGACTCGTCACAACCTCGTCAAGCCGTTGTGACGGGTGGAAGGGCGAGCCGACGTCGCTGTCAGCCCTGCTCGGCGAGGAGCCGGTCGGCAATCTCCTCGATCCGCTCGCGCAGCCCGTCCTGACTCCTGCCGCCGTCCAGCCGCTCGCCGCCGATCACATAGGTGGGGGTGCCGGTCACACCGATGGCCTTCCCCTCCGCCTGGTCGGCGTCGACGATCAGCATGTGCCGGCCGTCGATCAGAGCGGTGTCGAACTCCTCGGCGTCCAGCCCGAGTTCACGCGCCACCTCGATCAGCAGCGGCTCACCGGTGCGGTCGAGCTCGGCGGTCCTGGCGAGCACGGCTTCGATGTAAGGCCAGTCCTTGCCCTGCTCCGCAGCCTCCTCGGCGGCCTGGGCCGCGGCGTACGCGTGCTTGTGCTTCTCCAGCGGGAAATGCCGCAGGCGCACATCGAGCCGGTCGCCGTAACGGGCCCGCAGGGCGTGCACATCGGTGAGGGCCCGGTGGCAGTCGGGGCACTGGAGCTCGCACCAGACGTCGAGGACGACCGGGGCTGCAGGGGT
Organism: Streptomyces sp. NPDC057565; assembly: GCF_042801455.1. Classification (NCBI taxonomy): domain Bacteria; kingdom Bacillati; phylum Actinomycetota; class Actinomycetes; order Kitasatosporales; family Streptomycetaceae; genus Streptomyces; species Streptomyces sp. NPDC057565. The sequence goes on along the minus strand of NZ_JBHVFU010000005.1, from coordinate 182,671 downwards.
GGATTCGTTCATGGAACCAGTCTCCCAGGGCCCGCCTGCGCATCCCAACCGGCACCGGTGGGGGACCCGCTCACCGCAGGCCCGGTTCGGGCCGGCATCGTGCGGATCGGCACCTGGGGAGGATCCCGGCCCTGAAATGTCCCTGATGTGGTCCGGGATCGTGGCCGCCGCCCCGGTGGGCGGTGCAGGATGGAAGGGACGTTTCCCCGCTGCGCCTGGAGGCCCCGATGCTTGCCGAGACCATTTGCTCAGCGGTGTCCGCGGCGGGCTTGGGCATTGCCGCCGTGACCGCGTACCGGAAGCGTTTCCTCGCTGCGACCCGGATCGCCGCCTACTCGCTCGTCCCCATCGGGCTGGTGCTGACCGGTGTCGTCGAGTGGGTCTCCAATATCGCCTTCAAGCCGAGCGTCTGGCTCGGCTTCGGGGTGCTCGGGGTGGCCTGGCTGCTCTTCATGATCACGCGCGCGGTCGAACGCCGTGGCGTCGGCACCCGCAAGGAACGCAGGGCTGCCGCGCGGGCGGCGCAGTCCGATGCCGTCGCGCCGGCGGCGTCGGTGCCCTCTCTGGGGGCCGGTGCACCGGCGGTTCAGCCGCGGGCGAAGGCGAAGCCCAAGCAGCAGACCGCTGCCCCGGGCGAGGACTTCAGTGACATCGAAGCCATCCTGAAGAAGCACGGAATCTGAAACCGGACCGCAGGCAAGCGTCGGTGGTGAATCGATTCATTGCTGATTCTTGACGCTGCGCCGGGATGGCGGTTAGCGTCGGATCGGACTGAAACAATTCAGTCCACGGTGGGTGATCCGTGGCGGGCCACCCGCGCCGCGGCCCGGCGCACGAGGCTGTCCGGATCGGGACCGCGGAGTGCCTCGCAACGCCGTCCGTACGATGGGGCGACAGCCGCGGACCAGTGCGGCCAAGGGCGCCAGTGGGGCAGACCAAGTGGCACGTGTGGCAGGGATCAAGGATGTGGCCCGGCAGGCCGGAGTCTCCGTGGGCACCGTGTCCAATGTGATCAACCGGCCCGAAGCGGTGCTGCCGGAGACCCGTGCCCGGGTCCAGGCCGCCATCGAGGAGCTCGGTTACGTACGAAGCGAGTCCGCGCGCCAGCTCAGGGCGGGACGCAGCCGGATCATGGCGCTGCTGGTCCTCGACATGGGCAACCCCTTCTTCGTCGACGTGGCCCGTGGTGCCGAGCGTGCCGCCCGTGAGGCGGGCCTCGGGGTGATGGTCTGCAACAGCGGTCAGAGCCCGGCGGAGGAGGCCGAATATCTGGGGCTCTTCGCCGAACAGCGGGTGTGCGGCGTACTGGTCACCCCGGCCGACGCCACCGGCCGCAACCTGGAGGCGTTCAGCCGCCACCGCATCCCCTTCGTGCTGGTGGACCGGGTGGCGTCCTCGCCGGGGTACTGCGCGGTCTCCGTCGACGACGTCCGTGGTGGCTCCCTTGCCGTCGGTCACCTCCTGACGGCCGGGCACCGCTCGGTCGCGTACGTCAGCGGCACCGGCGACCTCCACCAGATCAGGGACCGCCGTGAAGGCGCCCTGTCGGCACTCGAGCGGGCCGGACTGGGGCCCGAGGCGCTCGTCGAGATCCCTTCCGACCGGCTGGACGTGGCCGCGGGTCGCGACGCCGGGGCCCGGCTGCTCGGACTCGTGCCGCGGCCGACCGCCGTGTTCTGCGCCAACGATCTGCTCGCCCTCGGCGTGCTGCAGTCGCTGTACGCGGCGGGAGTCCGGGTGCCACAGGACATCGCCATCGTCGGTTACGACGACATCGAATTCGCCGCCGCCGCTGCCGTACCGCTCACCTCGGTCCGCCAGCCCGCCGTCGTGATGGGCCGGATGGCCGCGGAACTCCTGCTGCAGGAGGCGGACGACGAGGACGGCACGCACGAGCACCGCAGTGTGGTGCTTCAGCCGGAGCTCGTCGTGCGCGCCTCCAGCACGACGCCGCACTGAGCCACCCGGCGCTGCTCGATCACTTTTTTCCTTCCGCCCCCTCCCTGCCGCATGTCCGAAACGGAGACACTGTGACCCTGTTCGATCTGCCGCTGCACCAACTTCGCGACTACCGCCCGGAGTCCGGTGAACCCGACGACTTCGACGCCTTCTGGAAGCGCACCCTCGACGAGTCGGCCGCATACCCGCTCGACCCCGAATTCCAGTCGTACGACGCCGCGTTGAGCGCCGTCGAGGTACATGACGTGACCTTCTCCGGCTGGGGCGGACACCGTATACGCGCCTGGCTGAACGTTCCTGCGGGTGCCGAGGGTCCCCTTCCGTGCGTCGTCCACTACCTCGGTTACGGCGGCGGCCGAGGGCTGCCGCACGACCATCTCGTCTGGCCCGCGGCCGGCTGGGCCACCCTGCTCGTCGACACCCGCGGTCAGGGCGCCGTCAACAGCCACTCGGCGGGTTCCACCCCCGACCCCCACGGTGGCGCCAACCCGCAGTCGCCCGGCTTCATGACCCGCGGCATCCTCGACCCCGACGAGTACTACTACCGCCGGGTCTTCACCGACGCGGTCCGCGCCGTCGATGTGGCCCGCGCCCACCCGTCCGTCGACCCCGACCGGATCGTCGTGCACGGCGGCAGCCAGGGCGGCGGCATCGCCCAGGCGGTGGCGGGGCTCAGTCCGTATGTGAAGGCGGCGCTGATCGACGTGCCGTTCCTGACCCACTTCCGGCGGGCCGTCGAGATCACCGACAAGGACCCCTACCAGGAGATCGTCCGCTTCCTCTCGACCCAACACGGCGTCGCCGACCGGGTGTTCCGTACGCTCTCGTACTTCGACGGGATCAGCTTCGCCGCCCGGGCCACCGTCCCGGCGCTCTACTCGGTGGCGCTGATGGACTTGGTCTGCCCGCCGTCCACGGTCTTCGCCGCGTACAACCACTGGGCGGGACCGAAGGAGATCGAGGTCTACCCCTGGAACGGTCACGAGGGCGGCTCTTCGGTCCACCGGGCCGCCCAGCTGCGGATGTTGCGCGATCTCGGCTGATCCGGCCGGGGGGCGGGAGGCGCGGGAGAACCGGCCGTGAGCCCGAATATGTGACAGCGGACCGGACACCGGAGCGAATCCTTTCGGCCTCGACGGGGGTGAACTCCCGTCACAAAGAGGCGTGTTGATCGCCAAAGGGGTCCGGTCTGCGTCATGATCGTCCCGAGATGGTGGACACCTCCCCGGGCGATGCCCCCGCACCCCCTGCCGAAGAGCCGCGTGGCTGCCTCTTCGCGCTGTCCCAGCCCCCTTTGATGATCTTCCTCACGGTGGTCGGCGGCCTGCTGCTGATGGCCGCGTTGCACGATCTCTTCCTGCTGTGAGCGGGCGATGAAACGGGCGGCGAGCGGTCAGCCGGCCGCTTCTCTGCGGCGCGCCCGGTATGCGGCGACATGCAGCCGATTACCGCAGGTGCGGCTGGAGCAGTACCTGCGGGAGCGGTTGCGGGACAGGTCCACGAACGCGTCCCGGCAGTCCGGTGCCTCGCAGCGCCGCAGTCGTTCCTGTTCGCCCGCCACCACGATGAAGGCGAGCGCCATGCCGCAGTCGGCCGCGAGGTGATCGGCGATCGATGCGTCCGGCGCGAAGTAGTGCACATGCCACTCGTAGCCGTCGTGGTTGCTCAGCTGCGGCGTGGTGCCCGCTGAGGCCACGAGGCTGTTGACGAGACCGGCGGCCGTCTCGGCGTCCGGCGCCGCGAAGATCTCGGCGAACCGCCTCCGTACGTCGTGTACGGCCCGAAGATCCTTCTCGCCGAGTTCGGCCACGCCGCTGATGCGGTGGCGCCGGGCGAATCGGTAAAGCGCTTCGATGCCGGCGAGACCGTCGCTCGGTCCGCCCTCCGGCTGATCGGTCTCCGGTGCGGTGTTCACCAGCTCGACCACGATGTCGAGCGCGATCCGGGTGTCGTGGGGGATCAGCACGCTTTCGCTCCCTGGCCTCCGGCGGGCGGGCGCCCACCGATGCCGGCTGACTCTACTGGCTCGGCGAGGACGCACTGCGGCCCGAGAGGGGCCCTGGGGCCGGCGAGGAGCACGTATCGGCCGACCAGGGGCCAGCGGGGGCGCTCAGGGGCGCTGAGGGCGCACAGGGCCCGCCCGGCGCGTACGGGAGGGCCGGGGCGTGCACCCGTCATGCCTCCGGTCGAACGCGCGCCGACGCCGTCACCACAGTGGATTCCGTGATGACGGCGCTGGTGTCTGCCCTATGAGGTTGTCCGCGCGGCACCGTCGCCCCGAGTCGGACGGCGCCGTGCAGCTCTCGACCTGGCTCAGCTCTCGGCCAGGATGTGTGAAAGCTCCGTATCGAGGTCGAAGTGACGATGCTCGGTGCCGGGTGGAACCGCGGCGTCGGTCCTCTTCAGGAACGACTCCAGGGCCCTGGCCGGGGCCTCGAGCAGGGCTTCGCCCTCTGGGGAGCTCAGTGCGATGCAGACGACGCCCTGGCCGTGACTTCGGGATGGCCAGACGCGAACGTCTCCGGTGCCGGTGGGCCTGTGCAGCCCCTCGGCGAGGAGGTCGCGGGCGAATACCCATTCGACCGTTTCCTCCGCTCCGGTGTGAAAGGTGGCGTGCACGGCATACGGATCGGCCGTGTCATACCGCAGGCCCGCGGGTACAGGCAGTGAGGACTCGCTCGACACAACGAGGCGCAGGTGCAGCTCGCAGCTGACCGTGGTGTTCATAAGCGCCAGGGCCTTTCGCTCAGTGTGCGCTCGGGGATTCGCACGTCGGCGAAATCGACATGCCACCTACGGTGGCGTTGTAAACCCCTCTGACCCTTTTGTGGTTGTTCAGGTCGCTCGTGTGGCGGTGTGTAACTTTGGGTTATGCGGCCATTCCGGTGACAAAGGCCGTTCCGGTAGGTTGGGGCCATGAATGCGGAGAGTGACGCGCGGGACGGAGTCGCCGGAGCGGCGACTCCGTCGCCCGCCACGGGGGAAGTGACGGGGGACGGGTCGCCGGACGTCATCGAGGATGTGGTCAAGGAGGAGCGGGCGCTCGGCTCCCGGGCGCCGGGGTTCGTCAAGGCGTCCAGAGCCCTGCATCTGAGCTGGCAGGTCGGCGTCTTCGTGGTCGGCCTCGCCGTGGTCGTGGCGGGCATCATCATGCTGCCGCTGCCCGGGCCCGGCTGGCTGGTGATCTTCGGTGGCATGGCGATCTGGGCGACCGAGTTCGTCTGGGCGCAGCTGGTGCTCCGCTGGACGCGCCGAAAGGTGACCGAGGCCGCCCAGAAGGCGCTCGACCCGAAGGTCCGGCGGCGGAACATCATCCTCACCGTGATCGGACTCGTGATCATCGTCGTGCTGGTCGGGATCTATGTCTGGAAGTTCGGAATCGTGATGCCGTGGAAGATCCACGAGTGACCCGGGGGTGGTCGGAGAGCACCGCTGACATGGGGTAATGTTTGCAGTGCGCCCGGGCGATTAGCTCAGTGGGAGAGCGCTTCGTTCACACCGAAGAGGTCACTGGTTCGAAACCAGTATCGCCCACCCGGACAGAGGGTCCGTGAGACTGCAGAGTCTCACGGACCCTCTGCGTTTCCCGCGCCGATCGGGCGCCCTCCCGCCTGTTTCCGCGGCGGTACGAGCCCCGTCGGAACGCCCCGCGAACCACGCGCCGCGGCATGCGGTTGAAGCGCTTCGACTGATTCCGTTCCAACCGCTGACGTCGACCCCTTCGACTCCCGGCTGTCCCGCGCAAGCGCTTTCTCGCACGATTCAATCGATCGTGGCAGCGGGTGCTGTCTGCCCGGGAGGGGTGTGTCGCCGCGCTGATTGAGAAGAAGCATCCGAACACCAAGGCCAAGACGGACTTTCAGGACTACGGGAATTTCTGGAAGAAGTTCAATGCCCAGGCCTCCGCGGGCAATGCGCCCGATGTCGTCCGGAACTCCCTCGCATTCCTGCGCACGTACGGCGACAAGCGGGTTCTGCTCGATCTCAATTCCCAGGTGAAGGTCGGAAATCTCAGCATGGAGAACTTCCGGGCCGGACCGGAGAAGGCGGGCGACGTCAACGGGAAGCGGCGACCGGTTGCCGGCCTGAGGCGGTGAAGCAACGGGCCGGCCCACCGGTCACGTGTTCCCTCAGCGCATCCGGCGCAGGGTGTCCTTCAGCCGCCGCGCATCCCGCAGCCGCTGCTCGTACGTCGCCCCGACGACGAGCAGCAGCACACCCGCGAGCGCAGGCGGCAGCCAGCGCGGCAGCGCACCGACCACCTGAACCACATAGGGCGTCAGTTCGTGCAGGGCGTCCAATGCCAGCACCGCGCCGCCGAGCAGCAGCGGCGCCTGCAGCCGCAGCCGTGCCCCGGCGAGCGTGAGCACCAGCGCCACCACGCCGAGCAGCAGCGGCCGCACCCACGACGGGTCGGTCCAGGCCGCGACGAGACTCGGCACCAGCGTCGCCGCAAGACCCGCCCCGTACGCCGTCCACGAGGACGCCGCCGGATCGCGGCGCCGCCGCACCACACCGACCACCAACGCGGGCACCGTCACCGGCAGCGTGTACGCCTCCGGAGTCGACACCCCGGAAGCCGACAACCGCACCCACGTCGCCAGGACGAAGAGGACCACCGCCACATACCCGGCCGCCGGCCGCCGTTCCGCTCGCACCGCCGTACCCGCCGCCAGCACCCCGCACAGCGCGAGCACCAGCGCCAGGTACGGCCTGTCCGGCACGGCCATCCCGACCGCCACCGCACCCGCCACGGCGCCGGTCAGCTCGACCGGCAGCGCCGACGGGCCGCCCCGCAGCCGCGCCCCGAGCAGCACCGTCAGTGCGGGGACGACCAGCATGATCGGTGCGGCGCGGTACGCCTCGAGGTCCAGCGACACCCCGGCGGCCCCGGCGAGCACCATCCCGCACACCACAGCCGCACACGCCAGAGCACCCTGCGTCACCCGGGCCGTCGGTGACCCCTCGGCACGCGTCTTAGCCGCGGCCGCAGCGAACAGCACCAGCAGGATCCCGAACACCGCATAGGTGGCGGGCTCCGCAGCCAGTGACAGTGCCCCCACGCTCACCGCCCCCACCACACTGCACACCAGCGCCGCCGGCGCCACCGGCCCCGCCCCACGACGCAACACCCGTACCGCCCCGGCGAGAAGCGCCGCGATCAGCAGCAACTGCACCACCACCGCGGCCGCGTACGGAGCGTCCAGCGCGACCGGCACCACCAGCAGCCCCGCCCACCCGATCACCAGCGCACCGGCCCCCGCCGCACCCCGCCACGACTCGCCCGGGGAGATCACCGCACCGGCCACCCGCACCCACCGGGGCCACCAGCGATGTGCCGCCCCCAGCAGACCGGCCACCACCAGCAGAATCACCGGCGCCGTGTACAGCTGCGACCACTGCGCACCCTCCAGCCCCAGCGCACCGCGCGCACTGCCGTCCGGGGCACCCGACCACACCCGGGCCCACCGCGACACCGGACCCGTCAGCGTCATGGCGACCGCCGGCGCAGCCGCCAGCACCGCGCCCGAGACCACCGCGGCCGACGCCCACAGGACGCCCCGTCCGGCCGGACGGGGCAGCGGAGCCCGTACCGCCGCACACAGCACCAGACCGCACAGCAGATACACCGGAACCGACCAGTCCTCGGCGACCCCCGCGCGCAGCACACCGCCCACAGCCGCGACCACCGCCAGTCCGGCCGCCACCCCGCCGGCCACCGCGATCTCCTTCGGCGCCCGCCACACCGCGAACAGCGCGACCGCCGCTCCCACCAGCAACAGTGCCCCCGGGGCAACGGCGGAGAGGGGCGAACCAGCCGTCACCGACTGCACCAGCGCCACCAGCGCCCCGGAGAGCCCCGTCGCGCATCCGCAGACGGACGCGGTCACCCGGACCCCAACGCCCTTGCCCCACCGGGCGATCGCAGAGTCCAGCATCGCCGTCAGCACCAGCGCCCAACCGAAGACCGAGGCCGACGCACCCGCCGACCACGCCCACAGCACCAACGTGAACTGCACACTCACCACGGCCACCGGCAGCGGCAGACGAAGCTTGCCGAGTGCCAGGCCGTACGCCGTCCACAGCACGGCGAGCACCGCCGACGCGACCGCGCCGAACCCGAGACCGTCCGTGTCCGGCGCCGCCACCGCGTGCAGCGCGTACGCGTCCAGCACCATCAGCACCAGAGCCAGCGCGCCGAGCGACTCGGCCGTCGACGACAGACCGCGGCGCAGCAGCAGCGCGGGTGCGGCCGACGCCGCGACCGTCACCAGGGCGAGCACCGCCGAGCGACCGCCTATCCCCAGATGACCCCAGCTGACCAGGGTGAACGCGATCGCCGCGATCGTCAGCAGCAGTCCGCCGAGACTCAGCAGCACATTCTGGGCGTTGCGCGGCGGGACCGGCGCACCGGGAGAGCCGAAGGGGGCCGCGGGCCACTGCGGATACGGCTGCGCCGGCCCGGGAGGTGCGGCGGACGCCGGTCCCGCAGACGTGGCCGGCGGCTGCAGCACGCTCACCAGCCAGGCACGACGGGCCAGCAGCTGCATCCGGCGGGCGTCCAGCCGAACCAGTTCGCGGTCGAGGAGCGCCAATTCCTCGGCGGGCGGCGGCACATGTTCCATATTCGGGAGTGTGGCGCGGCCCACAGATGCGGACATGCGCTCGGATACTCAGGTACGGGACTGAGTACGCGCAGACTGGGACCCATGGGCTGGAGCCACTACCGCTTTGTGAGCATCTGGGACGTAACCGCCCCGCCCGATGCCGTGTACGGAATCCTGGAACGCGCCGAGGAGTACCCGCAGTGGTGGCCGCAGGTTCGCGAGGTCACCTCCGTCGACGACACCACCGGAACCATGCGCATCCGCTCCGCCCTCCCGTACGACCTGGTCATGACCGTTCGCGCGAGCCGCCGCGACCCGGCTGCCGGGATCCTCGAAGTGACCCTCGACGGCGACCTCGACGGCTGGGCCCGCTGGACCGTCACCGCGCACGGCACCGGCAGCCGTGCCACGTACGAGCAGGAGGTCGAGGTGCGGCGGCGGATCATGCGGCTGCTCGCCGTGCCCGGACGTGCGGTGTTCCGGGTGAACCACGCGCTCATGATGCGGGCGGGACGCCGCGGACTGGCGGCCCGGCTCGAAGGAGTTTGAACCACACCCACCGGGACCTGTATGGTTCAGTCCGTTCCCGGGCGATTAGCTCAGTGGGAGAGCGCTTCGTTCACACCGAAGAGGTCACTGGTTCGAAACCAGTATCGCCCACCCCGGGAGAGGCCGGTCCGTCAGCAGCATCGACGGGCCGGCCTCTGCATGTCCGGAACCACCCCGGGGCGTCCGGGATCACGCAGCGGCGGGCAGTTCAGGACGCAGCGGCCAGGCCGGATCCACCGTCTCCGGCGTCCCGCTCTTCGCGAACCACGCCTGCAGACCGCGCGCCTGCGCCGCATGCCACACCGCCTGCAGCGCGTGCAGCTCCGCCGGAGACAGTCGCTCCAGCCGCGACGAAAAGCGCCGCCCCACCGCCCGTACCAGCTCCAGCGACGCCGCCGCGTCGGCCGCCGCGTCATGAGCGCCGTCCAGCACCACCTCGTACAGCGCACAGAGATCGGTGAGCGTGCGCCGCCCCTTGCGGTAGCGGTCCAGGTGCTTGTCCAGAACCCGGGGATCCAGCACGCACAGCGGTGTATTCCCCAGATAGCCGGCCAGCGACGACGCCCGGTGCCGCTTCAGCTCCCGGTCGAGCAGCGTCAGATCGAACGGCGCGTTCATCACGACGAGCGGGCGTCCCGCCGCGCACTGTTCGGCCAGCGCCCGGGCTATCTCCTCCACCACGGGCGCAGGCCACCTGCCGTTGCGCTGCAGATGGTCATCGGTCAGACCGTGGATCTCGGTCGCCCCCACGGGCACCGGAATCCCCGGATTCACCAGCCAGCGGGTGACGCGCATGCGCCCGCCCGCCGCGTCCTGGACGACCAGGGCGGCCGAAACGATCCGGTCCTCCTCGACGTCCACTCCCGTTGTCTCGGTGTCAAAAGCGGCCAGCGGCCCGTCGTACCAGTGACTCATCCCCGAACTCCTCGTGCCTGACCGGCAGATGGCGTGATCCCCCTGCCCGATTCGGTGATACCCGCGCCCTTTGCCTGATACGCCGTTTGCGGACCGCTCGCTGCGGTGACAACACAGAGGACAGGCAAGAAAGTTGCCTGAGGACGCACCGACCGACCAACCGATCGGCACAGCCCGGAAGGCATACGGAGCCATGGCGCTCGCGCAGCCCGACCCGAGCGGGCTGTTGCCCCAGCGGATCGCTCCGCTGCGCGGCACACTCGCCACCACCGCCTGCATGGAGACCCTTCAGGTGGGCTACCTGCACGCGGTCGCGGCCGCGGCGGGATGCTCCCTGTCGCAGCCCTTTCCCGACAACGGCATCGACTGGCATGTCAGCCACGGCGCCCCCGGCCACACCGTCGACGACGAGGTGACCATCAAGGTGCAGCTCAAATGCACCTACCAGATACCGCCGCACCCATCCGGACCGACGTTCGCCTTCACGCTGGACAACGCCCACCTCGTGAAACTCGCCCGGACGCCCGTGTCGGTGCACAAGATCCTGGTCGTGATGCTCGTACCGCGCAGCCAGGACGACTGGCTGCGCGCCGGGCACGAACGGCTCGACCTGCGGCACTGCTGCTACTGGACCAACCTGGCCGGCCACGCGGTGACAGGCCGGCACAGGACCACTGTGCGGATCCCGACCACGCACATATTCGACGACCGCGCGCTCTGCGAGATCATGACGCGGGTCGGGGCGGGAGGGAGACCCTGATGCACCGGCCGATGGACGAGCCCGCCGACAGCACGATCCCGTCGGGCACGCGACCACACCCCAGCGAGACCGTGACCCACTGGCCCACCGCCCTGCCACCCCTCGGGGACATCCCGGACCCCGCCCGCGTCGACCCCGCGGTCCTCGGCGCCCTGCTCGACCGGCACGGCTGGCACCGCCGCGGCGGTGCGGCCGGACGCTACAGCCGATGGACCCCACCGGGGGCCGCGGCACCCTCCGGCGGCACGAGCCTCCTCGTACCCGACACCACCGCCTTCCCCGACAGCGAGGACCTGCTCGGTGAAGCACTCACGGCACTCGCCCGCAGCGCCGCCCCCTCCGCCCGAGAGGTGCTGGTCTCCCTCGCTGTGCCCAGCGACGAGATCCGCTGGTGGCGCGATGTCCCCGACGGCGCCGCCGGTCCCGCGGGCGCCGCCGGAGCGGCCGGCTGGACCGCCGCGGAGCAGTTGCGCGCCGCGGCCCGGCAGATCCTGCTCGCCGGAGCGCTCGCCGTGCGGGCCCGTACCGGGTTCCACGGCGCGCGCCACCGCCGAAGGGCCCTCGCCGCGCTCGAAGGCGTCCTCGTCGGACCCGCACCGGGCGGCCGCGACCTCACTGCCTGTCTCCCCGTCGAAACCGGCCGGGCCGTCGCCGTACGGCTCTGCCACGCCCTGCACGCCACCCGCGAAGCCATCGACTTCCAGCGCGCCACCGGAGGCATGGAAGCCTTCGACAGTGCCGTCGAAGCAGGCGTCAGCCGTGAGCTGACCGAGGCCGTCATCGCGCTGGTCCGCGGATCGGAGGGAACCAGGATCTCTCTCGCCTGGGCACCAGCCGCAGGAACCCCCGAAGGCTGCCCCGCCCGGCCCGAACCGGTGGAGTTCTCGCCGGGCGACCTGCCCGCCCTGCGCCGGGCGGGAGCCCGCTACCAGCAGGACGAACCCGCCGTCGCGGTCCGGATCACCGGTGCGGTCGTCCGGCTGCGCCGCTCGGGACCGCGCGGCGCGGGAACCGTGCGGCTGAGGGTGCTGGCTGGGGCCGAGGTGCCACACGTACGGCTGGAGCTCGACGAGGAGGCGTACCGGATCGCGGGCCACGCGCACCTCGTCGGACTGCCGATCCGGGTGGAGGGGCGACTGGAGAGCCGGGGCGGCTTCCGGCGGCTGACCCGGGCCTCGCAAGTGGTGCCCGTACAGGTCGACGAGGCGGAACGGGACCGGCTGATGAAATCGCTCCAGGAGAACGTCGACTACTTCGAGGAGGCCTGCACGGGCGAATAGCCGGAATGAGGGGTCCGGCACGGTGCGGGGCCACTGCCGGAACGAACCCTTTCGCGAAGGGGGCCGTCGGCTCGGTACGATTCCTCTTGCGTGCGCAGTGGAATATGGCGCGCACCCCCCTTCAGTCAGGAGAGACCGGTGTCAGACGTCCGTGTGATCATCCAACGCGATTCCGAGCGGGAAGAGCGCGTGGTGACGACGGGCACTACGGCTGCCGAGCTCTTCCCCGGCGAGCGCACCGTCGTCGCCGCCCGGGTCGCCGGTGAGCTGAAGGACCTCGCATACGTCGTCGCCGACGGCGAGGTCGTCGAGCCCGTCGAGATCTCCTCCGAGGACGGCCTGAACATCCTCCGGCACTCCACCGCGCACGTCATGGCGCAGGCCGTGCAGGAGCTCTTCCCCGAGGCCAAGCTCGGCATCGGCCCGCCGGTCAAGGACGGCTTCTACTACGACTTCGACGTCGAGAAGCCGTTCACCCCCGAGGACCTCAAGGCCATCGAGAAGAAGATGCAGGAGATCCAGAAGCGGGGACAGCGGTTCTCCCGCCGGGTCGTCACCGACGAGGCCGCCCGTGAGGAGCTGGCCGACGAGCCGTACAAGCTGGAGCTCATCGGCATCAAGGGTGCCGCCTCCACCGACGACGGCGCGGATGTCGAGGTGGGCGGCGGCGAGCTGACCATCTACGACAACCTGGACGCCAAGACCGGTGACCTGTGCTGGAAGGACCTCTGCCGTGGTCCGCACCTGCCGACCACCCGCAACATCCCGGCGTTCAAGCTGATGCGGAACGCCGCGGCGTACTGGCGGGGCAGCGAGAAGAACCCGATGCTCCAGCGCATCTACGGCACCGCCTGGCCCACCAAGGACGAGCTCAAGGCGCACCTGGAGTTCCTGGAGGAGGCCGCCAAGCGCGACCACCGCAAGCTCGGCAACGAGCTGGACCTCTTCTCCTTCCCCGACGAGATCGGCCCCGGCCTCGCCGTCTTCCACCCCAAGGGCGGCATCATCCGCCGGGCCATGGAGGACTACTCGCGCAAGCGGCACGAGGAGGAGGGCTACGAGTTCGTCTACTCGCCGCACGCCACCAAGGGCAAGCTCTTCGAGAAGTCCGGCCACCTGGACTGGTACGCCGAAGGCATGTACCCGCCCATGCAGCTCGACGACGGGGTGGACTACTACCTCAAGCCGATGAACTGCCCCATGCACAACCTGATCTTCGACGCGCGCGGCCGTTCCTACCGTGAACTGCCGCTGCGTCTCTTCGAGTTCGGCACGGTGTACCGCTACGAGAAGTCGGGCGTGGTGCACGGCCTGACCCGTTCGCGCGGCTTCACGCAGGACGACGCGCACATCTACTGCACCAGGGAGCAAATGGCGGAGGAGCTCGACAAGACGCTCACCTTCGTCCTGAACCTGCTGCGCGACTACGGTCTGACCGACTTCTACCTGGAGCTCTCCACCAAGGACCCGGAGAAGTTCGTCGGCTCGGACGAGGTCTGGGAAGAGGCCACCGAGACGCTGCGCCAGGTTGCCGAGAAGCAGGGTCTGCCCCTGGTTCCGGACCCGGGCGGCGCCGCGTTCTACGGCCCGAAGATCTCGGTCCAGTGCAAGGACGCCATCGGCCGCACCTGGCAGATGTCGACCGTGCAGCTCGACTTCAACCTGCCGGAGCGCTTCGACCTGGAGTACACCGGTCCGGACGGGACCAAGCAGCGCCCGGTCATGATCCACCGCGCCCTGTTCGGCTCCATCGAGCGGTTCTTCGCCGTGCTGCTGGAGCACTACGCGGGTGCGTTCCCGGTCTGGCTGGCCCCGGTCCAGGCGGTCGGCATCCCGATCGGCGACGCGCACATCCCGTACCTCCAGGAGTTCGCTGCGCAGGCCAGGAAGAAGGGCCTGAGGGTCGAGGTGGACGCCTCCTCGGACCGGATGCAGAAGAAGATCCGCAACCAGCAGAAGGCCAAGGTGCCCTTCATGATCATCGCGGGTGATGAGGACATGGCCAACGGCGCCGTCTCCTTCCGCTACCGCGACGGATCGCAGGAGAACGGCATCCCGGTCGAGGATGCCATCGCCAAGATCCAGAAGGCCGTCGAGGACCGCGTCCAGGTCTGACCCGACCGACAGGGAGGCCCCCGGAGCGCTAACCGCGCCCCGGGGGCCTCTTCTCGTCCTCCCGGGTGAACACCTGCACCAGCCACGACGAGAACGAACCCGTCACGGCCCCCAGCAGCGCCAGACCGCAGACCATCAGCCCCGTCGCGACGGTCCTGCCGCGCGGCGTGACCGGCACGACGTCCCCGTATCCGACCGTCGTGAGCGTCGCGCACGCCCACCACACCGCGTCGCCGAACGTCCGGATCGTGGCGCCGGGAGCCAGGTGTTCCTCGTGGTACACGGCGAGCGCGGCCGAGAGTCCGAGCAGCAGGGCGGTCATACCCGCGTAGCTGATCACGCGGGCGTACAGGCTCAGCCGCGGCTGCACCCTGTGCCGCTGGACCGCTGTGTAGACCCGGATCAGACGCAACGGCCTCAGCAGCGGCAGCACCAGCACCACCGTGTCCAGCCAGTGGGTGCGGAGGAATCGGAGACCCTGGCCGCTGAGCCGGACCCGTACGGCATAGTCCGCCGCGAAGAGGAGCCAGGTGGCGAGGACCAGGGTCAGGGCGAGGTCACGCCACGGCTGGGTGTGGTCGGGAACGAGGACGCGGAGCGCGTACCCGAGGAGGAAGAACAGCGACGCGACGAAGAGCGGAACCTCCGTGCGCTGCTCCCAGCGCCTCAGCCGGAGAGGGGTGGAGGAGTCTGCGGGCTGGTCGCTCATGGCCTCAGGATCGTCGTCCGGCGACGGGGGCGGCCCCCGGCGACACGCTCCGCAGGAGTGAAGCAATATGCTGATCTGCATGACGACTGAGCCGGAGCAGCAGATCGGAGTGGGAACGCCCGACGCGTTCCAGCGCCTGTGGACGCCTCACCGGATGGCGTACATCCAGGGTGAGAACAAGCCGACCGGCCCGGAGGCCGGCGACGGCTGTCCGTTCTGCGCGATCCCGGCGAAGTCGGACGAGGACGGACTCATCGTGGCGCGCGGCGAGAAGGTCTATGCCGTGCTGAACCTGTATCCGTACAACGGCGGACATCTGATGGTGGTGCCGTACCGGCATGTCGCCGACTACACGGAGCTGGACGGTCCGGAGACGCTGGAGCTGGCCGACTTCACCAAGCGGGCGATGACGGCGCTGCGGGCGGCCTCGGGGGCGCACGGTTTCAATATCGGGATGAATCAGGGAACGGTGGCGGGCGCCGGCATTGCCGCGCATCTCCATCAGCACCTGGTGCCGCGCTGGGGCGGTGACACCAACTTCATGCCGGTCGTCGGTCACACGAAGGTGCTGCCGCAGCTGCTCGCCGATACCCGGAAGATGCTGGCCGACGCCTGGCCCGCGGCCTGAGCCGAGCGGTACGAGCACGAGGCGCCCGGGAGGTCCCGGGCGCCTCTTCCGTCTGCTCTACGCGTCGTACACGTCGGCCTTCTTGGGGGTCGGGTCCTGCACCAGTCCGCTGAGGATCATGGACCGGCTGTCGAAGCGCTCCGTGTCGACGCCGTTCTCGTCCAGGAC
This sequence comes from Streptomyces sp. NPDC057565, assembly GCF_042801455.1. Lineage (NCBI taxonomy): Bacteria > Bacillati > Actinomycetota > Actinomycetes > Kitasatosporales > Streptomycetaceae > Streptomyces > Streptomyces sp. NPDC057565. The sequence continues at coordinate 166,980 of NZ_JBHVFU010000005.1, read as the reverse complement.
GCGCATGGCCGCGTTGTGCACGGCACGCAGGACGGGGGTGGCGGCGCGCATCGCGTCGTCCGCCATGAAGCGGTGGCGCCACGGCTTCTCGGCCCAGGCGTGGCGCAGGCCGAACGGCTCCGGGAGGGTGATCTTGCCGCCCAGGTAGTCGAGGAGCGGCGGGTACCAGGTGAAAGGGGCGCGCAGGGCGAGACGGACGACTTCCTTGGACTCCACCAGTGGGAGAGTGATCTTGCGGGTCTCCCAGAACCTGACGGTCTTGTTGACCGTCTTCGTCTTGGCCTCGGGCTTGCTCGTGAAGAGCGAGTGGACGGGGCCGAGGGCGTGCCCGGTGACCTCGATCCGGAGCGTCTCGTGGAGCACCGTGACGGTGATCATCATGGTGATGACCAGCTGACCGTCCCAGAGGGTGAACTGGACTCCCAGGTAGTGGCGGTCGCCGCTGCCGAACTGCTGGTGGTTGCAGATGCGCTGTATCTCGTGCGGTTTGACCTGGAAGGTGGCGACGTCCTCGCCCTCCGGACGGGAGACCGAGTCGGCGTTCTCACCGACGGGCGAGACGATCCAGTGGGTGACCGAGGGCGTGGTGAATCCGCCGGTGTGAAGCGGTCCGCGTTCCAACTGCTTGAGCTGGTCGTGGATGACGCGAATCAGGTCCCAGCTGCGGAACTGGTGGAACTCCTTGCCGGGTTCCTTGGAGACGAGTTCCTCGGCGAGCTGCCAGCTGCCCCAGCGGGTGCCCATGCCGAGGATGCCCTTGGGGCCGGCATAGAAGACGCAGTTGGACTGCTGTTCGGCCGACAGCTTCTCCAGGCCTTGGCGCAGCGCCTCGCGGGCGGTCTCGTTGGGATTCTTCGGCACGGCCTCGGGGATCTTGGCGATGACCCCGCCGCCGGAGAGCAGCCCCTCCCAGCGGGCGCGCATGTCCTTGGCGGAGGTCTCGGCGATCCGCTTGGCGATCAGCCAGCCGATGACGGGGGCGACGATCATCGCGCGCAGGTACAGCGCGAGGAGACCGTCGACCGGCAGCTTGATCAGGAAGATCAGGGCCACGATGCCGATGACGGGGAGCAGAGCCATGCCGAGGGCGCTGAGGGCCTTGTCCTTGGTGGAGCCCAGGCCGTCGCGGAGGCGGAACGCGAGGACCCACAGGAGCAGTCCGGGCAGGAAGAGGAAACCGAAGAGCACGGTGACCAGGGTCAGTTTGGTGTCCCGGGCCTTGCGGAGGCGGGTCGCGGACAGGCAGTGCTCGACGACGGTCTGCGGGTCGGTGCCGAAGGACTGGATGAGGGCCTTGCGGGCGCCGCCCAGCATCCGTTCCTGGACGGCGCGGGAGAAGGCCTCGCCGAGGTTGGGGGTGAAGTATTTGCTCTTGAAGAGCTTGGACCGGCCATCCTCGATCTTGGACTTGTGCCACTCGCTGTCGGCCTTGAGGATGTCTGCCACCGGGCTGTCGCGGTACGCGGCGGAGGCGAGGGCGTTCGTCGCCACCGCCTGTCCGGCCGCCCCCTGGAGCGGGATCTGCGCTCCGGGAGAGAAATCGAATCCGTCGTTGGCCACTGTCGCCCCCACTTGCCGCCAAGGAACCACTCCTGCGGCTGTTTCCCAACTGCCGTGCCCGGCACACCTTCTGAGCTGGGACCACAGCGTATCGTCCGGATCGGAACCCCGCCCGCCCCTGTGGACAAGGGCGGGCGGGGCCGCCGACTAGGCGCCGTTTGCGGTGTTTTCCTGCTGTTCGCGGAGGCGATCGGCGAGCTGCGGTGGCATCGGTTCGTGCCGGGCGTACGACCGGTCGAACCGGCCGGTGCCGTGCGACAGGGAGCGCAGGTCGATCGCGTACCGGCCGATCTCCAGCTCGGGCACCTCGGCCCGCACGAGCGTGCGCCCCGCCCCTGACTGCTCGGTGCCGATCACCCGGCCGCGGCGCCCCGACAGATCGCTCATGACCGGCCCCACGTAGCCGTCGGGGACGAGAACCTGGACCTCGGAGACAGGTTCGAGGAGCTGGATCCGGGTCTCCGCAGCCGCTTCACGAAGGGCCAGTGCGCCCGCCGCCTGGAACGCCGCGTCGGACGAGTCCACGGAGTGGGCCTTTCCGTCCCGCAGGGTGATCCTCACGTCGACGAGGGGGTGGCCGGCCGCCACTCCGCGGGCGGCCTGGGCGCGTATCCCCTTCTCCACGGACGGGATGAACTGGCGGGGTACGGCTCCGCCGACCACCTTGTCGACGAATTCGATGCCCGAACCGGGTGGCAGCGGCTCCACCTCGATCTCGCAGATGGCGTACTGGCCATGGCCGCCGGACTGCTTGACGTGCCGTCCGCGGCCGCTCGACGGGCCGGCGAACGTCTCGCGCAGGGACACCTTGTGGGAGACGGTGTCGACCTGTACCCCGTACCGGGTACGCAGCCGGTCCAGTGCCACGTCCTGATGGGCCTCGCCGAGGCACCACAGAACCACCTGATGGGTGTCCTGGTTCTGTTCGAGGCGCATGGTCGGGTCCTCGGCGACGAGCCGTGCGAGCCCCTGGGAGAGCTTGTCCTCGTCCGCCTTGCTGTGGGCCTCGATGGCCAGTGGCAGCAGCGGGTCGGGCATGGACCAGGGCTCCATCAGCAGCGGATCCTCCGGAGCGGAGAGGGTGTCCCCGGTCTCGGCGCCGCCCAGTTTGGCGACGCAGGCCAGGTCTCCGGCGATGCAGCTGGTCAGGGCGCGCTGCTGCTTGCCGAACGGGGCGGACAGCGCGCCGACGCGGACCTCTGCCTCGTGGACGGGACGGGGTTCGTGGCCGGGGTCGGTGAGTCCGTGGCCCAGGACGTGGATCGTTTCGTCGGGGCGCAGCGTGCCGGAGAAGACGCGGACCAGGGAGACGCGGCCGACGTACGGGTCGGAGGCCGTCTTGACGACTTCGGCGACCAGCGGTCCGTCGGGGTCGCAGGACGGGGCGGGGCGGAGGGCGCCGCTCGGCGTGGTGACAGCGGGCAGCAGGCGCTCCAGCGGGGTCGGGAAGCCCCCGGTGATCAGATCCAGGAGTTCGACCGTACCGATGCCCTGGCGCCCGTCCTCGCCGGCGGGCGCCGCCGTGAGGACGGGGTGGAAGGCGTCGCGGGCGACGGCGCGCTCCAGGTCGTCGATCAGCGTCTTGATGTCGATGTCCTCGCCGCCGAGGTACCGGTCCATCAGGGTCTCGTCCTCGCTCTCGGCGATGATCCCTTCGATCAGCCGGTTGCGGGCGTCCTGGAGCGGTGCGTGCTGGTCGTCGGAGGGCGGGGTCTCTTTCCGTTCACCGGAGGAGTAGTCGAAGACACGCTGCGTGAGCAGTCCGGTGAGCCCGGTCAGCGGGGCGTGCCCGTCCGGGCCCTCGGGGCCGAGCACGGGCAGATAGAGAGGCAGTACGGCGTCGGGGTCGTCGCCCCCGAAGATCTCGCCGCAGACGCGGGTCATCTCGTCGAAGGACGTGCGGGCCGTGTCGAGGTGGGTGACGACGATGGCGCGCGGCATGCCGACGGCGGCGCACTCCTCCCACACGGCGCGGGTGGTGCCCGCCACCGCGTCGGCCTCCTGGGCCGCCGACACGATGAAAAGGGCCGCGTCCGCTGCCCGCAGACCGGCCCTGAGTTCCCCGACGAAGTCGGCGTACCCGGGGGTGTCCAGCAGATTGACCTTGTACCCGCCCCATTCCACGGGGACCAGGGAGAGTTGTACGGAGCGTTGCTGGCGGTGTTCGATCTCGTCGTAGTCGGAGACCGTGCCGCCGTCCTCGACCCGGCCGGCCCGGTTGACCGCTCCAGCGGTCTGCGCGAGGGCTTCGACGAGGGTGGTCTTGCCCGATCCGCTGTGGCCGACCAGCACCACGTTCCGTACGGAGGAGGGCCGGTCGGCCGTTGCTGCTCTGCCGGCGGCCCCGGTGTGTGCATGTGCCTTGTCGCCCATGATGTGCCTCCCGGTGGGGTGCGCTGTGCGGGGAGATTGTCTGGCGCGGTGGGGGAGAAGGAGGACGCGGGCACGAGGAGCCGCCGCGGCGGCTACGACGACGCCCGCGGTAATTCGAGCTTTCCACTCCGGTCAGGTTGCGTCCATACGTCGGACGCCGACGCACGAGGACGGATGCCCGGACAGTGGACGCGTCCGACTGGTGACTACGATGGGCCAGCCGGTGGCCGAAGGGGCCGCACGGCCCACCGACCCCTCGGGAAGGCCATGCTGAACAAGTACGCGCGTGCATTTTTTACGCGTGTCCTCACACCGTTCGCCGCCCTGCTGCTCCGTCTCGGCGTGAGCCCTGACGCGGTCACGCTCATCGGTACGGCCGGAGTGATGGCAGGTGCGCTGGTCTTCTTCCCCATGGGGGAGTTCTTCTGGGGCACGATCGTCATCACGATCTTCGTCTTCTCCGACCTCGTCGACGGCAACATGGCCCGACAGGCCGGCATCTCCAGCCGCTGGGGCGCCTTCCTGGACTCGACCCTGGACCGGGTCGCCGACGGTGCGATCTTCGGCGGGTTCGCACTCTGGTACGCGGGCAACGGCGACGACAACGTGATGTGTGCGGTGGCGATCTTCTGCCTGGCCAGCGGCCAGGTGGTCTCCTACACGAAGGCGCGGGGCGAGTCGATCGGGCTGCCGGTCGCGGTCAACGGTCTGGTGGAGCGGGCCGAGCGGCTGGTCATCTCCCTGGTGGCGGCCGGGCTCGCCGGGCTCCACGCGTTCGGTGTGCCGGGGATCGACATCCTGCTGCCGATCGCGCTGTGGATCGTCGCCGTGGGCAGCCTGGTGACGCTCGTACAGCGTGTCGTGACCGTGCGCCGCGAGTCCGCGGAGGCCGACGCGGCAGCCGCGGCGGACCGGGGGAGCGAGGCGGCGAAGTGAGCGGCGCCGAGGGTGGACCGAGGGCCGGGCTGAAGGACCGGCTGACCGACGGGCTGTACGGGCTCGGCTGGGGCGCGGTCAAGAAGCTGCCGGAGCCGGCCGCCCGGGCGCTCTTCCGTACCCTCGCCGACCAGGTCTGGAAGCGGCGCGGCAAGAGCGTGCTGCGGCTGGAGTCGAACCTGGCCAGGGTGGTGCCGGACGCGAGCCCGGCCCGGCTCGCCGCACTCTCCAAGGCCGGGATGCGCTCGTACATGCGCTACTGGATGGAGTCGTTCCGGCTGCCCACCTGGAGCCCGGAGCGGATCAGGGCCGGCATAGACGTGACGGACGTCCACCGGCTGACCGGGGGTCTGGACGCCGGACGCGGTGTGATCCTTGCGCTGCCGCACCTGGGGAACTGGGACCTGGCGGGAGCCTGGGTCACCACCGATCTGAAGGTGCCGTTCACCACGGTCGCCGAGCGGCTGAAGCCCGAGTCGTTGTACGACCGGTTCGTCGCCTACCGTGAGGGGCTCGGCATGGAGGTCCTGCCGCACACCGGCGGGTCGGCCTTCGGCACCCTGGCGCGGCGGCTGCGCGACGGCGGACTGGTCTGCCTGGTCGCCGACCGCGACCTCTCCGCCTCCGGCGTCGAGGTGCAGTTCTTCGGTGACACGGCACGGATGCCCGCCGGACCCGCGCTCCTGGCCCAGCAGACCGGCGCGCTGCTGCTGCCCGTGACGCTCCGGTACGACGAGACGTCCGTGATGAAGGCCCGGATCCACCCGGCCGTCGAGGTGCCCGAGTCAGGTACGCGCACCGAGAAGACGTCTGTGATGACGCAGGCGCTGGCCGATGCCTTCGCCACCGGAATCGCCGAGCACCCGGAGGACTGGCACATGCTGCAGCGGCTCTGGCTCGCCGACCTCGAACCCCGTGGAGAGCAGTCGTGAAGATCGGCATCGTCTGCCCGTACTCCTGGGACGTACCGGGCGGCGTCCAGTTCCACATCCGCGACCTGGCCGAACACCTGATCCGCCTGGGCCATCAGGTATCGGTGCTGGCCCCCGCCGACGACGAGACGCCGCTGCCGCCGTACGTGGTGTCGGCGGGCCGTGCCGTGCCCGTCCCGTACAACGGCTCCGTCGCCCGGCTGAATTTCGGTTTCCTGTCCGCGGCGCGGGTGCGCCGCTGGCTGCACGACGGCACCTTCGACGTGATCCACATCCATGAGCCGACCTCGCCGTCTCTCGGCCTGCTCACCTGCTGGGCCGCGCAGGGACCGATCGTCGCCACGTTCCACACCTCGAATCCGCGCTCCCGCGCGATGATCGCCGCGTACCCGATCCTGCAGCCCGCGCTGGAGAAGATCAGTGCGCGCATCGCGGTGAGCGAGTACGCGCGCCGGACCCTGGTCGAGCACCTCGGCGGCGACGCGGTCGTCATCCCGAACGGGGTCGATGTCGGCTTCTTCGACAAGGCCGATCCCAAGGTCGAGTGGCAGGGCGGGACGATCGGCTTCATCGGGCGTATCGACGAGCCCCGCAAGGGCCTGCCCGTCCTGATGCGGGCGCTGCCCGCCATCCTCGCCGCCCGCCCGGAGACCAGGCTGCTGGTGGCAGGGCGCGGCGACGAGGAGGAGGCGGTCGCCTCACTGCCCGAGGCGATGCGCGAGCGCGTCGAATTCCTCGGCATGGTGAGCGACGAGGACAAGGCGCGGTTGCTGCGCAGTGTCGATGTGTACGTCGCGCCGAATACGGGCGGCGAGAGCTTCGGGATCATCCTGGTCGAGGCGATGTCGGCGGGCGCGCCGGTCCTCGCCAGCGATCTGGACGCGTTCGCCCAGGTACTGGACCTGGGTGCGGCGGGCGAGCTGTTCGCCAACGAGGACGCGGAGGCGCTGGCGTCGGCGGCGATCCGGTTGCTCGGCGACCCGGAGCGGCGCGCGGAGCTCAGCGACCGTGGCCGCGCTCATGTGCGACGGTTCGACTGGTCGACGGTGGGGGCGGACATCCTCGCGGTGTACGAGACGGTGACGGACGGGGCCGCGTCGGTGGCGACGGACGAACGTACGGGGCTGCGGGCCCGGTTCGGGCTGGCCCGGGACTGAGGCGGGCCTCAGCGGTCCTTGTCCCGCGCTGCGGCGGGCCGGAGGGCGGGGCGGGGTGCCCGCGACGGTAGCCTTGCGGCCCGTGACCGAAACCCTCATCTGGATCGCCGTCGCGCTCGTCGCGATCGGCCTGTACCTCAGCTGGACCGCCGGGCGGCTGGACCGGCTGCACACGCGGATCGACGCCGCCCGCGCCGCCCTCGACGCCCAACTGCTGCGCCGTGCCTCGGTCACCCAGGAACTGGCCACATCCGGTGTCCTCGACCCGGCCGCTTCCATCGTGCTGTACGAGGCCGCGCACGCCGCCCGGCAGTCCGAGGAGGAACACCGTGAGGTGGCGGAGAGCGAGCTCAGCACCGCGCTGCGGGCCGTGTTCGGTGAGACGGCGCAGGTGGAGGCGGTGAAGGAGATTCCCGGCGGTGAGGAGGCGGCGTCCGAACTGGCCGCGGCCGTGCGCCGGGTGCCGATGGCGCGGCGGTTCCACAACGACGCGGTGCGCGCGGCGCGGGCGCTGCGCCGCCACCGCACGGTGCGCTGGTTCCGGCTGGCCGGGCACGCACCGTTCCCGCTGGCCTTCGAAATGGACGACGAGCCGCCGGTGGCCCTGGCGGACCGCCCGGTCAGCTGACCCGGACGCGTACCGCCCCTGCCCCGTACGGGGTCGTACGAGGCGGTACGCGGCCGTACGCAGCCAAAACGATCCACCGGCCCCTTATTGGCCCTTGTCGTGGACTGGTCCCGGAGAGTTTGCTCTGCAGTGCATCACCCAGCACATTCAGCATCTTTTTCTCCGAGTGAGGTCGATCCGTGTCCACGCTTCCCAGCACCCCGCAGTCCGCCGACTCCCCGGCTACCGGCACCGCCCGCGTGAAGCGCGGCATGGCCGAGCAGCTCAAGGGCGGCGTGATCATGGACGTCGTCAACGCCGAGCAGGCGAAGATCGCCGAGGACGCGGGCGCCGTGGCCGTCATGGCCCTGGAGCGGGTGCCCGCCGACATCCGCAAGGACGGCGGCGTGGCCCGGATGTCCGACCCGAACATGATCGAAGAGATCATCGAGGCCGTCTCCATCCCGGTGATGGCGAAGTCCCGCATCGGCCACTTCGTCGAGGCGCAGGTCCTGCAGTCCCTCGGTGTCGACTACATCGACGAGTCCGAGGTCCTCACCCCGGCCGACGAGGTCAACCACAGCGACAAGTTCGCCTTCACCACGCCGTTCGTCTGTGGCGCCACCAACCTGGGCGAGGCGCTGCGTCGCATCGCCGAAGGCGCGGCCATGATCCGCTCCAAGGGCGAGGCCGGCACCGGCAACGTCGTCGAGGCGGTCCGCCACCTGCGCCAGATCAAGAACGAGATCGCCCGGCTGCGGGGCTACGACAACAACGAGCTGTACGCCGCCGCCAAGGAGCTCCGCGCCCCGTACGAGCTGGTCAAGGAGGTCGCCGAGCTCGGCAAGCTGCCCGTCGTGCTGTTCTCCGCCGGTGGCGTCGCCACCCCGGCCGACGCCGCGCTGATGCGTCAGCTCGGCGCCGAGGGCGTCTTCGTCGGCTCCGGCATCTTCAAGTCCGGCGACCCGGCCAAGCGCGCCGCCGCCATCGTGAAGGCCACCACCTTCTACGACGACCCGAAGATCATCGCGGACGCCTCCCGCAACCTGGGCGAGGCCATGGTCGGCATCAACTGCGACACCCTGCCCGAGGCCGAGCGCTACGCCAACCGCGGCTGGTAGTCACAGATGAGCGACACCCCTGTGATCGGAGTCCTGGCTCTCCAGGGCGACGTACGGGAGCACCTGATCGCCCTGGCCTCGGCAGACGCCCTGGCCAGGCCGGTCCGGCGCCCCGAAGAGCTCGCCGAGGTCGACGGTCTCGTCATACCCGGCGGCGAATCCACCACGATGTCCAAGCTCGCCACCCTGTTCGGCATGCTGGAACCGCTGCGCGAGCGGGTCCGCGCCGGTATGCCGGTCTACGGCACCTGCGCCGGAATGATCCTGTTGGCCGACAAGATCCTCGATCCGCGCTCGGGCCAGGAGACCATCGGCGGCATCGACATGATCGTGCGTCGTAACGCCTTCGGGCGGCAGAACGAGTCCTTCGAGGCCGCCGTCGAGGTCGCCGGGATCGAGGGCGGCCCGGTCGAAGGCGTCTTCATCCGCGCCCCCTGGGTGGAATCGGTCGGCGCCGGGGCCGAGGTGATCGCCGAGCACGGCGGCCATATTGTCGCCGTACGTCAGGGAAACGCCCTGGCGACGTCATTCCACCCGGAACTGACCGGTGACCACCGGGTTCACGCACTCTTCGTCGACATGGTGCGCGCCAAGGGGTGAACGGATCCCGGTAGGATCTCCGTTGTTCATTTCTACTGGCGACGCGTTGTAAGGAGCTGGCGATGTCCGGCCACTCTAAGTGGGCTACCACCAAGCACAAGAAGGCCGTGATTGATGCCAAGCGCGGCAAGCTCTTCGCCAAGCTGATCAAGAACATCGAGGTCGCGGCCCGCACCGGCGGCGTGGACCCCGAGGGCAACCCGACCCTCGTCGATGCGATCCAGAAGGCGAAGAAGAGCTCCGTCCCGAACAAGAACATCGACTCCGCGGTCAAGCGCGGTGGCGGTCTCGAAGCGGGCGGCGTCGACTACCAGACCATCATGTACGAGGGTTACGGCCCGAACGGTGTCGCGGTGCTCATCGAGTGCCTCACCGACAACCGCAACCGTGCCGCCTCCGACGTGCGTGTCGCGATGACCCGCAACGGCGGTTCGATGGCCGACCCGGGTTCGGTCTCGTACCTCTTCAACCGCAAGGGTGTCGTCATCGTCCCCAAGGGCGAGCTCACCGAGGACGACGTCCTCGGTGCGGTGCTCGACGCGGGCGCCGAGGAGGTCAATGACCTCGGTGAGTCCTACGAGGTCGTCAGCGAGGCCACCGACATGGTCGCGGTCCGTACCGCGCTCCAGCAGGCGGGCATCGACTACGACTCGGCCGAGGCCAACTTCCTGCCCACCATGCAGGTCGAGCTGGACGAGGAAGGCGCGCGCAAGATCTTCAAGCTGATCGACGCGCTGGAGGACAGCGACGACGTGCAGAACGTCTTCGCCAACTTCGACGTCTCGGACGAGGTCATGGAGAAGGTCGAGGCCTGAGACGGCGGACGACGCCTCCCCGCGTGAGCGGGGATGGCCCGGAGACGGGCAGCGTCCGGCCGCTGTACAGGGGCACTCTCCGCGCGGGCGGAGCCGACGGGCCGACGGGGACACACCCCGTCGGCCCGTCGCATTGTCAGTGCGAGCCGATAGCCTGCGGGAACAGTTGACCGATCGGCAGAGGGGGCGCTTCATGCGGGTACTGGGCGTGGACCCGGGACTCACCCGGTGCGGCGTCGGCGTCGTCGAAGGAGTGGCGGGCCGCCCCCTGACGATGCTCGGGGTCGGCGTCGTCCGCACCTCCGCCGATGCCGAGCTCGGCCACCGACTGGTTGCGATCGAGCGCGGCATCGAGGAGTGGCTCGACGAGCACCGCCCCGAATTCGTCGCCGTGGAGCGGGTTTTCAGCCAGCACAATGTCCGTACGGTGATGGGCACCGCCCAGGCCAGTGCGGTCGCCATGCTCTGTGCGTCCCGCCGCGGCATCCCCGTCGCCCTGCACACCCCCAGCGAGGTCAAGGCCGCCGTCACCGGCAGCGGCCGCGCCGACAAGGCGCAGGTCGGAGCGATGGTCACCCGGCTGCTTCGGCTCGACGCACCACCGAAACCCGCCGACGCCGCCGACGCCCTGGCCCTCGCCATCTGCCACATCTGGCGGGCCCCGGCCGTCAACCGCCTCCAGCAGGCGCACGCGGCCGCCGCCGCCCGTGGCCACCGCGTTTCCCGTACTCCTGCAGTTCCCGTCCGGAAGGTCCCCCGATGATCGCCTTCGTCAGCGGCCCCGTCGCCGCACTCGCCCCGACCACGGCCGTGATCGAGGTCGGCGGCATCGGCATGGCCGTCCAGTGCAGCCCCCACACCCTCGCCGACCTGCGGATCGGCCAGGAGGCCCGGCTGGCCACCTCCCTCGTCGTACGGGAGGACTCGCTCACCCTCTACGGCTTCGCCGACGACGACCAGCGGCAGGTCTTCGAGCTGCTCCAGACCGCCAGCGGCGTCGGCCCCCGGCTCGCCCAGGCAATGCTCGCCGTGCACAGCCCGGACGCCCTGCGCCTTGCCGTCTCGACCGGCGACGAGAAAGCCCTCACCGCCGTCCCCGGCATCGGCAAGAAGGGCGCGCAGAAACTCCTCCTCGAACTGAAGGACAGACTGGGCGAGCCCGTCGGGGCCCACATCGGCCACCAGGGCATCGGCACCGCCGTCACGTCCTCGTGGCGCGACCAGCTTCAGGCCGCCCTGATCGGCCTCGGATACGCGACCCGTGAGGCCGACGAGGCGGTCACCGCTGTCGCCCCGCAGGCCGAGGCCGTGCTCGCGGAGGGCGCCCAGCCGCCCGTACCGCAGCTGCTGCGGGCCGCTCTGCAGACCCTCAACCGCGCACGCTGACCGCACGACGGCCGGACGCGACACCCCCGACGCCCGGGCACCGCACGGCCCGGCACCGAAACACCCGAGGCGGGACTGACCGAATGAACTGGGACGACACCGGACCCGACACCGACGAGCGGCTCGACGAGCGCCTCGTCGACGCCGGCGCGGACGGCGAGGACACGGCGGTCGAAGCGGCCCTGCGGCCGAAGGACCTCGACGAATTTGTCGGCCAGGAGAAGGTGCGCGAACAGCTCGACCTGGTCCTGAAGGCCGCCCTCGCCCGCGGCGCCACCGCCGACCACGTGCTGCTCTCCGGCGCCCCCGGCCTCGGCAAGACCACCCTCTCCATGATCATCGCCGCCGAGATGGGCGCCCCGATCCGGATCACCTCGGGTCCCGCCATCCAGCACGCGGGCGACCTCGCCGCGATCCTCTCCTCCCTCCAGGAGGGCGAGGTCCTCTTCCTCGACGAGATCCACCGCATGTCACGGCCCGCCGAAGAGATGCTCTACATGGCGATGGAGGACTTCCGCGTCGACGTCATCGTCGGCAAGGGCCCCGGTGCCACCGCCATTCCCTTGGAACTTCCGCCCTTCACCCTCGTCGGCGCCACCACCCGGGCCGGACTCCTGCCGCCTCCGCTGCGCGACCGCTTCGGATTCACCGGCCACATGGAGTTCTACGCCCCCACCGAACTGGAACGCGTCATCCAACGCTCCGCCCGCCTCCTCGACGTCGCGATAGACGCCGAAGGGGCAGCCGAGATCGCCGGGCGCTCCCGTGGCACACCCCGTATCGCCAACCGGCTGCTGCGCCGCGTCCGCGACTACGCCCAGGTCAAGGCGGACGGCCGGATCGACCGCGGCGTCGCCTCCGTCGCCCTCGGGGTGTACGAGGTCGACGGCCGGGGTCTCGACCGGCTGGACCGGGCGGTGCTCGGCGCGCTCCTGAAGCTCTTCGGCGGCGGACCGGTCGGTCTGTCCACCCTCGCGGTCGCCGTGGGGGAGGAACGCGAGACGGTCGAGGAGGTCGCGGAGCCCTTCCTGGTACGGGAAGGACTGCTGGCCAGGACGCCGCGGGGTCGGGTCGCCACCCCTGCGGCCTGGGCTCATCTCGGTCTCGTCCCCCCTCAGCACGGCGGAAAGGGACAACAGGGTCTGTTCGGGGCGTGATGCGTCACAGGTTCGCCCGGACAGGAACCAGGGTGCGATGCTGGGCGTTGTTCCATCGATGCGGACTCGCTTAGACTCCGCCGATGCCGCCCGCACAGGGCGGCATACCCACCCCCGTAGATCAGGCCGCATTCCAGCGCGGTCGTGCGAAGGAAAATCGTCCCGTGAATCCCGTGACTCTCCTCCCCTTCATCGTGCTCATCGGGGCCATGTTCCTGATGACCCGGTCCGCCAAGAAGAAGCAGGCTGCCGCCGCGCAGATGCGCAACGAGATGCAGCCCGGCACCGGCGTTCGGACGATCGGGGGCATGTACGCCACCGTCAAGGAGCTTCACGACGACACGGTTCTCCTCGAGGTCGCGCCCGGCGTTCACGCCATCTACGCCAAGAACGCCATCGGTGCCGTCCTCGACGACGCGGAGTACAACCGCATCGTCCACGGTGACGACGACGAGCTCGACGGCGCGGTCGTGCCGGACGACGCGTCCTCGCTGACCGAGCACGTCGAGGCCGACACGGACGTCGACACCGACGCGGACGCCGCGGACGATGCCAAAATCGACCTGGGCAAGAAGGCCGAGGCCGGCGACGTCGAGCCGAAGGACGCCAAGGCCGACGAGAAGTCCGAGGGCAAGGCCGACGGCGAGGCCGACGCGAAGTAATTCACGACCCGGGGATGCCATGAGCCCACCGGCGTCCGGCATCCCCGGGACCGTGCGATCTTCTGCGGGGGCAGGTCCCCACAACACTTCGTGGCCGCTCGGGCGCACACCCGGCGCGGGGCGGTTGGACAGGGAGAAACGAGAAGGTGGCAGCACCGAAGAAGGGCCGAGGGCCGTCCGGCGGTCAGGGCAGGCCGGGGCGCGCCCTGGCTCTGATCCTGATCGCCATGGTCGCGCTCACCGGCGGGATGTTCTTGTCCGGTCACACCACGCCACGGCTGGGTATCGACCTGGCGGGCGGCACGTCGATCACGCTCAAGGCGAAGAGCCAGCCCGGTAAGCCGGACGCGATCAACCAGACCAACATGGACACCGCGGTCAGCATCATCGAACGCCGTGTCAATGGTCTGGGTGTCTCCGAGGCCGAGGTCCAGACCCAGGGCCGGGACAACATCATCGTCAACATCCCCAAGGGAACGAACTCGAAGCAGGCCCGGGAGCAGGTCGGTACGACCGCCCAGCTCTACTTCCGGCCCGTGCTCGCCGTCACCGAGGGCAAGGCGACGCCCACCGGCACCGCCAGCCCCTCGGCCTCCGGCTCGCCGAAGCCGAGCGCGTCGCCCAGCAGCAAGGAGACGGCCTCCGGTTCCAAGGCCACTCCCTCGGCGAGCGCCACCACCCAGGGCCGTGCGGTCACCGGCGCGCTGACGAAGGACACGTCGCCCAGCCCCAGCGCCTCCGGCACGCCGAAGGCGTCCGCGAGCCCGTCGGCCTCGGCCGACCCGGCCACCGCCGAGCTGCAGAAGAAGTTCGCGGAGCTGGACTGCTCCACCAAGGCCGGCCGCGCGAAGGCCGGTACCGACGTGAAGCCCACCGACACCACGGTCGCGTGCAGCTCCGAGGGCGACGCCAAGTACGTCCTCGGCCCGGCCGAGGTCTCCGGTACGGACGTGGACAGCGCCAAGGCCGCGATCGACCAGCAGCGCGGCATGTGGATCGTGCAGATGGACTTCACCGACAAGGGCTCGAAGAAGTTCCAGCAGATCACCTCGAAGCTGTCCACGCAGCAGTCGCCGATGAACCAGTTCGCCATCGCGCTCGACGGCGAGGTCGTCTCCGCGCCCCAGGTGAACGAGACGCTCAGCGGCAGCGCCGAGATCTCCGGCAGCTTCACCCAGCAGTCCGCCCAGGACCTGGCGAACGTGCTGTCCTACGGTGCGCTCCCGCTGTCCTTCAACGAGGACACGGTCACCACGGTCACCGCGGCCCTCGGCGGTGAGCAGCTCCAGGCGGGTCTGATCGCCGGTGCGATCGGTCTGGCCCTGGTCGTCATCTACCTGGTGGCCTACTACCGCGGACTGGCGCTCATCGCGCTCCTCAGCCTCCTGGTCTCCGGCATCCTCACCTACACACTCATGTCGCTGCTCGGCCCGGCCATCGGCTTCGCGCTGAACCTCCCCGCGGTCTGTGGCGCCATCGTGGCGATCGGTATCACCGCGGACTCGTTCATCGTGTACTTCGAACGCATAAGGGACGAGATCCGCGAGGGCCGTACCCTGCGTCCGGCCGTCGAGCGCGCCTGGCCGCGCGCCCGTCGCACCATCCTCGTCTCCGACTTCGTGTCGTTCCTCGCCGCCGCGGTGCTCTTCATCGTCACCGTCGGCAAGGTCCAGGGCTTCGCCTTCACGCTGGGTCTCACCACCCTGCTCGACGTGGTCGTGGTGTTCCTCTTCACCAAGCCCGTCATGACGCTGATGGCCCGTACGAAGTTCTTCTCCAGCGGTCACTCGTGGTCCGGCCTGGACCCGAAGCGGCTCGGTGCCAAGCCGCCGCTGCGCCGCTCGCGCCGTGTCAACGCCCCCATCGACCCGAAGGAGGCGTGAGATGTCGCGACTCGGCAGTCTCGGTGCCCGGCTCTACCGCGGCGAGGTCGGTTACGACTTCATCGGCAAGCGCAAGATCTGGTACGGCATCTCGGTCCTGATCACCATCACGGCTGTCGTCGCCGTGGCGGTCGGCGGACTCAACATGGGGATCGAGTTCAAGGGCGGCGCGGTCTTCACCACGCCGTCGACCAGTGCCACGGTCGCCCAGGCGGAGGAAGCCGCGACCACCGCCTCCGGCCACCAGGCGATCGTCCAGAAGCTCGGCAACGGCGGTCTGCGTATTCAGATCACCGAAGTCGACCTGGCGAAGTCCGACGCGATCAAGGCGGAGCTCTCCAAGGACCTCAAGGTCCCCGAGGAGAAGATCAACGCCGACCTGGTCGGCCCCAGCTGGGGTGAGCAGATCGCCAACAAGGCCTGGACCGGCCTCGGCGTCTTCATGATCCTCGTGGTGATCTACCTGGCCATCGCGTTCGAGTGGCGCATGGCCATCGCGGCCCTGGTCGCACTGATCCACGACATCACCATCACGGTCGGGATCTATGCCCTGGTCGGCTTCGAGGTCACCCCGGGCACCGTGATCGGTCTGCTGACCATCCTCGGTTACTCCCTGTACGACACGGTCGTCGTCTTCGACAGCCTCAAGGAGAGCACGAAGGGGATCACCAAGCAGACCCGCTGGACGTACAGCGAGATCGCCAACCGCTCGATCAACGGCACGCTGGTCCGCTCCATCAACACCACCATCGTGGCGCTGCTTCCGGTCGCCGGCCTGCTGTTCATCGGCGGCGGTGTCCTCGGCGCCGGCATGCTGAACGACATCTCGCTGTCGCTGTTCGTCGGCCTCGCCGCCGGCGCGTACTCCTCGATCTTCATCGCCACCCCGCTGGTCGCCGACCTCAAGGAACGCGAGCCGCAGATGAAGGCCCTGAAGAAGCGGATCCTCGCCAAGCGCGCGTCAGCAGCCGCCAAGGGCGAGTCCGCCGAGGACGAACAGTCCTACGAGGACGACGTCATCGGGGAACCCGCGCCCGCCGCCGCGGTCGTCGGTCAGCGCCAGCAGCCCCCCAGGGGCCACGGTCGGACCCCGGGGAAGCGTCGATGACCAGCACCACCGAGAGCACCAGGGAACTGCTGCTCAGCCGTATCCGTGACGTGGCGGACTATCCGAAGCCGGGCGTGATGTTCAAGGACATCACCCCGCTGCTCGCGGACCCGGTCGCGTTCACGGCCCTCACCGACGCCCTCGCGGAGCTGTGCGTACGGCACGGCGCCACGAAGGTCGTCGGTCTGGAGGCACGCGGCTTCATCCTGGCGGCGCCGGTTGCGGTCCGGGCCGGGCTCGGCTTCGTGCCCGTCCGCAAGGCGGGGAAGCTGCCCGGCGCCACGCTCAGCCAGGCGTACGAGCTGGAGTACGGCACCGCGGAGATCGAGATACACGCGGAGGACCTCACGGCCGAGGACCAGATCATGGTCATCGACGACGTCCTTGCCACCGGCGGCACCGCTGAGGCATCACTGCAGCTGATCCGCCGGGCCGGCGCCCGCGTCGCGGGCGTCGCGGTCCTCATGGAGCTCGGCTTCCTCGACGGCCGCGCGCGTCTGGAGTCCGGTCTGGCCGGTGCTCCGCTGGAGGCGCTCATCCGCGTCTGAGACTGTCACGCATGCATCGGGTGCCCGGAACAATTTCCGGGCACCCGATGGTGCGTCTGCGGTATTCGCACCCATGTTCGCGGGAGCCGGGCCGGGCCCCGCCTCATGCATCGCGCCGCCGCTCAGCCCCTGCCGCACTGGGGACAGCGGCACACCGGCACGCACAGGACGGGCACCGGGAACACTCCGGGGCCCGTCCCGTGTTGTGAGGGTCCCACGGTCCCCGGGGGAGGTCCGGCCGCAGGGTCGATACGATGGCCTTTCCGGGAGTCCGGATCCGCATGAGGAGCGCTCTTGCCAGACGAGGCCCAGCCAGTCGCCGCCCCGCAGCCCGACAAGCCCGCGGCGGTCCCAGCCACGCCCGGGAAGAAGCAGCCCGCGGCGAAG
This sequence comes from Streptomyces sp. NPDC057565, assembly GCF_042801455.1. Taxonomy (NCBI): domain Bacteria; kingdom Bacillati; phylum Actinomycetota; class Actinomycetes; order Kitasatosporales; family Streptomycetaceae; genus Streptomyces; species Streptomyces sp. NPDC057565. The sequence continues at coordinate 149,748 of NZ_JBHVFU010000005.1, read as the reverse complement.
GAGAAGCCGAAGCCCCCGGCTCCCGAACCGGCGAGCAGCGCCTCGCAGACTCCCCCCAGGGTGAACGGGCCCGCGCCGGTGTCGCCTGCCCAGCCGGCCGCCGTCTCCCCGCCTCCGGCCGCCCCGAAGCCCCCGGCCAAGCCCGCCGCCAAGCCCGTGGCTCCGGTCGCTCCGGCCCGCTCCAGCGGCTCCTCCAACCGGGTACGGGCCAGGCTCGCCCGGCTCGGCGTGCAGCGCTCCAGCCCGTACAACCCGGTTCTCGAACCGCTCCTGCGCGCGGTCCGCAGCAACGACCCCAAGATCGAGACGTCCACGCTGCGCCAGATCGAGCGCGCCTACCAGGTCGCCGAGCGCTGGCACCGCGGTCAGAAGCGCAAGAGCGGCGACCCGTACATCACGCATCCGCTCGCCGTCACGACCATCCTCGCCGAGCTCGGCATGGATCCGGCAACGCTGATGGCCGGTCTGCTCCACGACACGGTCGAGGACACCGAGTACGGCCTGGACACCCTGCGCCGGGACTTCGGCGACCAGGTCGCGCTGCTGGTCGACGGCGTCACCAAGCTGGACAAGGTGAAGTTCGGCGAGGCGGCGCAGGCCGAGACCGTACGCAAGATGGTCGTCGCCATGGCCAAGGACCCCAGGGTCCTCGTCATCAAGCTCGCCGACCGGCTGCACAACATGCGCACCATGCGCTACCTCAAGCGGGAGAAGCAGGAGAAGAAGGCCCGCGAGACGCTTGAGATCTACGCGCCCCTGGCCCACCGCCTGGGCATGAACACCATCAAGTGGGAGCTCGAGGACCTCGCGTTCGCGATCCTGTACCCCAAGATGTACGACGAGATCGTCCGTCTCGTCGCCGAGCGGGCCCCCAAGCGCGACGAATACCTCGCCATAGTGACCGACGAGGTCCAGGCCGACCTGCGCGCCGCCCGGATCAAGGCCACCGTCACCGGACGGCCGAAGCACTACTACAGCGTCTACCAGAAGATGATCGTGCGAGGCCGCGACTTCGCCGAGATCTACGACCTGGTGGGCATCCGCGTCCTCGTCGACACCGTCCGTGACTGCTATGCGGCGCTCGGCACCGTGCACGCGCGATGGAATCCGGTCCCCGGCCGGTTCAAGGACTACATCGCGATGCCCAAGTTCAACATGTACCAGTCACTGCACACCACGGTGATCGGTCCCAGCGGCAAGCCCGTCGAGCTGCAGATCCGTACGTTCGACATGCACCGCCGCGCCGAGTACGGCATCGCGGCGCACTGGAAGTACAAGCAGGAGGCCGTCGCCGGCGCCTCCAAGGTCCGCACCGACGTACCCAAGCACACCGGCCGCGGCCAGGACACCGTCAATGACATGGCGTGGCTGCGCCAGCTCCTCGACTGGCAGAAGGAGACAGAGGACCCCAGCGAGTTCCTGGAGTCCCTGCGCTTCGACCTCTCCCGCAACGAGGTCTTCGTCTTCACGCCCAAGGGCGACGTCATAGCGCTGCCCGCGGGCGCGACCCCGGTCGACTTCGCGTACGCCGTGCATACGGAGGTCGGCCACCGGACCATAGGGGCACGGGTCAACGGGCGGCTCGTACCGCTCGAATCCACCCTCGACAACGGCGATCTCGTGGAGGTCTTCACCTCCAAGGCGGCCGGCGCCGGACCGTCCCGGGACTGGCTGGGCTTCGTCAAGTCGCCGCGTGCCCGGAACAAGATCCGCGCCTGGTTCTCCAAGGAGCGCCGCGACGAGGCGATCGAGCAGGGCAAGGACGCCATCGCGCGCGCCATGCGCAAGCAGAATCTGCCGATCCAGCGGATCCTGACCGGCGACTCGCTCGTCACCCTGGCCCACGAGATGCGCTACCCGGACATCTCGTCCCTGTACGCGGCGATCGGCGAGGGCCATGTCGCGGCCGCGGGTGTCGTGCAGAAGCTGGTCCAGGCGCTCGGTGGCGAGGACGCGGCCAATGAGGACCTGGCGGAGAGCGCGCCGCCCTCGCGCAGCCGCGGCAAGCGCCGCTCCAACGCCGACCCGGGTGTGGTCGTCAAGGGCGTCGAGGACGTCTGGGTCAAACTGGCCCGCTGCTGCACGCCCGTCCCCGGCGACCCGATCATCGGCTTCGTCACCCGTGGCAGCGGCGTCTCCGTGCACCGGGCCGACTGCGTCAACGTGGACTCGCTGTCGCAGCAGCCCGAGCGGATCCTGGATGTCGAATGGGCGCCGACCCAGTCCTCGGTCTTCCTCGTCGCCATCCAGGTCGAGGCCCTCGACCGGTCGCGGCTGCTCTCGGACGTCACTCGCGTCCTGTCCGACCAGCACGTGAACATCCTGTCGGCGGCCGTACAGACCTCACGGGACCGGGTGGCCACGTCGCGGTTCACTTTCGAGATGGGCGACCCGAAGCACCTCGGACACGTGCTGAAGGCCGTACGGGGCGTGGAGGGCGTCTACGACGTCTACCGTGTGACCTCGGCCCGCAGGCCCTGACCCCGACCGCCCCCGCAGCCCCCCGCCCGACCGCGCGGGGGGCTGCGGGGCGTCGCGCCCGACCGCTCGCCCAGGCGCGGGGCTCGTCGTCGCATCGGCGGCCGGCTCCCCGATGACCTCGGCGGCGTTGCGGACACCCTCGTCCTCCCCCGATGCCGACAGGCCTTCCACCGAAACGCCGAAGGGCCCTCCGTCACCGACGGAGGGCCCTTCAGGCTGTCTGAACAGCTGTCAGCCGCCGAACTCCTCCAGGCCCTTCAGCGCCTGGTCCAGCAGGGCCTGACGGCCCTCCAGCTCACGGGCCAGCTTGTCGGCGCGGGCGTTGTTGCCCGCGGCGCGCGCCGTGTCGATCTGCGAACGCAGCTTGTCGACGGCCGCCTGAAGCTGACCGGTCAGACCCGCGGCGCGCGCACGCGCCTCCGGGTTCGTCCGGCGCCACTCCGACTCCTCGGCCTCCTGGAGCGCCCGCTCCACCGCCTGCATCCGCCCCTCGACCTTCGGGCGCGCGTCGCGCGGCACGTGGCCGATGGCCTCCCAGCGCTCGTTGAGGGCACGGAAAGCGGCCCTGGCCGCCTTCAGGTCCTTCACCGGCACCAGCTTCTCGGCCTCGACCGCGAGCTCCTCCTTCAGCTTGAGGTTCTCGCCCTGCTCCGCGTCCCGCTCGGCGAAGACCTCGCTACGGGCGGCGAAGAAGACGTCCTGCGCACCGCGGAAACGGTTCCACAGATCGTCTTCGGCCTCGCGCTGGGCGCGGCCCGCCGCCTTCCACTCCGTCATCAGATCGCGGTAACGCGCGGCCGTCGTTCCCCAGTCCGTGGAACCGGAGAGCGCCTCGGCCTCGACGACCAACTTCTCCTTGGCCTTGCGGGCCTCCTCGCGCTGGGCGTCCAGCGACGCGAAGTGCGCCTTGCGGCGCTTGGAGAACGCCGAGCGCGCGTGCGAGAAGCGGTGCCACAGCTCGTCGTCCGACTTGCGGTCGAGCCGCGGCAGGCCCTTCCACGTGTCGACGAGTGCCCGCAGCCGCTCGCCCGCGGAGCGCCACTGTTCGCTCTGCGCCAGCTCCTCGGCCTCGGCGACCAGTGCCTCCTTGGCGTGCTTCGCCTCGTCGGTCTGCTTCGCCTTCTGTGCCTTGCGCTCCTCGCGACGGGAGTCGACCGTCGCGACCAGCGCGTCGAGCCGCCTCCGGAGCGCGTCGAGGTCGCCGACGGCGTGATGCTCGTCGACCTGCTGACGCAGATGCTCGATGGCGGTCGTCGCGTCCTTCGCCGACAGGTCGGTGGTCTTCACCCGCCGTTCGAGGAGGCCGATCTCGACCACGATGCCCTCGTACTTGCGCTCGAAGTAGGCCAGAGCCTCCTCGGGAGAGCCGGCCTGCCACGATCCGACAACCTGCTCGCCATCGGCTGTACGCACGTACACGGTGCCCGTCTCGTCGACACGGCCCCACGGGTCGCTGCTCACAGCGCCTCCTCCACCTGATGCCTGTGAGAGGGTTCACCCCCCTGGCATCGTCCACAGTTTCCTGGGGCGGGCCGCGCCCGCCCTGCACAACGCCAATCTAGGCGACCGGCCGCCCGGCTGTCCGCACTCAGCGCGGCCGAAATTCTTCGGCCTGCACGCCGAAGGCCGGGCCGGCACCGCCGGTCAGGCCCTCGGCGTCGGATCAGACCTTGTCGACGGCCGCCTTGGAGATGGTGACGGCCTTCTTCGGAGCACCGTCGGCAGCACCGCCCGTGACACCCGCGGTCCCGACCTTCTGCACGGCCTTCAGCGAGGCGGCGTCCATCGTGCCGAACGGCGTGTAGGTCGGAGGCAGCTTGCTGTCCTTGTACACCAGGAAGAACTGGCTGCCGCCGGTGTGCGCCTGTCCGGTGTTGGCCATCGCCACCGTGCCCGCCGGGAACGTCACCGTGCCGTCCTTGCCCGCCTTGCCCAGCGCGGTCAGGTTCTCGTCCGGGATCGTGTAGCCGGGGCCGCCCGTGCCGTCGCCCTTCGGGTCACCGCACTGCAGGACGAAGATGCCCTGCGTGGTCAGCCGGTGACACTTCGTACCGTCGAAGAAGCCCTTGTCGGCGAGGGACTTGAACGAGTTCGTCGTGTGCGGGGTCTTCGCCGCGTCCATCGTGAACCCGATGTCGCCCTGGCTCGTCTTCAGCGAGAACGTGTACTTCGCCTTCTTGTCGATCTTCATCGCAGGCTCGGGCGCACTGCTCTCGCTCGCCGAGGGCGACGCGGACGGGCTCGCGCTCGCCGCCGCGTCGCTCTTCTTGTCCTTGTCGTCGTCGCCGACGGAGACGTACGCGGCGACCCCGACGACCGCCACCACGGCCAGCGCCGATGAGATGACGACAGTGAGTCGCCTCGTCCTCCGGCGGGCCTCCTCCCGGCGCTGCTGCTGCCGCTCGAACTTCTCCCTGGCGAGCTGCCGCCGCCGCTGATCGCTGCTGACCACCGGGTGATCTCCTTGTACGTCGTCTGATCGGGCCTGGGTTGCCCCGTACCGTATATGGGTTAGCTGTGGAATGAGGAGCGCCGGTAGGCTCTGAACTGCCGCGACCTCCTCGGTCGCGGTCACCGCAGCCCTCCGTCGGACGACCATTAAGGACGATCGTGCTCATTGCCGGGTTCCCCGCCGGGGCCTGGGGGACCAATTGCTACCTGGTCGCCCCCGCCGCAGGCGAGGAGTGCGTGATCATCGACCCGGGCCACCAGGCCACGCAAGGAGTCGAGGAGACGCTGAAGAAGCATCGGCTGAAGCCCGTCGCCGTCGTGCTCACCCATGGCCACATCGACCATGTCGCCTCCGTCGTCCCGGTGTGCGGCGCGCATGACGTCCCCGCCTGGATCCACCCCCAGGACCGGTACATGATGAGCGACCCGGAGAAGGCCCTCGGCCGATCCATCGGGATGCCGCTCATGGGCGAGCTGACGGTGGGGGAGCCGGACGACGTCAAGGAGCTGAGCGACGGCGCCCTCCTGAAGCTGGCCGGTCTGGAGTTCGGTGTCGCGCATGCGCCCGGCCATACCAAGGGGTCGGTGACGTTCAGGATGCCCGAGGCCGCGGATGTTCCGCAGGTGCTCTTCTCGGGCGACCTGCTCTTCGCCGGCTCCGTCGGACGCACCGACCTGCCCGGCGGCGACCATGCCGAGCTGCTCGAGTCGCTGGCCCGTGTGTGCCTGCCGCTCGACGACTCGACCGTGGTGCTGTCCGGCCACGGCCCCCAGACGACCATCGGCCGCGAGCGCGCAACGAACCCGTATCTGCACGGTATGGACGCGCCCCGACGAGGAATGTGACGAGAGACAGACTGTGAGCACGTTCAAGGCCCCCAAGGGCACGTACGACCTGACCCCGCCCGACTCCGCGAAGTACCTCGCGGTGCGCGAGGCGATCTCCGCCCCCCTGAAGAACTCCGGCTACGGCTACATCGAGACACCCGGCTTCGAGGACGTCGCGCTCTTCTCGCGCGGTGTCGGTGAGTCCACCGACATCGTGTCCAAGGAGATGTACACCCTCACCACCAAGGGCGGCTCCGAGCTCGCGCTGCGCCCCGAGGGCACCGCGTCCGTGCTGCGCGCCGCACTGGAGGCCAACCTCCACAAGCTCGGCAACCTGCCGGTCAAGCTCTGGTACTCCGGCTCGTACTACCGCTACGAGCGCCCGCAGAAGGGCCGCTACAGGCACTTTTCGCAGGTCGGCGCCGAGGCGATCGGTGCGGAGGACCCGGCACTGGACGCCGAACTGATCATCCTGGCCGACCAGGCCTACCGCTCCCTGGGCCTGCAGAACTTCCGGATCCTGCTGAACTCGCTGGGCGACAAGGAATGCCGCCCCGTCTACCGGGACGCCCTCCAGGGCTTCCTGCGCGAGCTCGAGCTGGACGAGGACACCCGCCGCCGCATCGAGCTCAACCCGCTGCGGGTTCTCGACGACAAGCGCCCCGAGGTGCAGAAGCAGCTGGTCGGCGCCCCGGTGCTGCGCGACTACCTGTGCGACGCGTGCAAGGCGTACCACGAGGAGGTCCGCGACCTGCTGACCGCCGCCGGTGTCGCGTACGAGGACGACGAGAAGCTCGTCCGCGGCCTCGACTACTACACCCGCACCACCTTCGAGTTCGTCCACGACGGACTCGGCTCGCAGTCCGCGGTGGGCGGCGGCGGCCGCTACGACGGTCTGTCCGAGATGATCGGCGGTCCGGCGCTCCCGTCGGTCGGCTGGGCGCTCGGGGTGGACCGCACGGTGCTCGCACTGGAGGCGGAGGGCATCGAGCTCGAACTGCCCGCCTCCACCAGCGTCTTCGCGGTGCCGCTCGGTGAGGAGGCCCGCAGGGTGCTGTTCGCCAAGGTGACGGAGCTTCGCAAGCTGGGCGTGGCCGCCGACTTCGCGTTCGGCAGCCGCGGTCTCAAGGGGGCGATGAAGAGCGCCAACCGGTCCGGTGCGCGCCTGACCGTCGTCGCCGGTGAGCGCGATCTCGCCGACGGCGTGGTTCAGCTCAAGGACATGGAGTCGGGCGAGCAGCAGCCGGTCGCGCTGGACGCGCTGGTGGCCGAGATCCAGCAGAAGCTGGCCTGATCCGCCGTTTTCCCTGTGCCCGCCCGGTCCGCCGGGCGGGCACAGGGCGTCGGTGCCGGATCAGCTCCCGGAACCGTCGGCGGGCCGGCGGATCGAAACCGGTGGTGGGCTCGTCGAGCACCACGAGTTCGAGGGAACCGATCACACGGAGTGCCAGGTCCGGGCGGCGCCACAACCGCGGGAGAACGCTGTGATCCGGGTGCCCGCGTACTGCTCCGGCCCCACCGTCGCGATGACGTCCGTGGCGTCGCGCGGCCGCGGGCAGGAGCGGGCGAAGTGCACCACCGTCTTCCGTACCGTCAATTCGGCGGGTGCCGATTCATCCTGCCGGACGACTTCGACCCGGGAACGCCGACGACGGTCGGCGGACACGGGGGCCGCGCCGAGTACCGGGACCGTTCCCACGTCGCGGCTGCGATGCCCCTGGAGGATCTCCACCGCGGTGCTCCTCCCGGCCCCGTTCGACCGAGGGCGCCGGCTCCTCGCCGGGACGGATCCCCAGGTCGAGCCCGTCCGGCGCGGTCACTTCGCCGGAGCGCTTGCGCAGTCCGTGCACGTCCTCGGTGAATTCGGTCACGGCGCGGAGCGGCTCGCGGAGCCCCTGGTCCCGTGCCGCCACGTGGACATGTTTATGTCCGTCGAACGGCTGACCCGAGGGGTGGTGCGGCACAATGACCATGCCAGCAGGCCACTCACTGACGGAACGGCGATATGACGACTGCAGCGGTTGACCATCCCTCCTCCGACCAGGACGAGGACGGCGGGAAGAGGACCATCGGCGGCAGTCGCGCGTTCGCACTGCTGCTGGTGATCACAGGCGCTGCCGGGCTCCTCGCCGCCTGGGTCATCACGATCGACAAGTTCAAGCTGCTCGAGGACCCCTCCTTCACTCCGGGCTGCAGCCTCAACCCCGTGGTCTCGTGCGGCAACATCATGAAGAGCGAGCAGGCGTCCGTCTTCGGGTTCCCGAATCCGATGCTCGGACTCGCCGCGTACTCGGTGGTCATCGGGATCGGCATGGCGCTGCTCGCCGGGGCCCGGTTCCGCAGCTGGTACTGGCTCGGACTCAACGCGGGCACCCTGTTCGGAGTCGGCTTCTGCACCTGGCTGCAGTACCAGTCGCTCTACAACATCAACTCGCTCTGCCTGTGGTGCTGCCTGGCGTGGGTCGCCACGATCTTCATGTTCTGCTACGTCACCACGCACAACATCAAGAACCGGATCCTTCCCGCGCCCAACTGGCTGCGCAACGGACTGACGGAGTTCCACTGGGTTCCGCCGGTCCTCTGGGTCGGCATCATCGGCATGCTGATCCTGACCCGCTGGTGGGACTTCTGGACCAGCTGAACCGGCAGGTCCCGGGCGGGGACAGGCCCGGCGGCGTTGTCAGTGCCGTGACATAGGCTTTTACGTCGTGGAGCCCGACCTCTTTACCGCAGCCGCCGAAGACCGCCAGGAGAAGGACCCGTCCAGCAGCCCTCTCGCTGTCCGGATGCGTCCCCGTACGCTCGATGAGGTCGTCGGCCAGCAGCATCTGCTGAAGCCGGGCTCGCCGCTGCGCCGCCTTGTCGGCGAGGGGAGCGGCGGGCCCGCAGGCCCGTCGTCGGTGATCCTCTGGGGGCCGCCCGGCATCGGCAAGACGACCTTGGCATACGTGGTCAGCAAGGCCACCAACAAGCGTTTCGTCGAGCTCTCCGCGATCACCGCGGGCGTCAAGGAAGTGCGGGCCGTCATCGAGGGCGCCCGCCGGGCCACCGGCGGCTATGGCAAGGAGACCGTCCTCTTCCTCGACGAGATCCACCGCTTCTCCAAGGCCCAGCAGGACTCCCTGCTGCCGGCCGTGGAGAACCGCTGGGTGACGCTCATCGCCGCGACGACCGAGAACCCGTACTTCTCGATCATTTCGCCGCTGCTGTCACGCTCGCTGCTCCTCACCCTCGAATCGCTCACGGACGAGGACCTGCGCGCTCTCATGCACCGCGCCCTGACCGACGAGCGCGGACTCGGCGGCGCGGTCACCCTGCCCGAGGACGCGGAGGCGCATCTGCTGCGGATCGCCGGGGGAGACGCACGGCGCGCGCTGACGGCGCTGGAGGCAGCGGCCGGCGCGGCGCTCGCCATGCAGGAGAAGGAGATCACTCTCCAGACCGTCGAGGCGACCGTCGACCGGGCAGCGGTGAAGTACGACCGGGACGGCGACCAGCACTACGACGTGGCGAGCGCCCTCATCAAGTCGATCCGTGGCTCCGACGTGGATGCCGCGCTGCACTACCTGGCCCGGATGATCGAGGCGGGGGAGGACCCCCGCTTCATCGCCCGGCGGCTGATGATCTCCGCCAGCGAGGACATCGGCCTCGCCGACCCGACGGCCCTGCCCACGGCGGTCGCCGCCGCCCAGGCCGTGGCCATGATCGGTTTTCCGGAGGCGGCGCTCACCCTCAGCCATGCCACGATCGCGCTGGCGCTCGCCCCCAAGTCCAACGCGGCGACGCTCGCGATCTTCGCGGCCCAGGAGGACGTACGGAAGGGGCTGGCCGGTCCGGTTCCGGCCCATCTGCGCGACGGCCACTACAAGGGCGCCGCGGCACTGGGGCACGCACAGGGCTACGTCTATCCGCATGACGTCCCCGGCGGGATCGCCGCCCAGCAGTACGCCCCCGATGCCGTCCGCGACAGGCACTACTACCGGCCCACGCGGTACGGCGCGGAGGCGCGGTACGCGGACGTGGTGGACCGGGTCCGCGAGCGGCTCGGCCGCGGCGGCTCCGACGGCGCGGCGGACGCCTGAGGCGCGCTCAGGGGGCCGCCGCCTCGAACAGCGTGTGCATGGCCCGGTGCAACCCGACCATGTCGCGCACCGGTTCGGGGAAGTCGAAGCGGGCGTCGAAGCACTGCCCGTCCGCCTCGCGGAGCCGCACCCGCAGCCCGAAGCGGTCGAGTGCGACCGGGACGACGGCGGGCGTGTGCGTCGCGCAGCGTCCTTCCGTCCGCTCGCCCAGCAGCCCGCACAGCATGTTCAGCTGTTCGCCGTGCGCCGCGTACAGATGCTGCAGCAGCTCCGCCTCCTGGGCGACGAGCGGGTCGACGGTGGCATCGCGGAACTCCTCCGGCTCGACGCCCTGCGCGCCCCACAGATCGTCGACGAACGCCTCACCCGTCTCCAGCCGCAGCATCATCCGGCCCGGCCCGGCCATCCCGGGTACGGGCGTGAGCCGGCCCTTGATCCGGCCGCGGCCGCGGATGCGGTGCGGCACCGATACCGGCGCGACGTCCGTGATCTCGAGCACAGCGGTCAACTCGTCGTGGGCGTATGTCGCAGCCCGTACGGCCGGGGAATCGGCAGGGAATTCGAGGAACAGGTCCCCTTCGGGGCCCACGCTCCGGTCCAGTGGAATCAGCTGGTCGAAGCCCGCAGTGGTCAACCCGGGGATGAGCAGTACCGCCGAACAGGTACTCTGTACGAGAGTTCGTGTGCGCTCGGCTGCTGACGGCATCCGAGTGTTTTCAAGCCCGCTGGGACGCGGCTGACCACGATCTGATCGGTCCTCCGTCGTATCGACGCCCTCGGTGGCGTCGACGCTGCCAGTGCTGTCCGTGACGTGTGTGGTGTTCCCAGGGCGAGACATGCGATCTCCTTGAGTAAGGTGAGCCTAACCTAACCCACAACGGAGGTCTGGAGAACGTGCCTAACCAGTCGCGTCCCAAGGTCAAGAAGTCCCGTGCGCTCGGCATCGCCCTGACGCCGAAGGCCGTCAAGTACTTCGAGGCCCGCCCCTACCCGCCGGGCGAGCACGGCCGTGGCCGCAAGCAGAACTCGGACTACAAGGTCCGTCTGCTCGAGAAGCAGCGTCTGCGCGCCCAGTACGACATCAGCGAGCGCCAGATGGCGCGCGCGTACGACCGCGCCAAGAAGGCCGAGGGCAAGACGGGCGAGGCGCTCGTCGTCGAGCTCGAGCGCCGTCTCGACGCGCTGGTCCTGCGTTCGGGCATCGCCCGGACGATCTACCAGGCCCGTCAGATGGTCGTGCACGGCCACATCGAGGTCGACGGCCGCAAGGTCGACAAGCCGTCGTTCCGCGTCCGTCCCGACAACATCGTGATGGTCCGCGAGCGCAGCCGCGACAAGCACCCCTTCCAGGTGGCCCGCGAGGGTGGTTACGCCACCGACGGCGAGACCCCGCGCTACCTGCAGGTGAACCTGAAGGCCCTGGCCTTCCGCCTGGACCGGGACCCGAACCGCAAGGAGATCCCGGTGATCTGCGACGAGCAGCTCGTCGTCGAGTACTACGCCCGCTGATCCAGGCGTAGCCGCTCTCACCAGCGCTCAGGCCCGCCCCTTCCCGATCTCGGGGAGGCGGCGGGCTTCCGCGTTCTGCCGGCCGGTGCGGGCACGGGGCCCGGCCGCTGCCCCTGCGGCCCGGGCCGGTCCAGGGCCCGGCCCGCCAGCGCCCTCGCCACCGCCGTGTCCGGATCCAGTCGGCCGCCCGCCCGCCGCCCCGACTCGTACGGCGCGTCGCCGAGCTCCTGCCGCGCCAGCTCCTCGCACCGGGCCCGGGGCCTCCCGTAGTGCGCCGAACCGAACAGCGGCAGCCCCACCGACAGCCAGATCCGCTCGGCGGCCCCCTGCAGCACCGCCGCCTCCGCCGCGTCCCCCTCGACCGCAGTGACCAGGGCCAGCAGCTCCATGGCGAGCACGGATCCCAGCAGATCGTGGAAGGCGTGACCGATCGCCAGGGACTCCCTGAGCAGCTCCCGGGCGCGGTCCGGCCGGCCCCGTTGCAGCGCCGCATAGGCCAGCACGTAGAGCGCGTACGAGAGGGCCCACCGCTCGCCGCGGTCCTCGCAGACCTCCCTGACCTCCTCGCAGATCGCCGCAGCGGCCTCCAGATCCCCGCGGAATCCGACCGCCATCGCCAGCTCGATCTGTGCCATCAGCACATTGCTGTTCAGCTCGCCGAGTTCCCGGTAGCGATTCAGCGCGTCCTGCAGCAGCTCCTCCGCGCGGACCATGTCGTCCGTGACGAGGGCCAGACAGCCCGTGCGGTGCACCGCGTACGCCAGAGCCGTCGCGTCACCGGCCCGGTCCGCCTCCTCCCTGCACTCCTGCAGTGCGGCGATCGCACCGATCGGGTCGCCCTGCAGCACCGCCACGTACCCGAGCACCCACAGCGCCTTGAGCCGCGAGGCGTCGTACGGCGTCTCCTCCTCCAGCACGTGGGCCAGCCAGTGCCGCCCCTCCGAGAGGCGCCCGCAGCCGACCCAGAGGAACCAGAGCGTGCCTGCCAGGTACTGCGCGAGATGGATCTCGTCCGGACTCTCCAGCGAGTACTCCATCGCCCGGCGCAGATTGGGCAGTTCGCTCTCGGCCCGGGCCGCCACCTCGCCCTGGCGCGGGCTGAACCAGTCGAGCTCGCACCAGGTGGCCAGCCCCAGGAACCAGTCCCGGTGGCGACGCCGTAACCGGTCCGAGTCGCCGGTCGCCGCCAGCCACTCGGCGCCGTACTCGCGCACCGTGTCCAGCATCCGGTAGCGGGTGCCCGCCGCCGAGTCCTCACGCAGGACGACGGACTGCGCCAGCAGCGCCGTGAGCACGTCCAGTACCGACTCGGCCGGCAGGTCGGGGCCGCTGCAGATGTATTCGACGGCTTCCAGATCGAACTGCCCGGCGAAGACGGACAGCCGCGCCCACAGCAGCCGTTGCTCCGGCGCGCACAGTTCGTGGCTCCAGCCGATGGCCGTACGGAGCGTGTGGTGGCGCGCCGGCGCGCTGCGGCTGCCGCCGGTCAGCAGCCGGAAGCGGTCGTCCAGCCGTTGCAGCACCTGCTCAGCGGACAGGGCGTGCAGCCGTCCGGCGGCCAGTTCCAGCGCGAGCGGGATCCCGTCCAGGCGACGGCACAGCTCGCGCGCCGATCCGCGGGTGTCCTCGGTCAGCCGGAAGTTCGGCTGCACCGCGGCCGCCCGGTCGGCGAACAGCTCCATCGCGTCCTTGTCGGCCATCGGCGCGAGCGGATAGCCGATCTCCCCGTCCAGCTCCAGAGGCAGCCGCCCGGTGGCCAGCACCCGCAACCGCGGCGCCCGGCGCAGCAACTCCTGCACGAGTCCGGCACAGGTGTCGACGAGATGCTCGAAACCGTCCAACACCAGGAGGAGTTGGCGTTCGGCGAGATGTTCGAGGAGTGTCGTGCGGGGCGACCGACCGGTGTGATCGGTGAGTCCCAGCGCGTCGATCACCGCGTGTTCCAGCAGCTCCGGATCGTGGACGGTGGACAGCTCCACGAGCCAGACCCCGTCGCAGTACCGTTTCTCCAGTAGGGCGGCAACCCTGGTGGCACAACGCGTCTTCCCCACGCCACCGACCCCGACCACGGTGACCAGCCGCGACTTCCGCAGCAGCCTGCCGAGATCGTCCAGCTCCGCCTCGCGTCCCACGAAACTGTTCAGTTCCGCCGGAAGATTGCCGCGCGCCGCGGTGCCCGGGCCCGGATCGTCGGGGGCGGGAGAGAGGCGCTGAGAGCGTCGCATGAAACACGCAGAGTACTGGCACGAAAGCTCTCCGTACAATCTCCTTTGTGCAACTACCGCGCCGCCCACCAGTAATGCGGTAGGGGGCGTGGCCCCCGGCGCGATAGGGTCGGGAGACGACGATTCGACAAGCCAGAGAGCGGTGCACTGTGTCCGGTGGAGAGGTGGCCGGGATCCTGGTGGCCGTCTTCTGGGCGATCCTGGTCTCGTTCCTCGCCGTCGTCCTGGTGAGGCTGGCCCAGACGCTCAGGGCGACCACCAAACTCGTGGCGGACGTGACCGAGCAGGCCGTTCCGCTGCTCGCCGACGCGTCCGCGACCGTGCGCTCCGCGCAGACGCAGCTCGACAAGGTCGACGCGATCGCGACGGATGTCCAGGAGGTCACCTCCAACGCCTCTGCGCTCTCCACGACTGTCGCATCGACCTTCGGCGGACCGCTGGTCAAGGTCGCCGCCTTCGGTTACGGGGTGCGGCAGGCCATCGGCCGCCGGACCGCTCCGGAGGCCGAGCCGGCCCGCCGGGCATCCCGGCGCACGGTGATCGTCGGCCGCACGGTGCCGTCCGCGCGGGCCAAGAAGCGGGGCGGCAGAAGCTCCCGCGGATCGAAGGACTGACGCAGCGATGTTCCGCCGTACGTTCTGGTTCACCGCCGGCGCAGCCGCCGGCGTCTGGGCCACCACCAAGGTCAACCGGAAGCTCAAGCAGCTGACCCCCGAGAGCCTCGCGGCGCGCGCCGCCGACAAGGCGATCGAGAGCGGTCACAAGCTCAAGGACTTCGCTCTCGACGTCCGCGACGGCATGGTCCGGCGCGAGGCCGAACTGGGCGAGGCGCTGGGCCTCGAGGCGCCGGTCGACCCCGAACTCCCCCTGCAGCGTCACTTCGCGGTCGAGGCGGCCGAGCCCGCCCGGGCCGTCGACGCCACCGCCTACCGCAAACTCCCCTACAACTCGTACAACCGGAATGAGGACCACTGATGGAGTCGGCTGAAATTCGTCGCCGCTGGCTGAGCTTCTTCGAGGAGCGCGGGCACACCGTCGTGCCTTCGGCGTCGCTCATCGCGGACGACCCGACTCTGCTGTTGGTCCCCGCGGGCATGGTCCCCTTCAAGCCGTACTTCCTCGGCGAGGTCAAGCCGCCTGCCCCGCGCGTCACCAGCGTGCAGAAGTGTGTGCGTACGCCGGACATCGAAGAGGTCGGCAAGACCACCCGGCACGGCACCTTTTTCCAGATGTGCGGCAACTTCTCCTTCGGCGACTACTTCAAGGAAGGCGCCATCAGCTACGCCTGGGAGGCTCTCACCACCTCCGTGGCGGACGGTGGCTTCGGTCTCGACCCCGAGCGGCTGTGGATCACGGTCTACCTCGACGACGACGAGGCCGAGGCCATCTGGCGCGACAAGATCGGCGTCCCGGCCGAGCGCATCCAGCGCCTGGGCAAGAAGGACAACTTCTGGTCCATGGGCGTCCCCGGCCCGTGCGGCCCCTGCTCCGAGATCAACTACGACCGCGGCCCCGAGTTCGGCGTCGAGGGCGGCCCGGCGGTCAACGACGAGCGGTACGTGGAGATCTGGAACCTGGTCTTCATGCAGTACGAGCGGGGTGCGGGCGACGGCAAGGAGGACTTCCCGATCCTCGGCGACCTGCCGTCCAAGAACATCGACACCGGCCTCGGCCTCGAACGCCTCGCGATGATCCTGCAGGACGTGCAGAACCTGTACGAGATCGACACCTCGATGGCCGTCATCGAGAAGGCCACCGAGCTGACCGGGGTGCGCTACGGCGACAACCACACCTCGGACGTCTCCCTCCGGGTCGTCACCGACCACATGCGTACGTCCGTCATGCTCATCGGCGACGGCGTCACCCCCGGCAACGAGGGCCGCGGCTACGTGCTGCGCCGCATCATGCGCCGCGCCGTCCGCAACATGCGCCTCCTCGGCGCGACCGGCCCGGTCGTCGCCGAGCTCGTCGACACGGTCATCGCGTCGATGGGCCAGCAGTACCCGGAGCTGATCACCGACCGCAAGCGCATCGAGACCGTCGCCCTCGCCGAAGAGGCCGCCTTCCTGAAGGCCCTCAAGGGCGGCACCAACATCCTCGACACCGCCGTCACCGAGACCAAGGCCGCCGGCGGCAAGGTCCTCGCCGGCGACAAGGCCTTCCTGCTCCACGACACCTGGGGCTTCCCGATCGACCTCACCCTGGAGATGGCCGCCGAGCAGGGCCTCGCCGTGGACGAGGACGGCTTCCGCCGCCTGATGAAGGAACAGCGGGACCGGGCCAAGGCCGACGCCAAGGCCAAGAAGACCGGCCACGCCGACCTGTCCGCCTACCGCGAGGTGGCCGACAACTCCGGCACCACCGAGTTCACCGGGTACACCTCCACCGAGGGCGAGTCGACCGTCGTCGGCCTCCTCGTCGACGGTGTCCCCTCACCCGCCGCCACGGAGGGCGACGACGTCGAGGTCGTCCTCGACCGCACCCCGTTCTATGCCGAGGGCGGTGGCCAGCTCGCCGACCAGGGCCGGATCCGGCTCGACTCCGGTGCCGTCATCCAGGTGCGCGACGTCCAGCAGCCCGTCCCGGGCGTCTCCGTCCACAAGGGGACGGTCCAGGTCGGCGAGGTCACGGTCGGCGCCTCCGCCTACGCCGCCATCGACAACACCCGTCGCCGCGCCATCGCCCGCGCCCACAGCGCCACGCACCTCACGCACCAGGCGCTGCGCGACGCGCTGGGCCCGACGGCCGCCCAGGCCGGTTCGGAGAACTCCCCGGGCCGCTTCCGCTTCGACTTCGGTTCGCCCGCCGCCGTCCCCGGCACGGTCCTCACCGACGTCGAGCAGAAGATCAACGAGGTCCTCTCCCGGGAGCTCGACGTCCAGGCCGAGGTGATGTCCATCGACGAGGCCAAGAAGCAGGGCGCCATCGCCGAGTTCGGCGAGAAGTACGGCGAGCGGGTCCGCGTCGTCACCATCGGCGACTTCTCGAAGGAGCTGTGCGGCGGTACGCACGTCCACAACACCGCCCAGCTGGGTCTGGTGAAGCTGCTGGGTGAATCGTCCATCGGTTCCGGTGTGCGCCGTATCGAGGCCCTCGTGGGTGTCGACGCGTACAACTTCCTCGCCAAGGAGCACACGGTCGTCGCCCAGCTCCAGGAGCTGGTCAAGGGTCGCCCCGAGGAGCTCCCGGAGAAGGTCTCCGCCATGCTCGGCAAGCTGAAGGACGCCGAGAAGGAGATCGAGAAGTTCCGCGCGGAGAAGGTCCTGCAGGCCGCCGCCGGGCTCGTCGAGTCCGCCAAGGACGTCCGAGGTGTCGCCGTCGTCACCGGTCAGGTGCCGGACGGCACCTCGGCCGACGACCTGCGCAAGCTGGTCCTCGACGTCCGGGGGCGCATCCAGGGCGGCCGCTCTGCTGTCGTGGCCCTGTTCACCACGGCCAATGGCCGCCCGCTGACCGTCATCGCCACCAACGAGGCCGCCCGCGAGCGCGGACTCAAGGCCGGCGACCTGGTCCGCACGGCCGCCAAGACCCTCGGCGGCGGAGGCGGCGGCAAGCCGGACGTCGCCCAGGGCGGCGGCCAGAACCCGGCCGCCATCGGCGACGCCATTGCCGCGGTCGAACGCCTCGTCGCCGAGACGGCGTGACGGCGGGAGTGACGCAGATGCGCCGCGGACGTCGTCTCGCGATCGACGTCGGGGACGCCCGGATCGGGGTCGCCTCGTGCGACCCCGACGGGATCCTTGCCACGCCGGTGGAGACCGTGCCGGGACGTGACGTCCCGGCCGCCCACCGGCGGCTGGGGCAGATCGTCGAGGAGTACGAGCCGATCGAGATCATCATCGGCCTGCCGAGGTCTCTGGGCGGCGGTGAAGGGCCCGCAGCGGCCAAGGTCCGGCTCTTCGCCCAGGAGGTCGCCCGCTCGGTCGCACCCATTCCGGTGCGGTTGGTGGACGAGAGGATGACCACAGTGACGGCGAGTCAGGGACTGCGTGCCTCGGGCGTGAAGTCCAAGAAGGGCCGGTCTGTCATCGACCAGGTTGCCGCTGTGGTGATCCTCCAGAACGCTCTGGAGTCGGAACGGGCGTCGGGTCAAGCTCCGGGGGAGGGCGTCGAAGTGGTTGTCTGATCGCGATACGGTAACGTTCCGCGCGGTGCGGCGGTGTTCGAACAAACACCGCACAGCAAAGAGGCGGACGTTCGTCTCGCGGCTCTAGGGGATCGATGACTGAGTATGGCCGGGGCCCCGGCTCCGAACCGTGGCATCCCGAGGATCCTCTGTACGGGGACCAGGGATGGAGAGGCCAACAGGCTGCCCACGGCCAGAGCCAGTACGGCGGCCCGCAGCAGCCCTACCCGCAGGGCCCCTATGCCCAGCAGCCGCAGCAGGCATACCCCCAGCACCAGCAGCACCAGCAGTACGGTGCCTCGCAGGACCCGTACGCGCAGGGCCCCTATGCCCAGCAGCCACAGCAGCCGCAGCAGCCCGACCCGTACGCCCAGCAGCCACAGCAGCCGCAGCAGCACGGCCCATACACGCAGCAGGCCCCCCAGCCGCAGTACAACGGTGGCTGGGACACCGGCCAGCAGGCCGCGATGCCGTACGGCGCCTCTCCGAACGATCCGTACGGGAACGGGACGAACGGCTACGGCGAATCGCACGACTACTACGGCACTTCCGAGGCGTACCCGCCGCCGCAGCCCCCGGGCCGACGCGAGGCCGCGCCCGAACAGGCCCCGCCCGCACAGGCGCCTCCGCAGAACCCCGACTGGGACCCGGACGTACCCCAGGAGGAGACACACCCCTTCTTCACGGGCGCCGACGACGACAGCGACGGCCTGGACGCCCGGGACGACGATGACGAGTACGACGACGATCCGCGCAGGGACGGTGGTCGCGGCGGAAGCGAACGCCGCGGCAAGGGCAAGAAGAAGAACCGCAGCGGTTGTGCCTGCCTCGTCGTCGCCGTGGTCCTCGCCGGAGGTGTCGGCGGGGCGGGCTACGTCGGCTACACGTACTGGCAGAGCAAATTCGGCGCGGCACCCGACTACTCGGGCCAGGGCTCCGGCAGCGTCGAGGTGGAGATCCCGAAAAACGCCCTCGGCAACGAGATCGGCGGCATCCTGAAGGCGAAGGGCGTCGTCAAGAGCGTCGACGCGTTCATCGCCGCGCAGGCCGAGAACCCCAAGGGGAAGTCGATCCAGGCGGGGGTCTATCTCCTGCACAAGGAGATGTCCGCGGCCGAGGCCGTGAAGATGATGCTCGACCCGAAGAGCCAGAATGCGCTGACGGTCCCGGAGGGCTGGCGCAACGCCCAGGTCTACACGCTGATCGACAAGAAGCTCGGCCTCAAGGCAGGCACCACCGGCGATGTCGCCAAGAAACAAGCGGGCAGCCTCGGGCTCCCGCAATGGGCCAAGAACCACCCGGAACTCAAGGACCCACTGGAGGGCTTCCTCTACCCAGCGACCTATCCGGCTGCCAAGGGGATGAAGCCGGAGGCCGTCCTCAAGCAGATGGTCACCCGTGCCAACGAGGAATACAAGAAGGTCGACCTCGAGGCGAGCGCCAAGAAGTTGGGCCTCAAGGACCCCTGGCAGCTGATGACGGTCGCCAGCCTCGTTCAGGCCGAGGGCAAGTACAAGCATGACTTCGACAAGGTCGCCCGGGTCGTCTACAACCGTCTGAAGCCGGGCAACGTCGAGACGAATGGTCTGCTGGACTTCGACTCGACCGTGAACTATGCGAAGAGCCAGAGCACCCTGGACATCGGAACGGTGAAGGATCTGCGCCAGTGGAAGGAGCCGTACAACACGTATTACATCCACGGCCTGCCACCTGGGCCGATCAACAACCCCGGCAGTGCCGCTCTGCACTCCGCCATGAACCCGACGCCCGGACCGTGGTTCTATTTCGTGTCGGTGACGGAGGATAAAACCCTGTTCTCCGTGACCAATGCCGAACACAACAAGAACGTGGCCAAATACGAGGCAGAACGGAAGAAGTCGGGCCAGTGACCCACGCGCACAGGGCAGCCGTCCTCGGCTCGCCGATCGCCCACTCGCTCTCCCCGGTCCTGCACCGGGCCGCGTACGCCGAGCTCGGTCTCACCGACTGGTCCTACGACCGGTTCGAGATCGACGAGCAGGCGCTGCCCGGCTTCATCGAGGGACTGGACTCCTCCTGGGCCGGACTCTCGCTGACCATGCCGCTGAAGCGCGCGATCATCCCGCTGCTGGACTCCATCAGCGAGACGGCCTCCGCGGTCGAGGCCGTGAACACGGTCGTGTTCACCGAGGACGGCCGTCGCGTCGGCGACAACACCGACATCCCCGGCATGATCGCGGCTCTACGCGAGCGAGGCGTGGAAAAGGTGGAGTCCGCCGCCGTCCTCGGCGCCGGAGCCACCGCTTCCTCGGCTGTTGCCGCCCTCGCGGCGATGTGCACCGGGCCGGTCACGGCCTACGTACGCAGCCGGGAACGCGGCGACGAGATGCGCGGATGGGGCGAACGCCTCGGCGTCGACGTCCGGATCGCCGACTGGGCGGATGCGGGGCAAGCGCTGCGCGCACCCCTGGTGATCGCGACCACGCCCGCCGGAACCACGGACGCGCTGGCCGGTGCGGTACCGGACGCTCCCGGCACGCTCTTCGATGTGCTGTACGAGCCCTGGCCGACCGGACTCGCGGCCGCCTGGTCGTCCCGGAGCGGCGTAGTCATCGGAGGTCTCGACCTTCTGGTGCACCAGGCCGTTCTGCAGGTCGAGCAGATGACGGGCCGCTCGACCGCCCCGCTCGCAACCATGCGGGAGGCCGGCGAAGAGGCACTCGCCGCCCGCTGACCACACCGGTCACGTGCCCCGATCCGTCCGTCTGCTGGACCGGCGGCCGGTTCGGGGGCCCGGGCGTGGGAGGATCGAGGGTGGCGGGCCAGGGCCGCGCACCCGGTCGCGCCGTTGCAGTTCCAGGCGCGAGCATGAGGAGCACCGTTGAGCAGGTTGCGCTGGCTGACCGCGGGGGAGTCGCACGGCCCCGCACTCGTGGCGACGCTGGAGGGTCTTCCCGCCGGCGTCCCGATCACCACGGAGATGGTGGCGGACGCACTCGCCCGGCGGCGGCTCGGCTATGGCCGCGGCGCACGGATGAAGTTCGAGAAGGACGAGGTCACCTTCCTGGGTGGAGTACGCCACGGTCTGACCATGGGGTCCCCGGTCGCCGTGATGGTGGGCAACACCGAATGGCCCAAGTGGGAGCAGGTCATGTCGGCCGACCCGGTCGACCCCGACGAGCTCGCCACCCTGGCTCGTAACGCCCCGCTGACCCGTCCCCGGCCCGGCCACGCCGACCTCGCGGGCATGCAGAAGTACGGCTTCGACGAGGCCCGGCCGATCCTGGAGCGCGCCAGCGCCCGGGAGACCGCGGCCCGGGTGGCGCTCGGCGCCGTCGCGCGGTCGTACCTCAAGGAGACCGCGGGCATCGAGATCGTCAGCCATGTCGTCGAGCTGGCCGCGGCCAAGGCGCCGTACGGCGTCTACCCCACGCCCGCCGACGTCGAGAAGCTCGACGCCGACCCGGTGCGCTGCCTCGACGCCGCCGCGAGCAAGGAAATGGTCGCCGAGATCGACCAGGCCCACAAGGACGGCGACACCTTGGGCGGTGTCGTCGAGGTGCTCGCGTACGGAGTGCCGGTCGGCCTCGGCTCGCACGTGCACTGGGACCGCCGTCTCGACGCGCGCCTCGCCGCAGCGCTGATGGGCATTCAGGCGATCAAGGGTGTCGAGGTCGGAGACGGCTTCGACCTGGCCCGGGTTCCCGGCTCGAAGGCGCACGACGAGATCCTGGTCACCGAGGACGGCATCAAGCGCGCCTCCGGCCGCTCCGGTGGTACCGAGGGCGGTCTCACCACCGGCGAGCTGCTGCGGGTCCGCGCGGCGATGAAGCCCATCGCGACCGTGCCCCGCGCGCTCGCCACCGTCGACGTCGTCACCGGTGAGCCGGCCAAGGCGCACCACCAGCGCTCCGATGTCTGCGCTGTGCCGGCCGCCGGCATCGTCGCCGAGGCGATGGTCGCGCTGGTTCTGGCCGACGCCGTGGCGGAGAAGTTCGGCGGGGACAGCGTCCCCGAGACCCAGCGCAACGTGCAGTCGTACGTCGACCACCTCCAGATCCGATGAGCGGCCCGCTGATCGTCCTCGTCGGCCCGATGGGCGTCGGCAAGTCCACGGTCGGTGAGCTGCTCGCCGACCGGCTCGGCACCACCTACCGGGACACCGACGCGGATGTCGTGGCCACGGCGGGCAAGCCGATCTCGGAGATCTTCTACGACGAGGGCGAGGAGCACTTCCGCGAGTTGGAACGGCAGGCGGTACGCACCGCCGTCGCCGAGCACACCGGCGTCCTCTCGCTCGGCGGCGGAGCCGTGCTCGACGAGACGACCCGCACCCTGCTCGCCGACCACGCGGTCGTCTACCTCTCGATGGATGTCGAAGAGGCCGTCAAGCGGGTCGGGCTGAACACCGCGCGCCCGCTGCTCGCCGTCAACCCGCGCCGGCAGTGGCGCGAGCTGATGGACGCCCGCCGCCATCTCTACACCGAGGTGGCCAGGGCGACCGTCGCCACCGACGAGCGCACACCCGAAGAGGTCGCCCAGGCGGTCCTCGACGCACTGGAACTGCCGGAGAGCGCGGGCGACCCCGCGGCGCCCGGCCGGGAGAACACACGCATGACGGACCAGGGACCCACACGCATCCAGATCGCCGGGAGCGCGGGCACCGACCCGTACGAGGTGCTGGTCGGCCGGCAGCTGCTCGGTGAGCTGCCCTCGCTGATCGGTGACCGCGCCCGGCGGGTCGCGGTCCTGCACCCCGAGGCGCTCGCCGAGACCGGCGAGGCGGTCCGTCAGGACCTCGCCGAGCAGGGCTACGAGGCCATCGCGATCCAGCTGCCGAACGCCGAGGAGGCCAAGACCGTCGAGGTCGCGGCGTACTGCTGGAAGGCGCTCGGCCAGACCGGCTTCACCCGCACCGACGTCATCGTCGGCGTCGGCGGCGGAGCCACCACCGATGTGGCCGGGTTCGTCGCGGCGACGTGGCTGCGCGGGGTGCACTGGATCGCCGTACCGACGACCGTGCTCGCCATGGTCGACGCGGCCGTCGGCGGCAAGACCGGGATCAACACTGCCGAGGGCAAGAACCTCGTCGGCGCCTTCCACCCGCCGGCCGGGGTGCTCTGCGACCTCGCCGCCCTCGACTCGCTGCCCGTGCACGACTACGTCAGCGGCATGGCCGAGGTCATCAAGGCCGGTTTCATCGCCGACCCCGCGATCCTCGACCTGATCGAGTCGGACCCGGAAGGCGCCCGTACGCCCGCCGGACCGCACACCGCCGAGCTGATCGAGCGTTCCATCCGGGTCAAGGCCGAGGTCGTCTCCAGCGACCTGAAGGAGTCCGGGCTGCGCGAGATCCTCAACTACGGTCACACCCTCGGCCACGCCATCGAGAAGAACGAGCGCTACAAGTGGCGCCACGGCGCGGCCGTCTCCATCGGGATGGTCTTCGCCGCCGAGCTGGGCCGACTGGCCGGGCGCCTCGACGACGCCACCGCCGACCGGCACCGCACCGTCCTGGAGTCCGTCGGACTGCCGCTCACCTACCGCGGCGACCAGTGGCCCAAGCTGCTGGAGAACATGAAGATCGACAAGAAGTCCCGCGGCGACCTGCTGCGCTTCATCGTCCTCGACGGCCTGGGCAAGCCCACCGTCCTGGAGGGACCCGACCCGGCGGTGCTGCTCGCGGCGTACGGGGAGGTGTCGGCGTGACCCGCCGGGTCTTCGTGCTCAACGGGCCGAACCTCGGTCGGCTCGGCTCCCGTGAGCCCGATGTGTACGGCGCGACGTCGTACGCCGGACTCGTCGAAACCTGCCGGACGCTCGGCAAGGAGCTCGGCTTCGACGTCGACGTCCGGGAGACCAACGACGAGGGCGAGCTGATCCGCTGGCTGCACGAGGCCGCGGACGGGTCAATTCCGGTCGTTCTCAACCCGGGGGCTTTCACCCATTACTCGTACGGAATGCGGGACGCGGCCGCTCAGCGCACCGCCCCGCTCATCGAGGTGCACATCTCGAACCCATACGCACGGGAGGAATTCCGCCACACCTCCGTCGTCGCGCCGGTCGCCACGGGCACCGTGGCCGGATTCGGTATCGGCTCCTACCGGCTCGCCCTGCGCGCCCTCGCCGACGAACTGACGGACTGACACGGGCCCCGTCGGCCGGAAGACCGGCCGACGGGGCACTCCGGACCGTCCCCGACCGTTCCCTGTGTGACGGCCGGGAGGGGGCACCTCCCAGCGGTGGCCGGGGGAGGTACGGTTGCCGTTCCACCAGCGCCAGTTGCCTGTACGAGACGGAGTGGCACCGGATGCAGCATGCAGTGGGGGCCCCGCTGCCGCCGCCCCAAGGACCCGGAAACGGACCTGCCGGCTGGACGCACCAGGCCCAGCACCCCGGCCGCCCCGGTCCGCCGGGGCCGCCGCCACCTCCTCCTCCCGCGCCCCAGGGCCCCGGCTGGACGGGCCCCGCCCCGCACCACGCCCCGGCGCCCGTGTCCCGGGAGACCACCGGGCACATCCAGCTGCCGCCCGGCGGCCCCGTGCCGCTGCCCGCACCACCCGCCGAGCCCGGCACGGGCACGGCGACGCTCGCCGTCCTCCTGATCGGCCCCGCGGGCGCGGGCAAGACGACCGTGGCCAAACTGTGGGCCAGCCGCCGCCGCGTTCCCACCGCCCACGTCAGCCTCGACGACGTCCGCGAATGGGTCCGCTCCGGCTTCGCCGACCCGCAGACCGGGTGGAACGACCACTCGGAGGCCCAGTACCGCCTGGCCCGTCGCACCTGCGGCTTCGCCGCCCGTAATTTCCTGGCCAACGGGATCTCCTGCATCCTCGACGACGCGGTCTTCCCGGACCGCCCCGTCGTGGGCCTGGGCGGCTGGAAGCGTCATGTGGGGCCGGGGCTTCTGCCCGTGGTGCTCCTGCCCGGCCTGGAGGTCGTGCTGGAGCGCAATGCCGCCCGCAGTGGCAACCGCCGCCTCTCGGACGAGGAGGTCGCCCGGATCCACGGACGGATGGCGGGCTGGTACGGCTCGGGGCTGCCGATCATCGACAACTCGACGTACGACGTGGAGACCACGGCTCGCGTCCTCGACGACATACTCGCCCGCTCGATAGCCAGTCCGCCGGCCTGGTGACGGCAGGCCGGCCCCGGTCTCCGGTCCGGTGGCGGCCGGCCGCCCCCCGGTCGGATGCGCTGACCGGGCGGACCGGCGCCCCCGCTCGTAGGCTCGTGGCATGTCAGAGGTGTACGCCGTCCGGCGCGGGCTCCTCCGCGACCGGTGCGCCGCCGTCGGATCCGCGGCCGTCCTGGTCTCCCGCCCCGCCAACGTCCGCTATCTCGCGGGCGGAGCGCCCCCGGGTGCCGTGCTGCTGCTCGGCCCCGACGAGGACGTTCTGCTCTGCCCGCGCGCGCCGACCGGCGAACCCGACCACGGGCACACCGACGACGAGCTGCGGCTGGTCCTGTTGCCCCCCTCCGGCGGCGAAGACCCGGCGGTTGCTGCAGCCGAGCTGGCCACCACCTCCGGCGCGGAATCGCTGGCCGTCGAGGAACACGATCTGACGGTCTCCCGCCACCGAGCCATGGGCTCGGTGGCCCCGCGGCTACGGCTGACCGATCTCGGCACCACGGTCGAGCAGCTGCGCATCGTCAAGGACGAGGAGGAGATCGCCTGTCTGCGGATCGCCGCCGAGATCACCGACCAGGCTCTCGGCGAACTCCTCGAATCGATTCTGGTCGGCCGCACCGAACGGCACCTCGCCCTGGAACTGGAACGGCGGCTGGTGGACCACGGCGCCGACGGCCCCGCCTTCGCCACCTCGGTCGCCACCGGACCCAACTCGGGTCAGGGCCGCCACCGGCCCTCGGACCGGCGCGTGGAGGAGGGAGATTTCCTCTCCGTCTGTCTCGGCGCGAACTATCGTGGCTACCGGTGCGAGATCGGCCGTACATTTGTCATCGGGACCGCGCCGGCCGCCTGGCAGATCGATCTGTACGACCTGGTTTTCGCCGCTCAGCGGGCCGGACGCGAGGCTCTCGTGCCGGGCGCGGCATACCGCGATGTGGACCGCGCGGCCCGGCATCTCCTGGACTCCGCAGGCCACGGAGAGTGCCTCGCACCCTGGACCGGGCACGGTGTGGGACTCGAAATCGACGAGGACCCGCAGCTGGCACCGGCAGCCATGGGTAAACTGGACGCTTGTGTGCCGGTCACCGTCGAACCGGGGGTCCACCTCCCGGGCCGGGGCGGGGTCCGGATCGATGACACGCTCGTCGTGCGCCCCGAGGCGGACGGCGGACCCGAGCTACTCACCATTACGACCAAGGAGCTGCTCGCGCTCTAGCGCGCATCCTTGGCCGTCCACCAGCTTCAGTCCAGGAGATTCCGCAACCGTGGCTTCCACGAACGACCTCAAGAACGGCCTGGTGCTCAAGCTCGACGGAGGCCAGCTCTGGTCCGTCGTCGAGTTCCAGCACGTCAAGCCCGGCAAGGGCCCGGCTTTCGTGCGCACCAAGCTCAAGAACGTGCTCTCCGGCAAGGTCGTCGACAAGACGTTCAACGCCGGCGTGAAGGTCGAGACGGCCACCATTGACCGCCGCGACATGCAGTTCTCGTACATGGACGGCGAGTACTTCGTCTTCATGGACATGGACACGTACGACCAGCTGATGGTCGACCGCAAGGCTGTCGGCGACGCCGCCAACTTCCTCATCGAGGGCTTCACGGCCTCCGTGGCCCAGCACGAGGGCGAGGTGCTCTACGTCGAGCTGCCGGCCGCCGTCGAGCTGACCATCCAGCACACCGACCCCGGCGTGCAGGGTGACCGCTCCACCGGTGGCACCAAGCCCGCCACGCTGGAGACCGGTTACGAGATCGGCGTCCCGCTCTTCATCACCACCGGTGAGAAGATCAAGGTCGACACCCGCACGGGCGACTACCTCGGCCGGGTGAACAGCTAACCGTGGCTGCCCGGAACACGGCCCGCAAGCGCGCCTTCCAGATTCTCTTCGAGGCCGACCAGCGCGGTGAGTCCGTGCAGACGGTCCTCGCGGACTGGGTCCGGCACTCGCGGTCCGACACCCGTCAGCCGCCGGTCACCGAGTACACGATGGAGCTCGTCGAGGGGTACGCGCAGTACGCCGACCGGATCGACGAGCTCATCGTCACCTACGCCGTGGACTGGGAGATCGACCGCATGCCGGTCGTCGACCGGAACATCCTGCGGCTCGGTGCGTACGAGCTGATCTGGGTGGACGGTACGCCGGACGCGGTGGTCATCGACGAGGCGGTGCAGCTTGCCAAGGAGTTCTCCACGGATGACTCCCCAGCCTTTGTGAACGGGCTGCTCGCCCGGTTCAAGGACCTCAAGCCGAACCTTCGCCGCGAGGCGTAGGCTGCGGCGGCGTTCAGCCCACGAAGGGCCCACGGTCGGTGACCGTGGGCCCTTCGGCGTGGTGCGGGGCCCCTGGGCGGGGCGGTGCCCCGGTCCGGGGTGGCCGGTTCCGTCCTCAATCGCCGGACGGGCTTGATGGGTGCGTCTGGGCCCTGGTGGCACGGTCGCCTGCCCTGGTGGGTGGTGGTCCGGGGCCCCTCCGGGGTGTCTCCTCGGGCGACGAACGTTCAGCGGGTACGCGGGGGAGCCCGGGTCTTTGTCCGTCGTCCTGCGGGGACTCCCCTGCACGACCCCGGACCGGCCGTCGCGCGTCAGCGGCCATGCGTTCCACCAGGTCGCGGGCGCGGGTGATGCCTGGGTGGGGCCGTGCAGGGGAGTCCCCGCAGGGGCTGGCGTAGGTGCCGGGTTCGTCCGCGTTGCGGGCTTCCGCGCCAGTCCTGAGGAGACGCCCCGGAGGGGCCCCGCCCACCCCCACCGGGCAGGGGCGTCGGCGCCCCCGGGACACGGCGCCGAAAATCCAGCCCGTCCGGCGATTGAGGACGGAACCGGTCCCCTCGGACCCGGGTGCGAAAACCGCACCGCCCCCGCACCCCGGACCCGGGTACGAGAACCGCACCGCCCCCTGCGGAGAGCCCCGCACCGCCCCCCGCGGCGGGCCCCGCACAGCCCCCCGCGGCGGGCCCCGCACCCCGGACCGGGGCAGAAAAAAACACCGGGTTGCCGGGCCCGAAAAGGCGCCCGGCAACCCGGCGGTACGTTTCTGCTGGCCGGGGCTTCAGCCCCGGACGTCAGCCTTCCTCGTGGGCAACGGCGCGACGCGCGTCCGCGTCCAGAACGCCCCAGCTGATCAGCTGTTCCGTGAGCACGGACGGCGACTGGTCGTAGATCACGGCCAGCGTGCGCAGGTCGTCCTGGCGGATCGAGAGCACCTTGCCGTTGTAGTCACCGCGCTGGCTCTGGATCGTCGCGGCGTAGCGCTGCAGCGGTCCGGCCTTCTCCGGCGGGACGTGGGCAAGCCGCTCCAGGTCCAGGACGAGCTTCGGCGGCGGTTCTGCGGCCCCGCCCGGCGTCGTACCGGGCAGAAGCTCCTGCACCGGGACCCCGTAGAAGTCCGCCAGCTCGGCGAGGCGCTGTACGGTGACGGCGCGGTCGCCACGCTCGTACGAGCCGACCACGACGGCCTTCCAGCGGCCCTGGGACTTCTCCTCCACGCCATGGAGGGAGAGGCCCTGCTGGGTGCGGATGGCACGGAGCTTGGCCCCGAGCTGTTTTGCGTATTCGCTGGACATAAGGCTCCCCGGACGAAGTCTGGTAACTCACTGTGAGGTTACGCAGCGTTACTTGGATGCGTCAAGCCGAATGGTCCGGACCGGCACCTCCCGGGGGTGCGACCAGGGGCTGGTACAAGCCCTGGTAACGTTGATGACGCAATTTCGACGTCCTTTAAGGTCCGTCCAGTGAGGCGGAGAAGGAGGTCCGTTTCTTATGGACGCACAGCACGAAGCCACCGGCAATGCGGCACGCCCCGTTCTGGAGGCTCCCGACATTGCCCGAGTACTGACCCGCATCGCCCACGAAATCGTCGAACGCGCCAAGGGCGCCGACGACGTGGTCCTGCTCGGCATCCCGACCCGAGGTGTCTTTCTCGCCCGTCGGCTCGCCGACAAGCTCCAGGAGATCACCGGCCGGAAGATGCCGGTCGGCTCCCTCGACATCACCATGTACCGCGACGACCTGCGGCTGCGCCCGGCGCGCGCCCTGGCCCGCACCGAGATCCCCGGCGAGGGCATCGAGGGCCGCCTGGTCGTCCTGGTGGACGATGTTCTCTTCTCCGGCCGCACGATCCGCGCCGCGCTCGACGCGCTCGGCGACATCGGCCGGCCCCGCGCGGTGCAGCTTGCGGTCCTCGTCGACCGAGGCCACCGCGAGCTCCCGATCCGTGCCGACTACGTCGGCAAGAACCTCCCCACGTCGCTGCGGGAGACGGTCAAGGTCCAGCTTGCCGAGGAGGACGGCCGTGACGCCGTACTGCTCGGTGTCCAGCAGACCGTCCCGGCAGGCGAGCAGTAGCTGTACCCGTTCCGTACGACGCACCGGTCGTACGACAGCTTCCGCGCGCCCGCATGCCTGAACTCTCCAGGAGAACACCCAGATGAAGCGTCACCTCATCTCGGCCGCCGACCTCACCCGCGACGACGCCGTCCTGATCCTCGACACCGCCGAGGAGATGGCCCGGGTAGCGGACCGGCCGATCAAGAAACTCCCGACCCTGCGCGGCCGTACCGTCGTCAACCTCTTCTTCGAGGACTCGACGCGCACCCGCATCTCCTTCGAGGCCGCTGCCAAGCGCCTCTCCGCCGATGTCATCAACTTCTCCGCGAAGGGCTCGTCGGTCTCCAAGGGCGAGTCGCTCAAGGACACCGCGCTGACCCTGGAGGCGATGGGCGCCGACGCCGTCGTCATCCGGCACGGTGCCTCCGGCGCCCCGTACCGCCTCGCGACGTCCGGCTGGATCGACGGAGCCGTCGTCAACGCCGGTGACGGCACCCATGAGCACCCCACCCAGGCGTTGCTCGACGCGTTCACCATGCGTCGCCGGCTGGTCGGCGCCGACGCCGGCCTGGGCCGGGACCTGGACGGACGGCGGATCACCATCGTCGGCGACATCCTGCACAGCCGGGTCGCCCGCTCCAATGTCCACCTGCTGCACACGCTCGGCGCCCATGTCACCCTGGTGGCCCCGCCGACCCTCGTGCCGGTGGGCGTGGAGCAGTGGCCCTGCGAGGTCAGCTACAGCCTCGACGAGGTGCTGCCGAAGTCCGACGCGGTGATGATGCTGCGTGTGCAGCGCGAACGGATGAACGCCGCGTACTTCCCGACCGAGCGCGAGTACTCCCGCCGCTACGGCCTGGACGGCGATCGCATGGCGAGGATGCCGGAGCACGCCATCGTCATGCACCCCGGCCCGATGGTCCGCGGCATGGAGATCACCGCCGAGGTCGCCGACTCCGACCGCTGCACGGCCGTCGAGCAGGTCGCCAACGGTGTCTCCATCCGGATGGCGGTGCTCTATCTGCTGCTGGGTGGGTCCGAGCCCGCCACCGCCCTTGATCGAAGCGCTGCGCGCCCCGCTGATTCCGAGGAGAACAAGTAATCATGAGCAAGATCCTTATCCGCGGCGCGAAGGTCCTCGGTGGCGAGCCCCAGGACGTCCTGATCGACGGCGAGACCATTGCCGCCACCGCCCGGCAGGGCGAAATCGACTGGAGTGGTGCCGGTATCGATGCCGGCGACGTGACCGTCGTCGAAGCCGAGGGGCAGGTTCTGCTGCCCGGCCTGGTCGACCTGCACACCCATCTGCGTGAGCCCGGGCGCGAGGACTCCGAGACCGTTCTCACCGGCACCAAGGCGGCGGCGGTCGGTGGCTTCACCGCCGTGCACGCCATGGCCAACACCTTCCCGGTCGCCGACACCGCCGGTGTCGTGGAGCAGGTCTGGCGGCTCGGCAAGGAGTCCGGCTACTGCGACGTGCAGCCGATCGGCGCCGTCACCGTCGGGCTGGAGGGCAAGCAGCTCGCCGAGCTCGGCGCCATGCACGATTCGGCCGCTGGAGTGAAAGTCTTCTCCGACGACGGCAAGTGTGTCGACGACGCGGTGATCATGCGGCGCGCGCTGGAGTACGTGAAGGCGTTCGACGGTGTCGTCGCCCAGCACGCCCAGGAGCCCCGCCTGACCGAGGGCGCCCAGATGAACGAGGGCATCGTCTCGGCCGAACTCGGTCTCGGCGGATGGCCGGCCGTCGCCGAGGAGTCGATCATCGCCCGCGACGTCCTCCTCGCCGCCCACGTCGGCTCCCGGGTGCACATCTGCCACCTGTCGACCGCCGGATCGGTGGAGATCGTCCGCTGGGCCAAGTCCAAGGGCTGGAACGTGACCGCCGAGGTCACCCCGCACCACCTGCTCCTCACCGACGAGCTCGTACGGTCGTACAACCCGGTCTACAAGGTGAACCCGCCGCTGCGCACCGAGGCCGACGTGCTGGCCCTGCGCGAGGCGCTCGCCGACGGCACGATCGACTGCGTCGCCACCGACCACGCCCCGCACCCGCACGAGGACAAGGACTGCGAGTGGGCCGCGGCCGCCATGGGCATGGTGGGTCTGGAGACCGCGCTCTCCGTCGTCCAGCAGACGATGGTCGAGACGGGGCTCCTCGACTGGGCGGGCGTCGCCGACCGGATGTCGTTCCGCCCGGCCGCCATCGGCCGGCTCGACGGACACGGTCGCCCCGTCTCGGCCGGTGAGCCTGCCAACCTCACGCTGGTCGATCCGGCATACCGTGGAGTCGTGGACCCCGCGGGCTTCGCCTCCCGCAGCCGCAACACCCCGTACGAGGGGCGCGAGCTGCCGGGGCGCGTCACCCATACGTTCCTGCGGGGCCGTGCCACGGTCGTCGACGGGAAGCTCGCGTGACATCACTGACCCCCCTGTACCAGCTGGCCGCCGAGCAGAAGTCGGCGGACGTGACCGACTGGTCCGCCCGCATCAGCTGGGTGATCGGACTGATCGTCTTCATCGCCTTCATCTACTGGCTGATGCGCCAGGGATGGAAGTGGCGGGGGAGCCTGCAGTCCGATCTGCCGGAGCTGCCCGCCACGCCGGAGGGGTACGCCGACGGCGAGCCGCTGCTGACGATGACCGGCCGCTACCACGCCTCGACGACCGCCGGGCAGTGGCTCGACCGGATCGTCGCCCATGGCCTCGGCACCCGCAGCCGCGTGGAGCTCACGCTGACCGAGCAGGGACTCGACGTCGTACGCCCCGGAGCAGCCGACTTCTTCGTCCCGGCCGCGCAGCTGCGTGACGCCCGGCTCGACAAGGGCATCGCGGGCAAGGTCCTCCCGGAGGGCGGCCTGCTGATCATCACCTGGGCGCTCGGCGACAAGCTGATCGACTCCGGCTTCCGCTCCGACCGCTCGGCCGAACACCCGGCCTGGGTCGACGCCATTCACCACCTCACCAGCACTACGGAAGGCACCGCACGATGACCATCTCCACCCGGGGAGCCGCCAAAGCTCCCGCCGTACTCGTCCTGGAGGACGGCCGCGCCTTCCGCGGCCGCGCCTACGGGGCCGTGGGGGAGACCTTCGGCGAGGCGGTGTTCTCCACCGGCATGACCGGCTACCAGGAGACCCTGACCGACCCCTCGTACCACCGCCAGGTCGTCGTGATGACCGCCCCGCACGTCGGCAACACCGGGGTGAACGACGAGGACCCCGAATCCCAGCAGATCTGGGTCTCCGGCTACGTGGTGCGCGACCCCGCCCGGGTGCCGTCCAACTGGCGCTCGCAGCGTTCGCTCGACGAGGAGCTGGAGCGCCAGGGCGTCGTCGGCATCAGCGGCATCGACACCCGCGCCCTCACCCGCCACCTGCGCGAGCGCGGCGCCATGCGCGTCGGCATCTTCTCCGGCGACGCGGTCGCCGACGAGGCCACGCTGCTGGCCCGGGTGCTGGAAGCCCCCGAGATGGTGGGCGCCGACCTCTCCGCCGAGGTCGCGACCAAGGAGACGTACGTCGTCCCCGCGATCGGCACCAAGAAGTTCACCGTCGCCGCGATCGACCTCGGCATCAAGGGCATGACCCCGTACCGGATGGCCGAGCGCGGCATCGAGGTGCACGTCCTGCCCGCCACCGCCACCCTCGACGAGGTGTACGCGGTCCGGCCCGACGGAGTCTTCTTCTCCAACGGCCCCGGCGACCCGGCCACCGCCGACCACCCGGTCTCCGTCATGCAGGGCGTCCTGGAGCGGAAGACGCCGCTCTTCGGCATCTGCTTCGGCAACCAGATCCTGGGCCGCGCCCTCGGCTTCGGCACCTACAAGCTGAAGTACGGCCACCGCGGCATCAACCAGCCGGTGCAGGACCGCACGACCGGCAAGGTCGAGGTCACCGCGCACAACCACGGCTTCGCCGTCGACGCCCCGCTGGACAAGGTGTCGGACACGAAGTTCGGCCGCGCCGAGGTCTCCCACGTCTGCCTGAACGACCAGGTCGTCGAGGGGCTGCAGCTTCTCGACCAGCCGGCCTTCAGCGTCCAGTACCACCCCGAAGCAGCCGCGGGCCCGCACGACGCCGCGTACCTCTTCGACCGCTTCGTATCCCTGATGGAGGGCCAGCGTGCCTAAGCGCTCCGATATCCAGTCCGTCCTGGTCATCGGCTCCGGCCCGATCGTCATCGGTCAGGCCGCCGAGTTCGACTACTCCGGCACCCAGGCCTGCCGCGTTCTCAAGGCCGAGGGCCTGCGCGTCATCCTGGTGAACTCCAACCCGGCGACGATCATGACCGACCCGGAGATCGCCGACGCCACGTACGTCGAGCCGATCACCCCCGAGTTCGTCGAGAAGATCATCGCCAAGGAGCGCCCCGACGCGCTGCTCCCGACGCTGGGCGGCCAGACCGCGCTCAACACCGCGATCTCCATGCACGAGAACGGTGTCCTGGAGAAGTACGGCGTCGAGCTCATCGGCGCCAATGTCGAAGCCATCAACAAGGGCGAGGACCGCGACCTCTTCAAGGGCGTCGTCGAGGCCGTCAACGCGAAGATCGGCCACGGCGAGTCCGCCCGCTCGGTCATCTGCCACACGATGGACGACGTGATCCAGGGCGTCGACACGCTCGGCGGCTACCCCGTCGTCGTCCGCCCCTCCTTCACGATGGGCGGCGCCGGTTCCGGCTTCGCGCACGACGAGGAGGAGCTGCGCCGGATCGCCGGTCAGGGCCTCACGCTCTCCCCGACCACCGAGGTGCTCCTGGAGGAGTCCATCCTCGGCTGGAAGGAGTACGAGCTGGAGCTGATGCGCGACAAGCACGACAACGTCGTGGTCGTCTGCTCCATCGAGAACTTCGACCCGATGGGCGTCCACACGGGTGACTCGATCACCGTCGCCCCGGCGATGACGCTCACCGACCGCGAGTACCAGCGGCTGCGCGACATCGGCATCGCGATCATCCGCGAGGTCGGCGTCGACACCGGCGGCTGCAACATCCAGTTCGCCATCGACCCGACCGACGGCCGGGTCATCGTGATCGAGATGAACCCGCGCGTCTCCCGCTCCTCGGCACTGGCGTCGAAGGCCACCGGCTTCCCGATCGCCAAGATCGCCGCCAAGCTGGCCGTCGGCTACACGCTCGACGAGATCCCCAACGACATCACCGAGAAGACCCCGGCCTCCTTCGAGCCGACGCTCGACTATGTCGTCGTCAAGGCCCCGCGGTTCGCCTTCGAGAAGTTCCCGTCCGCCGACTCGACCCTCACCACCACCATGAAGTCGGTGGGCGAGGCCATGGCGATCGGCCGCAACTTCACCGAGGCGCTCCAGAAGGCGCTGCGCTCCCTGGAGAAGAAGGGCTCGCAGTTCGCCTTCACCGGTGAGCCCGGCGACAAGGCCGAGCTGCTGGCCGAGGCGGTCCGCCCGACCGACGGCCGGATCAACACGGTGATGCAGGCGATCCGGGCCGGCGCCACGCCGGAAGAAGTCTTCGACGCCACGAGGATCGACCCCTGGTTCGTCGACCAGCTCTTCCTGATCAAGGAGATCGCCGACGAGCTGGCCGCCGCCGACAAGCTCGGTCCCGAGCTGCTGGCCGAGGCCAAGCGGCACGGATTCTCCGATGTCCAGATCGCCGAGATCCGCGGTCTGCGCGAGGACGTCGTCCGTGAGGTGCGGCACGCGCTCGGCATCCGCCCGGTCTACAAGACGGTCGACACCTGCGCCGCCGAGTTCGCCGCGAAGACGCCGTACTTCTACTCCTCGTACGACGAGGAGAGCGAGGTCGCGACCCGCACCAAGCCCGCGGTGATCATCCTCGGCTCGGGCCCCAACCGCATCGGTCAGGGCATCGAGTTCGACTACTCCTGCGTCCACGCCTCCTTCGCGCTGAGCGACGCGGGCTACGAGACCGTGATGGTCAACTGCAACCCGGAGACCGTCTCCACCGACTACGACACCTCCGACCGCCTGTACTTCGAGCCGCTGACGCTCGAGGACGTGCTGGAGATCGTGCACGCCGAGTCCCTCGCGGGCCCGATCGCGGGTGTCATCGTCCAGCTCGGCGGCCAGACCCCGCTGGGTCTGTCGCAGGCGCTCAAGGACAACGGGGTGCCGGTCGTCGGCACCTCCCCGGAGGCGATCCACGCCGCCGAGGACCGCGGCGCGTTCGGCCGCGTCCTGGCCGAGGCCGGACTCCCGGCACCGAAGCACGGCACCGCCACCACGTTCGCCGAGGCCAAGGGCATCGCCGACGAGATCGGTTACCCCGTCCTCGTACGCCCGTCGTACGTGCTCGGCGGCCGCGGCATGGAGATCGTGTACGACGAGACGCGGCTCTCCTCGTACATCGCCGAGTCCACCGAGATCAGCCCCACCCGGCCGGTCCTGGTCGACCGCTTCCTCGACGACGCCATCGAGATCGACGTCGACGCGCTCTACGACGGCACCGAGCTCTACCTCGGCGGTGTCATGGAGCACATCGAGGAGGCCGGCATCCACTCCGGTGACTCCGCCTGTGCGCTGCCCCCGATCACCCTCGGCGGCTACGACATCAAGCGGCTGCGTGCCTCCACCGAGGGCATCGCCAAGGGCGTCGGCGTCCGTGGGCTGATCAACATTCAGTTCGCGCTCTCCGGCGACATCCTGTACGTCCTGGAGGCCAACCCGCGCGCCTCCCGCACCGTCCCCTTCACGTCGAAGGCGACCGCGGTGCCGCTCGCCAAGGCCGCCGCGCGCATCTCGCTGGGCGCGACCATCGCCGAGCTCCGCGAGGAGGGCCTGCTGCCGAGGAACGGTGACGGCGGCACCCTGCCGCTCGACGCGCCGATCTCCGTCAAGGAGGCCGTCATGCCGTGGTCGCGGTTCCGCGACATCCACGGCCGCGGCGTCGACACGGTCCTGGGCCCGGAGATGCGCTCCACGGGTGAGGTCATGGGCATCGACTCGGTCTTCGGCACGGCGTACGCCAAGTCGCAGGCCGGCGCCTACGGCCCGCTGCCCACCAAGGGCCGTGCCTTCATCTCCGTCGCCAACCGCGACAAGCGCTCGATGATCTTCCCGGCCCGCGAGCTGGTCGCCCACGGCTTCGAGCTGATGGCCACCTCCGGCACCGCCGAGGTACTCAAGCGCAACGGCATCAACGCCACCGTCGTGCGCAAGCAGTCCGAGGGCGAGGGCCCGAACGGCGAGAGGACCATCGTCCAGCTCATCCACGACGGTGAGGTCGACCTGATCGTCAACACGCCGTACGGGACGGGCGGCCGCCTCGACGGCTACGAGATCCGTACCGCGGCCGTGGCCCGCGCGGTGCCGTGCCTGACCACGGTCCAGGCGCTCGCCGCCGCTGTCCAGGGCATCGACGCGCTCACCCACGGAGACGTCGGCGTACGTTCCCTCCAGGAACACGCGGAACATCTGACCGCGGCCCGCGACTAGGCAGCCCAGCAGGGGGACACCGGAAACGGTGTCCCCCTCTCTGTGAGGACACTCCCATGTACAAGTTCTTCTTCCGGCTGGTCTTCAAGCGGATGGACCCGGAGCAGGCCCACTACCTGGCCTTCCGGTGGATCCGCCTCGCGGCCCGCATCCCCGTCCTGCGCACCTTCGTCGCCGCGGCGCTCGCCCCCCGCTACAAGGAGCTGCGCACCGAGGCCCTCGGCCTGCGTATGCACGGCCCGTTCGGCCTCGCCGCGGGCTTCGACAAGAACGCCGTCGCGATCGACGGCATGTCGATGCTCGGTTTCGACCACATCGAGATCGGTACGGTCACCGGCGAGCCGCAGCCCGGCAACCCCAAGAAGCGCCTCTTCCGCCTTGTGGCGGACCGGGCGCTGATCAACCGCATGGGGTTCAACAACGAGGGCTCCGCGGCCGTGGCCGAGCGCCTGGCCGCCCGTAACCCCGTCTTCCGGACGACGGTCGGCGTCAACATCGGCAAGACCAAGGTCGTGCCGGAGGCCGAGGCCGTCGGCGACTACGTGAAGTCCACCGAGCGGCTCGCCCGCCACGCCGACTACCTCGTCGTCAACGTCTCCTCGCCCAACACGCCCGGTCTGCGCAACCTCCAGGCCACCGAGGCGCTGCGGCCGCTGCTCACCGCCGTGCGCGAGGCGGCCGACCGGACCGTCGGCGACCGCCGGGTGCCGCTCCTCGTCAAGATCGCCCCCGACCTCGCCGACGAGGACGTCGACGCGGTCGCCGACCTCGCGGTCGAGCTCGGTCTGGACGGCATCATCGCCACCAACACCACCATCGCGCGCGACGGCCTCGGGCTGAAGTCCTCGCCGTCGCTCGTCGAGGAGACCGGCGGACTCTCCGGCGCGCCCCTCAAAGCGCGCTCCCTGGAGGTCCTGCGGCGCCTCTACACGCGGGTCGGCGACGAGATCACCCTGGTGGGCGTCGGCGGCATCGAGACCGCAGAGGACGCCTGGCAGCGCATCCTCGCCGGCGCCACCCTCGTCCAGGGCTACAGCGCCTTCATCTACGAGGGCCCGTTCTACGCCCGCGCGATCCACAAGGGCCTGGCCGCACGCCTCGCCTCCTCCCCGTACGCCACTCTCGCCGAGGCCGTCGGCGCCGAGACCCGGAAGGCCACGAAGTGACTTGTGAACCCTTCGGCGCACGACTGCGCCGTGCCATGGACATCCGTGGGCCGCTCTGCGTCGGCATCGACCCGCACGCCTCGTTGCTCACCTCCTGGGGTCTGAACGACGACATCGCGGGCCTGGAGCGCTTCACGCGCACCGTCGTCGAGGCGCTGGCCGACCGGGTCGCCGTCCTCAAGCCGCAGTCCGCGTTCTTCGAGCGGTTCGGGTCGCGCGGCATCGCCGTCCTGGAGAAGGGCGTCGAGGAGGCGCGGGCGGCCGGCGCGCTCGTCCTGATGGACGCCAAGCGCGGTGACATCGGCTCCACCATGGGCGCCTACGCGGCGACCTATCTGGACAAGGACTCGCCGCTGTTCTCCGACGCGCTCACCGTTTCGCCGTACCTCGGCTTCGGCTCGCTGCGTCCGGCGCTCGACGCGGCCGTACTTTCCGGTGCGGGCGTCTTCGTCCTCGGACTCACGTCCAACCCCGAGGGCGCCGAGGTGCAGCGCGCCACCGCCGCGGACGGCCGGTCGCTGGCCCAGGTGATGCTCGACCACGTGGCTGCCGAGAACGAGGGCGCCGAGCCGCTCGGCTCGGTCGGCGCCGTGATCGGCGCCACGCTCGGCGACGCGGGCGTGGATCTGGCGGTCAACGGACCGCTGCTGGCCCCCGGGATCGGCGCCCAGGGTGCCACCCCCGCCGATCTGCCGGGTGTCTTCGGTGCCGCGGTGGGCAACGTGCTGCCGAGCGTGAGCCGGGGCGTGCTGCGCCACGGACCGGACGCGTCAGGGCTGCGCGAAGCCGCCGAACGGCTCACGGATGAGGTCCGTGCAGCCGTTCAGGAAAGCTGACCATGCCATGTAACAGCGTGTTGACGGAATCATGACCTGAAAACGCGGTTGTTATGCCTGAAATGTCCTGGTCGGCTCAGGCTGACCAGGACTTTTCGTCTGTTCTCGCTGACTCCGGCGGCCTTGGCCGCTAGTCTCCGTCGAGAGCGAACGTGCACAGGTTGTTCGTTGCTCACCAGGTGTGGGCCGACTAGGTTCCTCACCGGTCCGTATCCGACAGATCGACATCCGAGGTGACGTAGGCGTGGCTCTTCCGCCCCTTACCCCTGAACAGCGCGCAGCCGCGCTCGAAAAGGCCGCCGCGGCTCGCCGGGAGCGGGCCGAGGTCAAGAATCGACTCAAGCACTCCGGCGCCTCGCTCCACGAGGTCATCAAGCAGGGCCAGGAGAACGACGTCATCGGCAAGATGAAGGTCTCCGCCCTTCTGGAGTCCCTGCCCGGCGTGGGCAAGGTCCGCGCCAAGCAGATCATGGAGCGGCTCGGGATCTCCGAGAGCCGCCGTGTGCGGGGTCTCGGCTCCAACCAGATCGCTTCCTTGGAGCGAGAGTTCGGCGGCTCCGCCGCCTGACGTGCTCAGGCACCCCTGAGAACGGGGATAATCGCTCCATGGCTGCAACATCCCGGGGGACGTCCCCCGTACCCCCGGACGTACGTCCGCGGCTGACCGTGCTCTCCGGCCCCTCCGGAGTCGGCAAGAGCACGGTCGTCGCTCACATGCGCAAGGTGCACCCCGAGGTCTGGCTCTCGGTGTCGGCGACGACCCGCAAGCCGCGCCCCGGGGAGCGCAACGGTGTCCACTACTTCTTCGTGGACAACGACGAGTTCGACAAGCTGATCGCCAACGGCGAACTGCTGGAGTGGGCCGAATTCGCCGGCAACCGGTACGGCACACCGCGCCGCGCCGTGCTCGAACGTCTCGACGCGGGCGAGCCGGTCCTTCTGGAGATCGATCTCCAGGGGGCCCGGCTGGTCCGCCAGTCGATGTCCGACGCACGGCTGGTCTTCCTCGCCCCGCCGAGCTGGGACGAGCTGGTGCGCCGGCTCACCGGCCGCGGGACCGAGGCGCCCGAGGTGATCGAGCGTCGGCTTTCCGCCGCCAAGGTCGAGCTCGCCGCCGAATCCGAGTTCGATACGACGCTGGTCAACACCTCCGTCGAGGACGTATCACGTGAGCTGCTAGCCTTGATGCTTCAGGCTTCCGCCCGCCGTGACAGCAGCGCCTGAACCAGCCGAACCGGAGCACCA
The DNA here is from genome assembly GCF_042801455.1 of Streptomyces sp. NPDC057565. Classification (NCBI taxonomy): domain Bacteria; kingdom Bacillati; phylum Actinomycetota; class Actinomycetes; order Kitasatosporales; family Streptomycetaceae; genus Streptomyces; species Streptomyces sp. NPDC057565. The sequence continues at coordinate 109,937 of NZ_JBHVFU010000005.1, read as the reverse complement.
CCCCGGCGGAATCCGCAGAATCAAAGTTTTCTTTGATCTTTACCCCCTTCGGAAGGCAGAGAGTGTCCTCTTCCATCACCACGCCCGAGGGCATCATCAACCCGCCGATTGATGAGCTCCTTGAGGCCACCGACTCGAAGTACAGCCTTGTGATCTACGCCGCCAAGCGCGCGCGTCAGATCAACGCGTACTACTCGCAGCTCGGCGAGGGCCTTCTCGAGTACGTCGGTCCGCTCGTCGACACCCACGTGCACGAGAAGCCGCTCTCGATCTCGCTCCGCGAGATCAACGCGGGCCTGCTGACCTCCGAGGCCATCGAGGGCCCCGCTCAGTAAGCAGGAACAGAGCACCTTCACCACAGGCCCGGCGGCCACCATCGCCGGGCCTGTGGTGTGTCCGGGGTCGTGGGGGTGCCTTCGGTGCCGTGAGGCAGCATGGGGGTTGTACGTGTCCGAGGTACGTACCCGAGTGCGGGGAGACGCAGTGGAGAAGCCGAAGGTCGTTCTGGGGGTCAGCGGGGGTATCGCCGCCTACAAGGCGTGCGAGCTGCTGCGACGGCTGACCGAGTCCGGTCATGACGTACGGGTCGTCCCGACCGGGTCCGCACTTCAGTTCGTGGGTGCCGCCACCTGGTCGGCGCTCTCCGGGCACCCGGTGTCGACCGAGGTGTGGAACGACGTCCACGAGGTGCCGCACGTCCGCATCGGGCAGGACGCCGACCTCGTCGTGGTCGCCCCCGCCACCGCCGACATGCTCGCCAAGGCCGCCCACGGTCTCGCCGACGACCTGCTCACCAACACGCTCCTCACCGCTCGCTGTCCGGTGGTCTTCGCGCCCGCCATGCACACCGAGATGTGGGAGCACCCCGCCACCCAGGAGAACGTCGCCACGCTGCGCCGGCGTGGCGCCGTCGTCATCGAGCCCGCCGTCGGCCGGCTCACCGGCGTCGACACCGGCAAGGGCCGGCTGCCCGATCCCGGCGAGATCTTCGAGGTCTGCCGCCGGGTGCTGGCCCGCGGGCCCGTCGCGCCGGACCTGGTGGGCCGCCATGTGGTGATCAGCGCGGGCGGTACGCGGGAGCCGCTCGATCCGGTCCGCTATCTCGGCAACCGCTCCTCCGGGAAGCAGGGGTACGCGCTGGCCCGTACCGCGGTCGCCCGCGGGGCCAGGGTCACGCTCATCGAGGCGAACACCGGACTGCCCGATCCGTCGGGCGCCGACGTCGTACGGGTCGGCACCGCGGTGCAGTTGCGAGAGGCGGTGCTGAAGGCCGCGTCCGACGCCGATGTCGTGGTGATGGCGGCCGCGGTCGCCGATTTCCGCCCGGCCGAGTACGCCGAGGGGAAGATCAAGAAGAAGGACGGCCAGGAGCCCGCGCCGATCGTGCTCGTCCGCAATCCGGACATCCTCGCCGAGGTCTCCGCCGAGCGGGCGACGCCGGACCAGATCGTCGTCGGGTTCGCCGCCGAGACCGACAACGTGCTCGCCAACGGCCGCGAGAAGCTCCTGCGCAAGGGCTGTGACCTGCTCGTCGTCAATGAGGTGGGGGAGCGCAAGACCTTCGGCTCCGAGGAGAACGAGGCGGTGGTCCTGGCGGCCGACGGCGGCGAGACCCCGGTGCCGTACGGTCCCAAGGAGGGGCTCGCCGACACGGTCTGGGATCTCGTGTCGGCACGCTTCTCGCCCCAGGCGTGATTAAGCTCTCACACCGGTAAAAAACCTTCCATATCCGGGCGTGAGTGGCTTCTCCGGAGGGTGATTCTCGTACCGCGGACGTCAGTGCCGCAGGTCACAGAACTCCCAAAGGGCGAGACACGTGGCCCGGCAGCCGACAGCGACCGATAAACTGATGCCGGATCGTGCCGGGCGCAGCTCCCGGCCGTCCGCCAATGATCAGCCAGCAGCCGCTGCAACCCCAGGGAGCGATGTGTCCCGCCGTCTCTTCACCTCGGAATCCGTTACCGAGGGTCACCCCGACAAGATCGCTGACCAGATCAGCGACACCATTCTCGACGCCCTCCTGCGCGAGGACCCGACTTCGCGCGTCGCCGTCGAGACCTTGATCACCACCGGTCTGGTGCACGTCGCGGGTGAGGTCACGACCAAGGCCTACGCCGACATTCCGACTCTGGTGCGCAACAAGATCCTGGAGATCGGCTACGACTCCTCGAAGAAGGGCTTCGACGGCGCCTCCTGCGGTGTCTCGGTGTCCATCGGCGCGCAGTCGCCCGACATCGCTCAGGGCGTCGACACCGCCTACGAGAAGCGGGTCGAGGGTGCCTCCCGCAGGGACGAGGAGGACGAGCTCGACAAGCAGGGCGCGGGCGACCAGGGCCTGATGTTCGGCTACGCCTGCGACGAGACGCCCGAGCTCATGCCGCTCCCGATCTACATCGCGCACCGGCTCTCCCGCCGGCTGTCCGAGGTCCGCAAGAACGGGACCATCCCGTACCTGCGCCCCGACGGCAAGACCCAGGTCACCATCGAGTACGACGGCGACAAGGCTGTCCGCCTCGACACCGTCGTCGTCTCCTCGCAGCACGCCAGCGACATCGACCTGGACTCGCTGCTCGCCCCCGACATCCGCGAGTTCGTCGTCGAGCACGTCCTCTCGCAGCTGATCGAGGACGGCATCAAGCTGGACACCGACGGCTACCGGCTGCTGGTCAACCCGACCGGCCGCTTCGAGATCGGCGGCCCGATGGGTGACGCCGGACTGACCGGCCGCAAGATCATCATCGACACGTACGGTGGCATGGCCCGTCACGGCGGCGGCGCCTTCTCGGGCAAGGACCCGTCGAAGGTTGACCGCTCGGCGGCGTACGCGATGCGCTGGGTCGCCAAGAACGTCGTCGCGGCGGGCCTCGCGGCCCGTTGCGAGGTGCAGGTCGCGTACGCGATCGGCAAGGCCGAGCCGGTCGGCCTGTTCGTCGAGACGTTCGGCACCGCCGCGGTCGAGACCGAGAAGATCGAGCACGCCATCGGCGAGGTCTTCGACCTCCGCCCGGCCGCGATCATCCGCGACCTCGACCTGCTGCGTCCGATCTACGCCCAGACCGCGGCGTACGGCCACTTCGGCCGTGAGCTCCCCGACTTCACCTGGGAGCGCACGGACCGCGTGGAAGCACTGCGCAAGGCGGCCGGGCTGTAGGGCTGCCGCACTCGCTCTGTACGCCGGGGCCCGGACACCGCACGCGGTGTCCGGGCCCCGGCACGTGCGGCCGGGGCGTTCCGCCCGGGGCCGCTGTCAGTGGCGTCTGGTAGGAATTGGGCTGTGAGCAGCAACAACGAGCAGTCCGCGGAGCCCGACGGCGGGGCGCCGGAGCAGCTTGCGCTCATTCGGGAGACCGTGCGGCAGGCGAAGGTGCCGCGGGCCAAACCGCGGACCTGGCGGGGCGCCGCGCTCGCGAAGGAGCTGCCCGTCGCCCGGGTGCTGGTCAACAAGGGCGTGCTCCACCTCGACCAGTACTTCGACTACGCCGTGCCGGAGGAGCTCGACGCCGAGGCACAGCCCGGGGTGCGCGTGCGGGTGCGGTTCGGCGCCGGGGGGCGCAATGTCCGCGGTGGGCGGCGTGAGGGCGGCGGCCTCATCGACGGGTTCCTCATCGAGCGGCGTGCCGAGTCGGACTACCCGGGGGCGCTCGCCGCGCTGGCCTATGTCGTGTCGCCCGAGCCGGTGCTCGGACCCGAGCTGCTCGCTCTGTCGCGCGCGGTGGCCGACCGGTATGCCGGCAGCCTCGCCGATGTACTGCAGCTCGCCGTGCCGCCCAGGAACGGACGGGCCGAGTCCAGGCCCTCGCCGGAGCCGCTGCCGCCGCCACCTGCGCCGTCGCCCGGGAGCTGGGAGCGGTACGAGCAGGGGCCCGCGTTCCTGCGGTCACTGGCCGAGGGCGGTGCCCCCCGGGCGGTATGGACCGCGCTGCCCGGGCCGCACTGGCCCCAGGAGATCGCCAGGGCCGTGGCCGCCACGCTCGCCTCGGGGCGGGGCGCGCTCGTGGTCGTACCGGACGGGCGCACGGCGGGGCGCGTGGACTCCGCGCTCACCGAACTGCTCGGGGTGGGCCGCCATGCCCTGCTGACCGCCGAATCCGGGCCCGAGAAGCGCTACCGGGAGTGGCTTGCCGTGCGGCGCGGATCGGTGCGTGCGGTGGTCGGGACACGGGCCGCGATGTTCGCTCCGGTCGCGGACCTGGGCCTGGTCGCCGTCTGGGACGACGGGGATTCGAGCCACAGCGACGACAACGCCCCGTTCCCGCATGTCCGGGAGGTCCTGGAGCTGCGGGCCGCGCACGGCCGGTGCGCGTTCCTGCTCGGCGGCACGAGCTGCACCGTGGAGGCCGCCCAGCTGGTGGAGACGGGCTGGGCGCTGCCGCTGCGTGCGGACCGGGAGCAGCTGCGGATCGCGGCGCCGCTGGTGCGTACCGTCGGCGACGGCGAGCTGGCCCGGGACGGGGCGGCCAGGGCGGCGCGGCTGCCCAGTCTCGCCTGGCAGACCGTACGGGACGGGCTGCGCCACGGACCGGTGCTGGTCCAGGTGCCGCGTCGCGGATACGCGCCGCGGCTGGCCTGCGAGCGCTGCCGTGAACCCGCCCGGTGCCGCCACTGCGCCGGGCCGCTGGAGGCGCCGGACCAGCGGGATCTCAACTGTGCGTGGTGCGGGCGGGCCGAGACCGCCTGGCACTGCGCGGCCTGCGGATCCCAGCGGCTGAGGGCCCAGATCGTCGGCGCCCGCCGGACCGCCGAGGAACTCGGCCGGGCCTTCCCCGCCGTGCCGGTGCGGACGTCCGGCCGCGACCACATCCTGGACTCCGTGCCGGACGCGCCCGCGCTGGTCGTGAGCACCCCGGGCGCCGAACCCGTCGCCGCGGGCGGTTATGCGGCCGCGCTGCTGCTGGACGGCTGGGCGATGGTCGGCCGCCCCGATCTGCGGGCCGGCGAGGAGGCGCTGCGCCGCTGGACTGCCGCGGCCTCGCTGGTACGGGGACAGCCGGACGGCGGCACGGTGGTGATCGTCGCCGAACCGACCCTGCGGCCGGTCCAGGCGCTGGTGCGCTGGGACCCGGTCGGGCACGCCCGCCGCGAGCTGGCGGAACGCGCCGAGCTGGGTTTCCCGCCGGTGTCCCGGATGGCGTCGGTGACCGGCCTGCCGGAGGCGCTCGCGGCGTTCCTTGCCGCCGCCGAACTGCCGCCGGAGGCGGAGGTGCTCGGCCCGGTCCCGGTTCCGGGTACCGACCCCGGCAGACCCAGAAGACCGTGGGACGCGCCGCTGGGGGAGAGCTGGGAGCGGGCACTGCTCAGGGTTCCGCCGGGCAGCGGCGCCGCGCTGGCCGCCGCGCTGAAGACGGCGCAGGCCGCGCGGACGGCCCGGGGCAGCGGTGATCCGGTCCGGATCAGGATCGATCCCCCGGACATCGGCTGACCCGGCCCACCGCCCACCGGCCCGGTGGACGGCGCACATGCGACTGCCCCGCCGTGCGCCAGGCACGGTGGGGCAGAGGGGAGTCGGTCAGCCGTTGCGCGGGCCGGGGAAGACGCCGGGGCGCAGCTCCTCGCGCAGGGGCGGCCGGTCCGATGAGGGCTGCGGGGGCATGGAGCGGGCGGCGGGTACGGCGGGCAGCACCGGAGCCGTGCCGGATCCGGGCGTCACGGGCAGTGAACGCGGCGCGACGGTCTCGGCTGCCACCTCGGTGGTTCCCGGCTGCGGGGTGTTCCGGCGGGCGCCGTAGCGCCGGTGGACCGCCTGCTTGGTGACTCCGAGCGCGGAGCCCACCGCGTCCCAGGAGAAGCCCAGTGAGCGGTCGAAGTCCACTGCCGCCGTCACCAGGGTCTCGACGCTGTCGCGCAGTTCCTGGGCCAGCCTGACGGTGGGGGCCGGGGCCCTGCCGTAGACGACGAAGCCCGTGGACGGGCCGGAGCGGCGCGGACGGTAGACGTTGCCCAGCTGGGCCGTGAGCGTGCGCAGTGCGTCCACCTGCCGCCGGACCCGCTCGATGTCCCGCACCAACAGATGCAGGCTGGCCCGCGCTTGGGCGTCGTGGGTTGCGTGGTCGGCCATGAAGAAGCCTCTCGAACCGGCGTTGAAGGGGGCCGGGCCGCACCGTGGCGACCCGCTTCGGTCAATCTCTCTTGACCAACGCGTCACCCGGCGATGTGGTCACGCTCCGGGGGCGTATGCATCGAAGCGCGGGGCGTACGGTCGTGCGTACGCCCCCCTGGCGGATGGCCCATAGACTTGTGCGTTGCTCGTCACCGTACGTCTCGGCCCGAGAGGCAGTCAGCCACCCATGAAGCTCGTCTTCGCAGGCACCCCCGAGGTTGCCGTCCCCGCCCTGGACGCCCTGATCGCTTCCGACCGGCATGAGGTGGCCGCCGTCGTCACCCGGCCCGACGCCCCCGCGGGGCGCGGCCGCCGCTTGGTCGCCAGCCCCGTCGCCGAGCGCGCCGAGGAGGCCGGGATCGAGGTGCTCAAGCCCGCCCGCCCGCGTGACGAGGACTTCCTCGCGCGGCTGCGGGAGATCGCCCCGGACTGCTGTCCGGTCGTCGCGTACGGGGCGCTGCTGCCCAAGATCGCCCTCGACGTACCCGCCCGCGGCTGGGTCAACCTCCACTTCTCGCTGCTGCCCGCCTGGCGTGGCGCGGCCCCCGTCCAGCACGCGGTGATGGCCGGCGACGAGGTCACCGGCGCCTCGACCTTCCTGATCGAGGAGGGGCTCGACTCGGGCCCGGTGTACGGCGTCCTCACCGAGGAGGTGCGGCCCACGGACACCAGCGGTGATCTGCTGACCCGGCTCGCCTTCGCCGGTGCCGGGCTGCTCGCCGCGACCATGGACGGCATCGAGGACGGCACGCTGCACGCCGTGCCGCAGCCCGTGGACGGCGTCACCCTCGCACCGAAGATCGCCGTCGAGGACGCCGAGGTGCAGTGGTCCGCACCGGCGCTGAGGGTCGACCGGGTGGTGCGTGGCTGCACACCCGCCCCCGGCGCATGGACGCTCTTCCGCGGGGAACGCCTCAAGCTGGTCCAGGCCGTGCCCGTCCTGGACCGCGCCGACCTGGCGCCCGGTGAGCTGTCCGCATCCAAGAACCATGTGTACGTCGGCACCGGATCGCACGCGGTCGAGCTGCTCTGGGTCCAGCCGCAGGGCAAGAAGCCGATGCGGGCCGCGGACTGGGCGCGCGGGGTGCGGATCGTCCCGGGGGAGCTGGTGGGGATCTAGTGCCCCTCCCGGCAAGCTTTGCCCCGTCGCGCCGCCCAGCACGCACGCTCGCTGCGTTGGCCAAAAGCCCTGGTAGCTCCGCTACAAGGGCTTCCGGCCGCCTTGTGATCGCACGCACCGGACGACGCTCCTCATGGGGCAAACATTGCCGGTCACGGCACTAGGTGTGTTGTCCGGACAGGTTTGCCGGGCGTCGCGAGCCGGTGGACCTTTCCGGTCGCAGTACTAGCGCCCCTCCCGGCACTCAGGCGGTCGCGTTGCCGGGGACGAGGCCGCCGTTCACGGCCCGTGTCCGGAGCCTGTGGTGCCACTCATCGGCGCCCGGAGCGGGCTCGGTGGTCAGCACCGGGTTCGGACCGGTCTCGATGAGGTGCAGCAGCGACCACGCGATGCCGTAGCAGTCGTCGGGCCCGAAGCAGGCCACCAGCGCCTTCGCCTCCTCCGCCGTGACCGGTCGGGAGAAGGCGTCCCGGCAGCTCACTCAGCCACTGTCCCGGTACGGAGGGATTACGCTGGGAGGATTCGCCCCTCACCATCAGCGGAGCACCTTTCACGTGAACGACCAGCAGCGTCGCCGTCCCGCCAAGCCGCATCGCCGGCCCAAGAAGGACCCGGTCCGGTTCCTCGCCTTCGAGGCGCTCAGGGCCGTCGACGAACGCGACGCGTACGCCAACCTCGTCCTGCCCCCACTGCTGAAGAAGGCACGGGCCAAGGGCGACTTCGACGCCAGGGACGCGGCGCTGGCGACCGAACTGGTCTATGGGACGCTGCGCCGCCAGGGCACATACGACGCGATCGTCGCGGCCTGCATCGACCGGCCGCTGCGCGAGGTCGACCCGCCGGTCCTCGACGTGCTCAACATGGGCGTGCACCAGCTGCTCGGCACCCGTATCCCCACCCACGCCGCCGTCTCCGCCAGCGTGGAGCTGGCCCGGGTGGTGCTCGGTGAAGGGCGCGCCAAGTTCGTCAACGCCGTGTTGCGGAAGGTCGCCGCGGACGACCTCGACGGCTGGGTGGCGCGTGTCGCCCCGTCGTACGACGAGGACGCCGAGGACCACCTGGCTGTCGTGCACTCGCATCCGCGCTGGATCGTCTCCGCGCTCTGGGATGCGCTGGGTGGCGGCCGCGCCGGGATCGAGGACCTCCTCGAAGCCGACAACGAGCGGCCCGAGGTCACCCTCGTCGCCCGCCCCGGCCGCTCCACCACCGAGGAACTGCTCACGGCCCTCGGCGACGAGAACGGCCTCCCCGGTCGCTGGTCCCCCTATGCCGTAAGGATGGCGGAGGGCGGCGAGCCCGGCGCCCTGGGCGCCGTGCAGGAGGGCCGCGCCGGGGTCCAGGACGAGGGCAGCCAGCTGGTGGCCACCGCCCTCGCCAATGCGCCGGTGGAGGGCAGCGACAGCCGCTGGCTGGACGGGTGCGCCGGACCGGGTGGCAAGGCCGCCCTGCTCGCGGCCCTCGCCGCCGAACGCGGAGCCGCCCTGCTGGCCGCCGAGAAGCAGCCGCACCGGGCCCGTCTCGTGGAGCGGGCGCTGGTCGGCAACCCCGGCCCGTACCAGGTGATCACCGCCGACGGCACCCGCCCGCCGTGGCAGCCCGGCGTCTTCGACCGGGTCCTGATGGACGTACCGTGCTCGGGCCTCGGCGCGCTGCGCCGCCGCCCGGAGTCCCGCTGGCGCCGCCGCGCCGAGGACCTGGAGAACTTCGCGCCGCTGCAACGCGGTCTCCTGCGGGAGGCGTTGAAGGCCGTGCGGATCGGCGGCATCGTCGGTTACGCGACCTGCTCGCCGCATCTCGCGGAGACCCGGGTGGTGGTCGACGACGTACTCAAGGGACGGGGCGGTGAACCGGTCGAGGCGGAGTGGGTGGACGCGCGTCCGCTGATGCCGGGTGTGCCCGCGCTGGGCGACGGACCCGACGTCCAGCTGTGGCCGCACCTGCACGGCACGGACGCGATGTACCTCGCGCTGCTGCGTCGTACGGCCTGACGGCACCCTTCCGGGGCCTTGGTGCGGGCCGATTCGCCGGGATTGCGCGAACTGTAATGATCCCGTGAGGCTTTGGGGCGCACCGAGGCAGGGAAGCGCCGCGGAACGTGGCAGGCTTGGCACATGGCCCAGATCAACCCGAGCATCCTGTCCGCCGACTTCGCCCGTCTCGCCGAGGAGGCGACGGCCGTCGAAGGCGCCGACTGGCTCCACGTCGACGTGATGGACAACCACTTCGTGCCCAACCTGACCCTCGGCGTGCCGATCGTGGAATCGCTGAGCCGGGCCACGGACACGCCGCTGGACTGCCATCTGATGATCGAGGACCCGGACCGCTGGGCGCCGCAGTACGTCGAGGCGGGTGCCGGTTCCGTCACCTTCCACGTGGAGGCCGCGGCGGCGCCCGTACGGCTGGCGCGGGAGATCCGGACCAAGGGCGCCCGCGCCTCGATGGCGCTCAAGCCGGCGACGCCCATCGAGCCGTACGAGGACCTGCTGCCCGAGCTCGACATGCTGCTGATCATGACGGTGGAGCCGGGTTTCGGCGGCCAGGCCTTCCTCGACATCATGCTGCCGAAGATCCGCCGCACCCGTGAGCTGATCTCCAAGCACGGTCTGGAGCTGTGGCTGCAGGTCGACGGTGGCGTCTCGGAGTCGACCATCGAGCGGTGCGCCGAGGCCGGCGCGGACGTCTTCGTCGCCGGCTCGGCGGTGTACGGGGCCAATGACCCGGCCGAGGCGGTACGCGCTCTGCGTACCAAGGCGGACGGGACCATCGCTTCGGCGGCCTGGGCGTGCAACCACTGAAGCCGGCGGGGACGTCGGCAGTGACGACAGGACCGACTCCGGCCCCCGATTGCCGGTCGGCCCGGCCACGTGCAGATGAACGCGGTCCGACGGGACCGATCAAGGATTGCCGTATCTGACAGGATGAACGGCGTATCGAGCGTGTGAACAGCAGTGAGGAGATCGCGGTGTCTGCAATGTCGGCGGGCAGGTCCGCCCTGCGGATGGGGCCCGCGGAGCTGGTGCAGGCGGCGGCCATGGCCCGTCGCTTCTACCTTGAGGGGAAGTCGAAGATCCAGATCGCCGAGGAGTTCGGCGTCAGCCGCTTCAAGGTGGCCCGGGTCCTGGAGACAGCCCTTGAGCGTGACCTCGTACGGATCGAGATCCGGGTCCCCGCAGAACTGGACGCGGAGCGCTCCGACGCGCTGCGGGCCCGCTACGGGCTGCGGCATGCGGTCGTCGTCGAATCTCCGGCAGAGGAGGAGGACGACGCCCCGGACCCGGAGAACCTGGGCGAGGTCGCGGCCGACCTCCTGGGCGAACTGGTGAACGAGGGCGATGTGCTCGGCCTGGCCTGGGGCCGGTCCACCATTCACATGGCGGCGGCCCTCGACCGGCTGCCGCCGTGCACGGTCGTCCAGCTGACCGGGGTGTACGACGCGGGAACGGCCGAGCGCGGCTCGGTCGAGGCGGTCCGCAGGGCCGCCCAGGTGTCCGGCGGCGAGGCCCACCCGATCTATGCGCCGATGCTGCTGCCCGACCCGGCCACGGCCGCCGCGCTGCGTCACCAGACCGGCATCGCCCGTGCCTTCGAATACTTCGACAAGGTGACGGTCGCCGCGGTCTCCATCGGCTCGTGGGAGCCGGGTATCTCCACCGTCCACGACATGCTCACGGACGAGGAGCGGGCGCACTACGCGTCGCTGGGCGTCGCCGCCGAGATGTCCGCCCACCTCTTCGACACGGAAGGGCGCCGGGTCGGCCGCGACCTGGGGGAGCGGTGCATCACGGTCGAGGCGGACCGGCTGCGCCGGATCCCCGAGGTGGTGGCGATCGCGGGCGGCCAGCGCAAGGCGGCGGCGATCGGGGCGGTCCTGCGGTCCGGTCTGGTCACCAGCCTGGTGACGGACACGGCCGCTGCCGACTATCTGCTGACGGAGTCGGCGGCGCCGCAGCGGCCCGCGCTGGAGCGTGCCGACCCGGACGGCGATTAGGGCCTCTCGTTCGGATCAGGCCGGCTCGCGGGGGCCGGCACGCACCTCTGCGGCGTCGTCGCGAGGACGAAGGGCCAGGAGGAAAGCCGGGTGCGGCACGCGCACCCGGCTTTCTCCGTACTGTCCTGCTCTTTTCTGCGTGATCGTCAGCCGACGCGTCCCTCGGCCCCGCAGTCGGCGGGTTCCGGTCCGATGCCCAGGACCGTCGCCTCCAGGTACTGCTCCGGCGCCTTGTACTGGTTGACGTCGGCCGGGTTGTAGCGCGGGGTCTGCCGCGACCAGTCCAGGTTGCCGCGCATCCAGCTCCGCATCCCGTCCAGGTAGGGGAGGAGCATCCCGGACAGCTGGGGGTGGGCCATGAGCAGTTCGCCTTCGGCCGCCAGGAAGCGCTCGGTCTCGGTGGCGATCTCCGCGCAGACGTGTTCGAGCGCCTGCTGCTTTCCGTAACCGCGATGGTGCCGGACCAGATGGACGAGGTTGTGGATCTCGCCGAGCACCTGTTCCTTCTCGTACGAGTACACGTCGTTGGCCCAGCACACGACGTTGCACGAGGTTTCCACGGCGACGATGAACCGGGGATCGTTGTGGATCGACTCGGGCGCCTCGATGCCGGCCACGATCTCGATCAGGTCCATGCAGACATGTATCGCGCCGGTGTGCCGCCGCTTGGCGATGTAGGTGTCCTCGGACGGCACGACACCGTCCGCCCGGTTCCCCGCCTCCCAGGTGGTGGCCGTGGTGAGGTAGGTGACCAGGTGCCAGGCGAAGCGCCGGAGCCAGTGCGCCGCCGCGTTCGGCGTCGTACGTTCCCACAGGTCGACCAGGGCGACCACGGCGGCCGGGAGGTTCTCGTCCGGCAGCGGGCCGGTTCCGGTGCCCTCGACCACGCTGCGCATCAGAGTGACGACGTCCCGCACCCGCTCCGGGCTGCGGCCGAGATGGCCGTCGTCGAGCTGGTCGTCGACGAGAAACAGCCACACGAACCAGTCGGCGACGAGGTCGAGATTGTGCTCATTTGCGGTCGGGTACACCATGCCGACAAAGGCGCCGAAGTCGGCTTGCTCGAAGCGCTCCCTGGCTGAATCGCGGTGCACCAGGCCGGTGTTGCGCGTCCATTTGTCGAGGTGTTCACGGGTGTGCGCGACGTGCGGATTCGTCCGCTGGGGGAACGGGCAGTAAATGTCCGGCAGTTCGTTCTCCACGGGCGGGCCTGGATCCTCTCCGGTCGTACGTATGACGGAAGTTGGGGCCGTTCCACCTGTTTCTCGGGACATTGTCGTGGCCCGCGGGACCTGCGCATTTGAAGCTACCCGACCCCTTGTCGCCAGGTCCAGGGAAGATGATCGCGAATGGTTCGCATGCCATTCGGGTAGGGTCCCCCGGCAAGGCAGGTTTCACTTGCCCGGGGCTCCCGCACTCGCTCCCTGGAGGAATGTACGAACGCGGGGGTCATTTGCTGTGTCTTCGTGGCAGCGACCTGCGCCATTTCGCGTGAAAATATGAGTGTTATGCGTTTTCTTGAACCCGGCACCGGTCGATATACACAGTCCCCCGCGGTCCCGTACGACCTCACGTACGACGATGTCTTCATGGTTCCGGGCCGCTCAGCGGTCGGTTCCCGCCAGGGGGTCGACCTCTCCTCGCCGGACGGATCCGGCACGACCATCCCGCTCGTCGTCGCCAACATGACGGCGATCGCGGGCCGCCGGATGGCCGAAACGATCGCCCGCCGCGGCGGTCTGGTCGTCATTCCGCAGGACATCCCGATCGATGTCGTCACCGACGTCATCTCCTGGGTGAAGACGCGCCACCTCGTGCTCGACACGCCGATCGTGCTCGCCCCGGGCCAGACGGTCGCCGACGCCCTGTCCCTGCTCCCGAAGCGTGCCCACGGCGCGGGCGTCGTCGTCGACGAGGAGCAGCGGCCCGTCGGTGTCGTCACCGACCACGACCTGACCGGTGTCGACCGCTTCACCCAGCTCTCCGTGGTCATGTCCAAGGACCTCGTGCTGCTCGACGCGGACATCGACCCGCGCGACGCGTTCAACAAGCTCGACGGCGCCAACCGCAAGCTCGCCCCGGCGGTCGACGCGGACGGCCGGCTCGTCGGCATCCTCACCCGCAAGGCTGCGCTCCGCGCCACGCTCTACACCCCGGCCACCGACGCCGACGGCAGGCTGCGGATAGCCGCCGCCGTCGGGATCAACGGCGATGTCGCGGGCAAGGCCAAGCAACTCCTCGACGCGGGCGTCGACACGCTCGTCGTCGACACCGCGCACGGCCACCAGGAGTCCATGATCAGCGCGGTCCGCGCGGTTCGGGCGCTCGACCCGCAGGTGCCGATCGTCGCGGGCAACGTCGTCGCCGCCGAGGGCGTGCGCGACCTCATCGAGGCCGGCGCGGACATCATCAAGGTCGGGGTCGGCCCCGGTGCCATGTGCACCACGCGGATGATGACCGGTGTCGGACGGCCGCAGTTCTCCGCGGTGCTGGAGTGCGCCGCCGAGGCGAAGAGGCACGGCAAGCACGTGTGGGCCGACGGCGGCGTCCGCCACCCGCGCGATGTCGCCATGGCGCTCGCCGCGGGCGCGTCCAATGTGATGATCGGCTCCTGGTTCGCCGGTACGTACGAGTCGCCCGGCGACCTCCAGCAGTCCGCCGACGGCCGGTACTACAAGGAGTCCTTCGGTATGGCGTCCGCGCGCGCCGTGAAGAACCGTACGTCGGACGAGTCCGCGTACGACCGGGCCCGCAAGGCGCTCTTCGAAGAGGGCATCTCCACCTCGCGGATGTTCCTGGACCCGGTCCGTCCCGGCGTCGAGGACCTGATCGACTCGATCATCGCGGGCGTCCGCTCCTCCTGCACATACGCCGGTGCGGCGTCCCTGGAGGAGTTTGCCGAGAAGGCGGTCGTCGGTGTGCAGAGTGCCGCCGGTTACGCCGAGGGCAAGCCGCTGCACGCCAGCTGGAGCTAGTGCCGTGACCGGCAATGCTTGCCCCATGCGGAGCGTTGTCCGGTGCGTGCGATCGCCAAGGGCCGGGTCGGGGAGCGGCTGACGCCGCCGCGATGCGTGCAGCCGCAAGGCCGGGGCGGGAGCCCACGCGAAGGGGGTCCCCGGGGGCTCGAGGGCCTGAGGGTCATGGGGAGTCGGCGACCGACGACAACGCCGCAGAGGTGCGCGCCGGACCCCGCGGGCCCAGCATGATCCACACGAGGGGCCCTGGGTGTGCTGACCCGCAGGGTCGTTCACAAGGGCTGCGTCCGGGCCGCTGGTGCGGCCCGGACGTTCTCCGTCGTCAGCGGACGTACGGGGTGAGGGCATCTGCGACCGCCGCCGCCAGCAGGGCGTGGCCGCTGTCGTCCGGGTGGAGGCCGTCCACCAGGTGTTCCGGGCCCAGGACGTCCCGTCCCGGCAGCACCGACAGCCGGGCGTCCCCCGCCCGGACGAGGCTCGCGCCGGCCCGCTCCAGCGCCGTCCGCAGCTCGGACAGCGTGGCTCCGAGGGCGTTCGGGGTGTCCTCCGCGTCCGGGCGCAGAAGCGGGGAGACCAGCAGGATCGGCGTCCCCGGGTGGCCCGCGCGCACCAGGGCGACGAAGGCGCGCACCGTCTCGTACAGCAGCGGCGCCGAGAAGGGTACCGACGACCAGCAGTTCGTACCGAAGGCCAGCGTCAGCAGATCGGCCGGGAGCCCGGCGATCTGCTCGGCGACGCACAACTCCCCGCGCGCCGAACCCGCGTATCCCAGGTTGACCGGGTCGAGGCCCAGCGTGCGGCCCGCCACCGCGGGCCAGGCGTGGGCGGGGCGCGTCGACCACCAGCCCTCGGTGATCGAGTCCCCGTGGACCACCCACCGCGGCCGCGCCGGGGCGGGCAGCAGGGCCCCGCCCACCGCCCGCAGCCCCAGGATCGCCGGGCCCAGCGTCTCCGGCAGATGGACGGTGAACGGGCCTTCCCCCGGCGGGAGTCCGATCACGGTGACGGCCTCCTCGGCGGGCCCGGCGAGGACCTCCGCCACACACTGCCCGCTCTGCCACAGGGCGAAGAGCCCGGCCCGGCCGTCCGCCGCGCCCCGGGCCGCGGCGCGGTAGCGGATCTCCACCGCACGCGCTCCCGGAGCCAGGAACTCCAGCCGGACTCCGGTCGGCAGCAGCGCCCGCTCCGCGGTGTCCCACGGCAGCCGCGCCAGATCGGCCGGGTCGGCCCGGACCGGGCACACGCCGTCCCGCCAGGCGACACCTCGCAGGAAGGGGTCGGGGTCGAGCCAGGTCATCGGAGCTCCATTCGCCGGGTACGCACTCCACCCCTACCCCCGTCGCACCGCGCCGACGTCCGTACGGCCCCGCCCACCACCACGTGTTCTACTTCGGTTGCGGCACCGTGCTGCCGACGCCCCGACCGGCCATCGCAGAGAAGTGATCCACCTGAAGTGCGACTGAACGATCTCGACGAACGCATCGTCCACGCCCTCGCCGAGGACGCCCGCCGCTCCTACGCCGACATCGGCGCGATCATCGGCCTGTCCGCGCCCGCGGTGAAACGCCGGGTCGACCGGTTGCGTGCGGAGGGGGCCATCACCGGATTCACCGTGCGGGTGGACCCGGCGGCGCTCGGCTGGGAGACCGAGGGCTTCATCGAGATCTACTGCAGCCGCAACACCTCCCCGGAAGCGATCAAGAACGGCCTGGCGCGCTACCCCGAGATCGCCTCGGCCTCCACGGTCACCGGGGAGGCCGACGCGATCGTGCAGGTCTTCGCCGCCGACATGCGCCACTTCGAGCAGGTGCTGGAGCGGATCGCGGGCGAGCCGTATGTGGAGCGAACCAAGTCCGTGCTGGTGCTGTCACCGCTGCTGCGGCGGTACTCCTCGGGGACGCCGGGCTGATCCGGCGGGCGGGCGTCAGCTCTTCTGCTCGTACTCCGGGTGCCAGGGCAGCACCGTGAAGTCGCCTGTGCCCGCCTGGACCTTCTCGAACGGGGCCGAGGACATGCACGGGGGCAGGTGGTCCTCCGCCTCCTGGTTCAGCCAGCTGTACCCCAGCCGGTCGTGGCTGCCCAGGTCATGGACCGACATGCCGACCCGCTTGCCCTTGATGCCGATGTCGGTCGCCGTGATGACACCGGTGACCACGGCCACCTTGCCGCCGGTGACCAGACAGTCCACCGAGCCCTCGGCCCAGCCGGACGTGCCGTTCGGGAAGACGTGGCGGAAACGGAAGGTGCCGTACGCCTGCTCCGGGTCCATGGTGTCCTTCGCGGCGAGGTGGGCGTCGAAGGTGAAGGTGATGTCGTCCCCGGCCGGGCGGTGCAGCTTCGCCGTACCGGTCAGGGCTGCCGCTTCCCGCTGCCCACTCGCAGTTCCGGGGGCCCGGTCGCCGAGCGCCGCTGCCGAGCCGGCGGCGCCCGCGGTGATCAGCAGCGCCGCTGCGATCGCGGCGAGCCGGGTTCGGATGTGCACGATGCGATTCATGACAGGCCTTCCGTAGGGCGGAGCGGGAGTCGCTCGGACGGCTCCCACTCTTCCGGCGGGACCGCCGCCGCACATCGCGCCGAGGTCCCCGTCCGCTCTCCGCCGCGCGGCGGGAACCCACTCCGACCCGAGACCGATATCACCCCTGTGACCTGCGCAGACGCTCCACGCAACGAATCACCGCCGGACCGGCGAATTGCGCAATGGATCGACGGTCGGCGCGCAACGCTCGCGCCTTGTCCGGCCGGATTACCGGCCCGTACCGTCTATACGTCCCCGCCCCGCCCGCACTGCCCGAGGTCAGCCATGCCGCCGTTGCGCACCGCCCTGCTCCAGAGCTCCGGACGTCCGGGCTCGGTGGCCGAGAACATCAAGACCCTCGACGAGGCGGCAGAGCGCGCGGCAGCCGCCGGGGCGCGGCTGCTCGTCTGCCCCGAGCTGTTCCTGACCGGGTACGCCATCGGCGACGACGTACCCCTGCTGGCCGAGCCCGCCGACGGCGCCTCCGCGCAGACCGTCGCCTCCATCGCCGTACGGCACGGGCTCGCGGTCCTCTACGGATACCCGGAGCGCGCGGACGAGCTGATCTTCAACTCCGCGCAACTGATCGGCCCCGACGGCACCCGGCTCGCCAACTACCGCAAGACCCATCTCTTCGGCTGCTTCGAGCAGCAGTGGTTCACCCCCGGCGAGCAGACCGTCGTCCAGACCGAACTGGACGGCGTACGCATCGGGATCATGATCTGTTACGACGTCGAGTTCCCCGAGAACGTACGGGCGCACGCCCTCGCCGCCACCGATCTGCTGCTGGTGCCGACCGCGCAGATGCACCCCTTCCAGTTCGTCCCCGAGTCCGTCGTGCCGGTCCGCGCCTTCGAGAACCAGATGTATGTCGCGTACGTCAACAGGACCGGTCCGGAAGGCGAGTTCGAGTTCGTCGGGCTGAGCTGTCTGGCCGGCCCCGACGGCACGGTCCGCACCCGTGCCGGACGTGGTGAGGAACTCGTGATCGGCGAGGTCGACCCGGAGTTCCTGAGCGCGTCCCGCGCCGCCAACCCGTATCTGCAGGACCGCCGGCCCGGTCTGTACGGCTCCCTCGTCTGAGTCCTCCGCGCCCTCTCTCTTCCCCTGCCCTCGCAAGGAGTCCCCACCCCATGACGTCCACGGTGCCCAACGCCGTCCAGCACACCGACGCGCAGCCGCCGATCACCATGTTCGGTCCGGACTTCCCCTACGCGTACGACGACTTCCTGGCGCACCCCGCGGGGTTGGGGCAGATACCGGCGACCGAGCACGGCGCCGAGGTGGCGGTCATCGGCGGCGGGCTCTCCGGCATCGTGGCGGCGTACGAGCTGATGAAGATGGGCCTCAAGCCCGTCGTCTACGAGGCGGACCGGATAGGCGGCCGCCTGCGTACGGTCGGCTTCGACGGGTGCGACCCCTCGCTGACCGCCGAGATGGGTGCGATGCGCTTCCCGCCGTCGTCCACCGCGCTGCAGCACTACATCGACCTGGTGGGCCTGGAGACCAGCCCGTTCCCCAACCCGCTCGCGCCGGCCACCCCGTCGACCGTCGTCGACCTCAAGGGCGAGTCGCACTACGCGGAGACGATCGACGACCTCCCGCAGGTCTACCGTGACGTGATGGACGCCTGGAACGCCTGCCTGGAGGAGGGCGCCGACTTCTCCGACATGAACCGGGCGATGCGCGAGCGCGACGTCCCGCGGATCAGGGAGATCTGGGCGAGGCTCGTCGAGAAGCTCGACAACCAGACCTTCTACGGCTTCCTCTGCGCCTCCGACGCCTTCAAGTCGTTCCGGCACCGCGAAATCTTCGGCCAGGTCGGGTTCGGCACCGGCGGCTGGGACACCGACTTCCCCAACTCCATCCTGGAGATCCTGCGGGTCGTCTACACCGAGGCCGACGACCACCACCGCGGGATCGTCGGCGGCAGCCAGCAGCTCCCGCTGCGGCTCTGGGACCGCGAGCCGCAGAAGATCGTGCACTGGCCGCTCGGTACCTCGCTGTCCTCGCTGCACGAGGGGGAGCCCCGTCCCGCCGTGACCCGGCTGCACCGCACCGCCGGGAACCGGATCACCGTCACCGACGCGACCGGCGACATCCGCACCTTCCGGGCGGCGATCTTCACGGGGCAGTCCTGGCTGCTGCTCTCCAAGATCGCCTGCGACGACGAGCTGTTCCCCATCGACCACTGGACGGCGATGGAGCGGACCCACTACATGGAGTCGTCGAAGCTGTTCGTGCCCGTCGACCGGCCGTTCTGGCTGGACAAGGCCGTCGACGGCAGGGGGGTTCCCACCGGGCGCGACACCATGTCGATGACGCTCACCGACCGGATGACGCGGGGCACGTACCTTCTCGACGACGGGCCGGACAAGCCGGCCGTCATCTGCCTCTCGTACACCTGGTGCGACGACAGCCTGAAGTGGCTGCCGCTCTCCCCGAACGAGCGCATGGAAGTGATGCTGAAGTCGCTCGGCGAGATCTACCCGAACGTCGACATCAGGAAGCACATCATCGGCAACCCGGTGACCGTCTCCTGGGAGAACGAGCCCTATTTCATGGGTGCGTTCAAGGCCAACCTGCCGGGCCACTACCGCTACCAGCGGCGGCTGTTCACCCACTTCATGCAGGACCGGCTGCCCGCCGACAAGCGGGGACTCTTCCTCGCGGGCGACGACATCTCCTGGACGGCCGGGTGGGCCGAAGGCGCGGTGCAGACCGCGCTCAACGCCGTCTGGGGTGTGATGAACCACTTCGGCGGTGCCACGGACGCGACGAACCCCGGCCCCGGCGATGTCTTCGACGACATCGCCCCGGTCGAACTCCCGGAGGACTGAGCGGCGTTACGCGGGCCGGCAGACGCTGCGCTGCCGGCCCAGGCCGGACACCTCGACCTCCATCACATCGTCCGGTCCCAGGTACGGGAAGCGACCGGACAGCGCCACGCCCTGCGGCGTACCGGTGTTGATGACATCCCCGGGCTCCAGCACCAGATACTGCGACAGATGGTGCACCAGATGCGCCACGCTGAAGATCATGTCCGCGGTGCTGGAGTCCTGTCGCGGCTCCCCGTTGACGTAACTGCGCAGCCGCAGCTGCTGCGGGTCGCCGACCTCGTCGGCCGTCACCAGCACCGGGCCCAGCGGGTTGAACGTGGCGCAGCTCTTGCCCTTGGACCACTGGCCACCCGACTCCTCCAGCTGGAAGGCGCGCTCCGAGACGTCGTTGCTGACGGCGTAACCGGCGATGTACGAGGCGGCGTCGGCCGGCGAGTCGAGGTAGGCGGCGCGGCGGCCGATGACGACGGCCAGCTCCACCTCCCAGTCGGTCTTCTTCGAACCGCGCGGGATGAGGACCTCGTCGTACGGGCCGACGATCGTGTTCGGCGACTTGTAGAAGAGGATCGGCTGCTCGGGCGGCTCGGCCCCGGACTCCGCGGCATGGGCCGCGTAGTTCTGGCCGATGCAGAGCAGCGCGTGCGGACGGGCGACGGGCGCGCCGATCCGCTGCCCGGTGATGTCGGTCTCCGGGAGCTTCGACTCGGCGGGGATCAGGCTCGGCTTCTCGGTGAGCGCGGCGAGGAACACGCCGTCGATGTCGTCGGTGACGCCCGACAGGTCGTAGTGGCGGCCTTCGGGGCGGACGAGGACCGGACGCTCATGGCCCGGCTCGCCGATGCGCATCAGTCGCATGGGGTGAACTCTCCTGAGGGGTAAGGGGAACGACGCGGTGGATCAGTGCAGGCGGGTCAGGGCGTCGACGGTGACCGCATGGGCCGGGGGCTGCCCGGCCAGCAGCCGCAGCACTTCGCCGACCGCACTGGCGCCGAGCCGCTGCCGGCACTCGACACTGCCCGCTGCCTGATGCGGGGTCAGCAGCACATTCGGCAGGGCGCGGAACGGGTGGTCCGACGGCAGCGGCTCGGCGTCGAACACATCGATCGCCGCATCGATCCGGCCCGACTGCAGTTCGGCGAGCAGCGCGTCCTCGTCGACCAGCCATGACCTCGCCGTGTTCACCAGGCCCGCCCCGTCCGGCATCAGCGCCAGCTGTCCGGCGCCGATCATCCGATGGGTCTCCTCGGTCACCGGCGCGTGCACGGCCACGATCCGGCTGCGCGACAGGAGTGTGTCCAGAGGGACGGACTTCACGCCGAGTGCCCTGGCGTCCGTCTCGGACAGGAACGGGTCGGTGACGGAGACCCGCGCGCCCATCGCCTGCACCATCGCGATGTACGCCCGCCCGGTACGGGACGCGCCGATCACCCCGATGTCGCTGCCGTGGATCTCGTGGCGGGGCGGGGCCTCGCTCGCCGCCGCCCACTCGGCGCCGCCCCGCAGCGCGTGGTCGAAGCGCTGGATGCGGTGGAGCAGCGACAGGGTGAAGGCGAGTGCGACCTCGGCGACCGGCCGGGCCATCTCGTCCCCGGCCTGGGTGACACGGATCCCTCGACGGAACACCTCTTCGGTGACGTACGGGGCGACGGCCGAGCCGGTGTGCGCCACCAGCTCCAACCGGTCTGCCGCCGCCAGGAGTTCGGCGTCGACCTTGGGGGCGCGCCAGGAGAGGATCAGCGCCTGGGCGCCGGGCAGCGCCGCTGCCAACGCCGCCCGGTCGGAGTGCTCGTCGAGGACGGTCAGCTCCGCCGCCCGTGCCAGCTCCTGCCAGACCGCGCCGGTGAAGAACTGGGCGCGCAGCTGGGGCGGTACGGCGACGACGACCCGGGGGCGGTCAGGAGAGCCAGGCATCGAGGTGCTCCGCAATGAAGGCGTCATCGGTCAGCCAAGGGTAGGCCGCGGCCACCCGGGTGATCTCGTCCGCCTGTCCGGGGGAGAGCGTCTCCGCCGGGTCCAGGCATCGGATGTTCGCCAACAGGCCCTGCCGACGCAGCACTTCGTGCACGCCCGCGATGCAGCCGCGGAACGCGCCGCGGACATCGAAGACCGCGCTGTTGGCGTCCGTCAGCTCGGAGCGGCGGGCCAGGCAGCGCACCGTCGCCGCGTGGTCGCCGGCGCGGGCCGCGCGGACGTCGTCGAGGAGGGTGGCGGCGGAGCTGGTCCATACGGCCCACTGGCCGAGGAGCCCGCCCGCGAACCAGCGCCGCGTGCCGTTCGCCGTCTCGTACGGGGTGAGCAGGTCACCGATGATGTCGTCGTCGTTGCCGGTGTAGAGCGCCACCTCGTCGGCGCGGTCGGCGGCGGCCACCGCCCGCACGACATCCGCGGTGCGGTACCGGTCGAAGGGAGCGACCTTCACGGCGACCGTGGACGGCAGATCGGTGAAGGCCGACCAGAACGCCGGGGAGAGATAGCGCCCGCCGACGGCCTCCTGGAGGTAGAAGCCGATCACGGGCAGCACCTCGCCGACCGCGCGGGCCCGCTCCAGCAGACCCTTCTCGTCGGCGCCCGGCACGGCCGGGCTGAGCAGCACGGCGTCATAGCCGAGCGCGGCGGCGGTCTCGGCCTCGGCGACGGCCTGCGCGGTGTAGCCGCAGGCGCCGGCGACCTTGATGAAGGGGCGGCCCGCCTCGGCGTCGATGGTCTCGGCGGCGAGTTCGAGTACCGGCCCCAGGAGACCGACCTCGGGCTCCCGGATCTCGAACTGGGTGGTGTGCACGGCGACGGCGACACCGCCGGCACCGGACGCCAGGTAGTAGCGGGTCAGCGCACGCTGACGCCGCTCGTCGAACGTACCGTCGGCGTGCAGTGCGAGCGGGTGGGCGGGGATCACCGCCCCCCGGGCGAGCGCGTCGAGGGAGGGCGTGGCCGTGGCCGCGGTGGAGGGAGTGGACATGGAGTGGATCAGAACCTTCCGTCACGGACCTGGAACTTGGTGGGCTTGCCGGACAGCGGCAGCCCGCGGCGCAGCCAGTCGGCCTGCCACTCGACGAGCGTGCGCAGGGTGACGTCCGGGTAGCCGAAGAGAGCATGACAGCGGCTGGCGTCGGAGAGCAGCGCCGTCGATGCTTCCTCGCCCTCGAACACCGGCTCCCGGCCGAACTCGGTGCCGAACCACTCGGCGATCCGGCGCACCGAAGCGGTCTCGGGGCCGGTGAGGTTGAGGGTGAACGCCTGGCCGTCGGTGGCATGCAGCAGCGAGCGCAGCGCCACCTCGTTGGCGTACCCCTGCCACACCACGTTCGCATGACCGGTCGTCACATCCACGGGCTCGCCCGCCTGCACGCGGTACGCGATGTCGGCGAGAACGCCGTAGCGCAGGTCGACCGCGTAGTTGAGGCGGATGGTGGCGACCGACGTGCCGCGGGTCAGCGCGGCGTGGTCGAAGATCCGCTCACGGCCCAGGCAGGACATGGCGTACTCGCCGACCGGCCCGACCGGGTCGGTCTCGGTGCAGCCGCCGGAGGAGACAGGCACCAGCGGGTACACATTGCCGGTGGAGAACGCCGCGATCCGCGAGTCGGACCAGCGGCGCGCCACCCGGTCCGGCATGGCGGCATTCACCGCCCAGGCGTGCGAAGGCGCCCCGGCCGAGCCGAACTTGGCGCCGACCATGAAGACGACGTTCCCGGCGTCGGGCAGCTCCGCCAGATCGGCGGCCGGGTCCATCAGATCGAAGGCGACGGTACGGACCCCTGCTCTCCCCAGTTCCTCGGCGGCGGACGGGTCCGACCAGCGGGACACGGCGTACACCGTGGTGTCCGTACGTCCGGCGGCGTCCAGCGCACGCCGGGCCAGCCGGCACAGACTGGGGCCCATCTTGCCGCCCGCGCCGAGGACCAGCAGATCGCCTTCGAGGCGGCCGAGGTCGGCGACGAGCGCGGGGGAGGGGGTGGCGAGCCGCTCTTCGAGAGCGGCCTCATCGGTGAACATGCGTGGCTATCCCTTGATTCCGGACGCGGTGACGCCCTCGGTGAAGTAGCGCTGGCCCACCATGTACGCGGCGAAGATGGGCACGAACGCGATGACGGAGCCGGAGAGCACCACATTGAGCGGCACGTTCTGCTGCTGGAGCGAGGCGATGCCGACGGTGAGGGTGCGCATATCGGTGGACTGGCCGATGACGAGCGGCCAGAGGAAGTCGTTCCAGTGCCACAGGAAGACGAACACGCCGAGCGTGGCGAGGATGGGCTTCAGCAGCGGCAGCACGATCCGGTGGAAGATCTGCCACTCGTTGCAGCCGTCGAGGCGGGCCGCCTCGAAGAGTTCGTCGGGCAGTCCCTGGATGAACTGCCGCATGAGGAAGACCGCCTGGGCGTTGGCCAGGGTCGGCACGATCAGACCCCAGTACGTGTCGACTCCGCCGAGCTTCGCGATCATCGCGAAGGTCGGGATCATCGTGACGTGGTAGGGGACCATCACCATCGACAGGAACGACCAGAACATGGTCTCCCGGCCGGGGAACCGCTTCTTGGCGAACGCGTACCCGGCGAGCGAGGCGAGCAGCAGCACGCCGACGACCGAGACGACGGAGTAGACCAGGGTGTTGACCAGCCAGCGCGGCACGTCCTGGGCGTTCATGACGGTGTCGTACGCCTCGCCGGTCAGCGGCCAGGGCAGCAGGCTGCCGGGGAACTCGACCGCCGCGGACGGCTTCAGGGAGAGCACGACCATCGCGTAGAAGGGGAAGATCGTCACGATCGCGGCCGCCGTCAGCAGCAAGCCGCGGGCGATCCGGCCGGCCAGGGTGGCGCGCATGCCGTGCGGGACGGTGTCCTGCTCGGACAGTTTGCGCAGTTTGCGTCCGGCGCGGCGGGCGGCCCGGTCGGGTCCGGCGGGCGCCTGGGGTGCGGGGGCCTTCTTCTCGGTCTCCACGGGTGTTGCGGTCATGGTCACTGGTCCTTCCCGATCACGAGCCGCTGGATCACGGCGACCACCACCGTCAGCACGAACAGTGCGACGCCGATGGCGGAGGCGTAACCCAGGTCGAAGTACTTGAAGCCCGCGTCGTAGAGCTGGAAGACGAGCGTGTAGCTGGCGTTGGCGGGCCCGCCGCCCGTCATGGTGTAGACGGCGTCGAAGACCTGGAACGAGGCCGTCGTCTCGATCACGGCAAGGAAGAAAAGAGCGGGTTTGAGCTGCGGCAGCACGATGTACCGGAAGCGCTGCCAGGGGCCCGCGCCGTCGGTGAGCGCGGCTTCCTCCAGTTCCCGGGGGATGTCCTGCATCCGGGCGAGGAGGATCAGCATCCCGTAACCGAAGCGGGACCAGACGCCGACGATCGCGAGCGCGGGCAGGACGAGGACGTCGTCGGAGAGCCAGGAGCCCTCGGACATCCCGAACCAGCCCATCAGGGTCGACCACGGGCCGCCGGTCGAGAAGATCCAGACGAAGACGGTCGCGGCCAGCACCAGCGAGGTGACGACCGGCAGGAAGAACACCGAACGGAAGAACCTGGCGCCGCGGAACGCACGGCGGGTGATCAGCGCCAGGGACACGGACGCGATGAGGGTGCCGGGCACGGCGAGGACGGTGTAGAGGACGGTGACCTTCAGCGCCTGCCAGAACAGCGGGTCGTCCCAGAGACGGGTGAAGTTGTCGAGCCCGATGAAGCTGCCGCCGCCGGTCAGGGAGTAGTCGGTGAAGCTCATCAGCACACCGGCCACGCCGGGACCGAACCGGAAGGCGAGGAACAGCAGGAAACACGGAAGGACGAAGAGCAGGCCGATCCGGGCCTCGCGGCGCGCCTGCGGCCCGCTGCGACGGCCCCGGCGGGTGGGTTCCGCGACGACTGCCACGGGGATCTCCTTGCGGGACGAGGGAATTGCGGTGGGTGCGCGGCCCCCGCGGGGGCTGCGCGGGTGTTCCGCGCCAGGTGGCGCGGAACCGTACCGGTGACGCGGGGTGTACGCCCGGGTCCCGGTCGGGGGCCGGCTGAGTGTGGTGCCGGGTGTTGTACGGGGTGCCGGGTGAGCTCTGCGGGCCCGCGCCGGCGGCGCGGGGGTGTCCGCCGGGGGTCCGGGTTCGTGGCTCCGGACTCCCGGCGGGGCTTCGGTGCGGAGCGCGCCGCGCCCCGTGGTGACGGGCGGGCGCCGGTCGGCCCCCGCCCGTCACGGCTCAGCGGCCGAGCATTCCCTGGGCCGCCTTCTGCGCCGCGTCCAGCGCCTCCTGCGGGCTCTTCTTGCCCAGCAGCGCCGCCTGGATCTCCGGCGCGAGCACGCCCTGGACCTCGCGGGCCTTGTCGTGCAGCGGACCCACGGTCATGCTCGGCAGAGTCGCGCCGACCGCCGTCTGGAGCGCGTCGTCCGGATACAGGTCGCCACCGGACTTACGGGCAGGGAAGTAGCCCGCGGCCTTCTGCAGACCGGCCGCGTTCTGCGACTCGGCGACGAAGTTCAGCCAGTCGCCGGTGTTCTTCTTGTCGGCGCCCTTCAGCATGGACAGTGCGCCCACGGTGCCGTAACCGATCGACTCGGCCTCCTTCAGCGGCGGCTGGACGACGATGTTCTCCTTGCCCCAGAACGGCTCGACGTCCGCCGGGGTGTTCTGCCAGGTGCACGCCACCTTGCCCTTGGCGACCGGTGTCTGCTCCAGCTTCGGCGTGGTCGTGACCAGGTCCTTGTCGGTGTAGCCGCCGTCGACGAGCTTCTTCAGGTACGTCAGGGCCTTGACCCCGGCCGCGTCGTTGAAGGTGACCGTCCTGCCGTCCTCGGAGAAGACGTCGCCGCCCGCCTGCCACAGCAGCGGGTAGAACGTCATGTTCAGCGTCTGCTGGGTGTCGCCGCTGTAGCTGGTGGCGTAGTAGCCCTTCTTCTTGAGCTTCGGCGCCAGCGCCTCCAGCTCCGCCCAGCTCGTCGGGTAGGTCTTCTCGCCGATCGCGGCGAACACCCGCTTGTCGCAGATCAGCGGGTTGGCGCTGGTCAGGATCGGGCTGGCGAGCGCCTTGCCGTCGACCGTGACGGACTTCAGCGCGAAGTCCGTGTAGTCCGACTTGGCGTCGGCCGGCATGTAGTCGTCGGCCGGGACGATGCTCTTGGCGTACTTCGGCAGCTGGTCCGGGATCAGGTAGACCGCGTCCGGGCCCTTGCCGGAGGCGATCGCCGTGGCCAGCGCGGTGTCGCGGTTGGCCCACGGGAAGGTTTCCACCTTCACCGTGACGCCGGAGTGCTTCTTCTCGAACGCCTTGACCAGGCCGTCCCAGTACGCCTTGTTCTTGGCCTCGTCGAAGATGACCGGGTACGTCCACATGGTGACGGTGTTGTCGTCGCTGCCGCTGCCGGAACAGCCGGCCAGCACACCGGCGGCGAGCGCGGTGGCCAGGACGGGGGCGGCCACGGCACGGACTCTGGAACGGCGGGTGAGGAGACGGGACATGAGGTGGTCCTCCGAGGACGTGAGGGTGGGGCGGGGGTGAGGGGATGTCACTTGGTCGGCACCGACTGGACGGTGCCGGTGTGCCGGGCGCGCTCGGCGGCGAACGCCGCGAGATGGCTGCCGAGCGATGTGGCGGGACCGGAGCGGACGGCCCCGGCATCACCGGTGGCCACGGCGGTCACGAACGCCTCGACCAGCGCGGCGTCTCCACCCCCGTGCCCATCGGCGGCGTTCGAACCGGATACGCCGAGTTCGCGGACAGTCGTTTCGCCGGTACGGAAGTCCTGCACGGTGACACGTTCGCCGTCACCGCGCAGCCAGCCGTGCGAGCCGAAGATGCGGGTCTGCCGATGGGTCTGCTCGGTGAACGCCACCATCTGGAAGGTGGCGGTCACCCCGCCCGACAGCTGCATGGCGAGCACCTGGTGGTCGACCACGTCGTTGTCGCTGCGGTACGCGCAGACGCCGTACGGACCCTCGCGCAGCGCCCGCACCAGCCCGGCCTCGTCGGTCGCCTCGGTGACATGGGTGACCGGCCAGACCGCGCCCTTCTCGCGCAGCGTCGGCATGTACAGCTTCAGCGCGCTGTACGGGCAGTCGGACTCCACCGCGCAGTCGAGACAGCGATCGGCGGACCCGGCCGGGGCGTTCTCCGGCCGGAAGTGCTTCAGTCCGCCGAAACCGGTGACCTGCTCGATCCGGCCGCCCATGATGTACGTGATCCAGTCCAGGTCGTGGCACGACTTGGCGAGCAGCATCGGCGACGAGTCCTTCTCGCTGCGCCAGGGACCGCGTACGTAACTGTGGGCGTAGTGCCACCAGCCGACCGGTTCCAGATGGTCGAGGGAGACCAGCTGCCCGAGCACGCCGGAGTCCACGATCTCCTTCACCAGGTCGGTGTAGGGCGTGTAGCGCATGACGTGGCAGACCGCGAAGAGCACCCCGGCCCGCTCGACGCCCTCGACGATCTTCCGGGTCTCGTCCTCGGTCGGGGCGAGCGGCTTCTCGGCGAGGATCGCGTAACCGGCCTCGGCGAGGGCCAGCACCGGCTCCACGTGGAAGCGGTCCTGGGTGGCGACGATGACGGCGTCCGCGATGCGGTTCTCGACGAGCGGCCGCCAGTCGTCGAACTCCACGGGCGCGCCCGCCGCGGCACGCGCCGTGGGGCGCGGGTCGGCGACGGCGACGAGTTCGGCGCGGTCGGGGTGCGCCTTGATCCACTCGGCGTACGTCAGACCGCGGTTGCCGGCGCCGACGAGCGCGACCCGGACGGGTCGGCCGGTGATCGGGGGATGCGTGGACACGGGGGTTCCCTGGGACTCAGTGGGTGGGTTCGGTGGTGCGGTCAGAACCGCAGCGTGGCCGCGGTGTGGGCGACGCGGCCGCCTTCGTCCGGCAGCGCGGTGCGCTCGGTGCCGTCCTCGACGCAGCCGGTGTGCAGCAGATGGCTTCCGGAGCCGGCGAAGGCCGCAGGCCGCAGTTCGAGCCGGCCGCCCGTGAAGGTGGAGCCCGTCGCCCGGTAGCGGTTGGGGCCCTCGGTGACCAGCACATGGGCGGTGTCCTTGGGTGCGGTCGAGTCGAGACCGGACAGCTGCCAGTCGACGGTGCGGCCGGTGCCGGTACGGGACAGCAGCGCGCCGTCCTTGTTGGTGCCGTTGATCCGGGCGCCGTCGATCCGCAGCCGCTGGTCCTTGACCGAGGTCAACTTCAGCCCGGTGTTGCGGAGTTCGCCGCCGGCCACGGTGATGTCGGTGTGCGCGAGCGAGACGGGCGCGGTGTCCTTGGAGCCGGTGAGGGTGCACTGGTCGAGGACGAGTCGCCCGGCTCCGTTGAACACCGCACCGTCGACCCCGTTCAGCGTCGTCCGTGCGAGGGTGACCGGGGCGGCCACATTGGCCTGGGTGACCTCGGCGCCCGCCGCGAACGTGAACGCCGAGTCGGCGATCACATTGGGCCGGGCGGAGAGCGTGGACGCCTGGGAGATGATCAGCGGCCCGCTCGCCGTGCACCCGCGCAGCTGCACACCGTCGGCGTTGACCCAGAGCATTCCGGAGCCGGAGAGCGACTTCTTGCCGATGACCAGAACGTCTTCGAGCGTCAGATCGGTGATCTTCACCCGGGCGACGAACCAGGAACACGCGTGGCGACGTACGGTGATCCGCTTGGCCCGACCGCCCCAGGCGGCGCCCGAGTTGGCGAACGTCATCAGACCGGAATTACCCGTGTAGACGAGGTCGTGCTCGAACTGACCATGCGTCACGAACGGTCCCTCGTCGTCGCCGTCGCCGTGGCAGTTGGTGACATAGCAGTAGGCCGAGGCCGTGAAGTCGTTGAGGTGGCGGGCATTGGAGGTGTGACAGTCCTCGACATGCCCGTACAGGCAGTAGATCTGCTGGGTCAGATAGCCCGCGCCGCCGTAGGTGACGGACTTCGGGTTGGTCAGCGAGCACTGCTCGGTGCGGTAGTACGTGCACCAGCGGCGCATCACCACCGGCCAGAACGTGCCGACGGCCTCGATTCCGGAAACGTCGCACCGCACCGCGTACTCGTAGGCGACCGGGTGCGAGCCGGTCATCTCGTCCTCGCCCCAGCCCTCGAAGACGAGGTTGCGGACATGGGCGCGGTCGACGGGCTCGATCCGGGTCCAGGTGAGCGTCCGGCCGGCTGCCAGATCCCAGCCGATCTGGTAGTTGACCCGGATGTGCGTCGCATCGACGACATCGGTGACCTGGACGAGACGCTGGATCTCCTTCTCGTACTTCCCCGACAGGGCGTTGATCTCCACGGCCCACCACTGGCCGACGGAGAACTTCCCGGAGTCGCCGACCTCGAAGAGATCGGAGAGGTCCGGCATCGCCGCCCCCAGGGTGTGGGTGTGCACGGTGTCGGTGACGGTGCCGCGGAAGGAGAGGACGGCGCCGAAGGGGTTGTCGTGGGTGTTCTTCTCGATGCCGTCGGTGACCATGCGGTGGCCGCCGAAGTCGAGTTCTATGTGGGAGCGGTTGAAGAGGTGGCGCTTGGTGAAGTGGAGGTCGGTGTGGGCCTCGATGCGGTGGATCGAGGTGTCGGCGATCATCGCGTCGAGGGCGGCGTCGGCCGGTTCCTCGGTGTCGAAGTGTCCGAAGGTACGGAAGTCGACGGTCCCGTTGTGGAGTTGGACCCAGCGGCCGGGTTCTCCGCCGGTGGGTGCGATCACGGTGCCGCCGTTGTGGGCCGTGTCGGACTTCTTGTCCCAGCGCACGGCCATCGCGCCGCCGTCGCCCGGGGCGTGGTAGCCGGCGACCAGGATCTGGGCGCCGTCCTCGAACGGTGTCGTGTTCAGCGCGCGCAGCTCGGCGACCGTGTCGACACGCTGCACGTCGCCGGCGTGTGCCGGTGCGGCCTGCGCCGAGCCGGTGGCCACGGCCGAACCGGCCATGACCAGACCGGCCAGACCCGAAGCCCGCAGCAGCGCGCGACGGGACTGGGCAGGGGTGTGGTGGTGCGGAACGCTCATGCGGACTTCGCCTTCCGAGAAGTGCCGAAAATGAGGGAGCGTTCCTGCGGTGGACTGCCATGAGGCGGATGGCTGAAAAAGGTCCGGCCATCAGCTGTTCACAACGCGGTGGGCAGGCGTCGGAAGCGGACCGGAAGGGGTAAATCGCCGATGTCGTCTGAATGTCATCGGGGTTGGCAGGGAACCTACGGCCGATGGAGCCGATCGGTCAAGACCTGATTCCGTCGGAACGCTCGGGGTCCGTCGAGCTGTCCGCGTCGGCGACCCAGCCCAGCGAGACGCTGATCCGTCGCGCCGCGTCCCGGACCTGACCGCCCAGTTCCTGGTAACGCCAGGCCGGCAGGCCGAGCTTGAGCCCGGTGATGCTGATGGCCCCCGCGCACACCGAACGGTCGTCGAAGACCGGCGCGCCGATGCAGATGATGCCCTCGGCGTCCTCCTCGTCGTCCAGGGCGTAGCCGACCCGGGCGATGTCGCGCAGATGTGACAGGAAGGTGGCCGGGTCGGTGATGGTGCGGGAGGTGCGCCGGGGCAGTCCGAACCGCTCGATCACCGCGGCGGCCTCGCTCTCCGGCACCGCCGAGAGCAGTGCCTTGCCCAGGCCCGTGCAGTGCGGCAGCTCGCGCTGCCCCATCCGCAGATCGAGCCGGACGCGCTGATCGAGCTCGACCTGGTCCACGACGACCGCATGGCCGTCCTCGGGCACGGCGAGCCGGGAGGCCATGCCGGTGGT
Organism: Streptomyces sp. NPDC057565; assembly: GCF_042801455.1. NCBI lineage: Bacteria > Bacillati > Actinomycetota > Actinomycetes > Kitasatosporales > Streptomycetaceae > Streptomyces > Streptomyces sp. NPDC057565. Next base: position 78,739 of record NZ_JBHVFU010000005.1, on the reverse strand, counting down.
GCTGGTCAGTTCCGTGAGTACGGGGTGGGCGACCCCGCGCAGGGACACCTGGGACCGTGCGCGGTCGCCGAGTCTGGCCAGGCTCATGCCGAGCCGGTAGCGGCGGTTCATGCCCTCGCCGTCGTCCGAGACGAGGCCGTACGCGCGCAGGGTCTGGAGCATGCCGAAGGCGGCGCTCTTGGAGATGGAGCAGGCCTGGCCGACCTCCGTGACGCTGAGGCCGTTCCCCTGTGCGGGGGCGGCGAGCGCTTCGAGGATGTCCGCTGCCCTGGCCACGCTCTTGACCCAGTACTTCGGTTCTTCTGGGGCAGCACTGTTCGTCATAGCAGAACAGCCTAGTCCCTTACGCGGGTTGAGTGGACCCCTGCGCGAGGTGAACCTGCCTGGAATGGGCCTCTCGCGGCCGGAAAGGGGTTGACCGGCACCGGGGGCGGACGTAATATCCAGGCACTGTTCTGCTCTACAGAACAGCGTTCGGAAAAAGTGAAACACCCAAGAAACACGCACCACGGACCACCACTTCCTGCGGCGACTGCCGGGCGGATGGCGCCAGGGAATCGCAGGCCGGGCAGGGCCTGCGAAAACCGACGACTCTCGACGCAAGGAGCAAGCGATATGAGTTCAGGCCCGGTAGGCAATGAATCCGGAGCCCGACTCGCCGAGCGCGCCCGCCAGGTCGTACCCGGTGGCGTGAACAGCGGTCAGCGCAGTGTTCCCGGACTGACCGACCTGGTCGTCACCGGGACCGACGGCGCACGGTTCCGTACCGCCGACGGACGCGAGTACATCGACTTCCACTCGGCGTTCGGCCCGCCGCTGCTCGGCCACAACGACCCCGACGTGGCCCGCGCCACCGCAGAGGCCGGCGCCACGCTCGGCCACATGGGCGTCGGCGTCACCGAAGGCGAGATCCTCCTCGCCGAACAGCTCACCGAGCTGATCCCGTCGATCGAGAAGGTCCTCCTCACCAGCACGGGCAGCGAGGCCACGTTCCACGCGCTGCGCGTCTCCCGCGCCGCCACCGGCCGCCGTCTCGTCGTCAAGTTCCAGGGCTGCTACCACGGCTGGCACGACTCGGTGAGCCTCAATGTCATCTCCGCCCCTTCGATGGTCGGCGGCCACGACCCGATCTCCACCGGCATCCTTCCCGAGGTCCTCGAGGCCACCCTCGTCCTGCCGTTCAACGACAGCGACGCCGTCCGCCGCACCTTCGCCGAGCACGGCTCCGACATCGCCGCCGTCATCGTCGAGCCTGTCCCGCACAACGTCGGCACGCTCCTGCCGTTCCAGGAATTCCTCACCACCCTGCGCGAGGAGACCACGAAGGCCGGCAGCGTCCTGATCTTCGACGAGGTCATCACCGGCTTCCGTCACGACATCGGCGGCTGGCAGAAGATCTCCGGCATCACTCCGGACCTCACCACCCTCGGCAAGGCCATCGCCAACGGCGCCCCCGTCGGCGCGATCGGCGGCCGCGCCGACCTGATGGACCTCTTCTCCACCCGCCCCGGCGCCCCCGCCTTCTTCGCCGGCACGTACAACGGACACCCGTCCGTCGTCGCCGCCGCCCTCGCCACCCTGCGCAAGCTCCGCGAGGAGCCGGTCCACGAGTACGTCTTCCGGCTCGGTGACCGCGTCCGCACCGAGCTGACCGGACTGTACGAGCGCCTCGGGGTCCCGGCCGTCGTCACCGGCTACGGCTCCGTCTTCGTCAGCTACTTCATGCCGGGCGAGACCCCCCGTACCTACGCCGACCTGCTCGACAACGACGCCTCACTGTTCGTCGGCTACCGCCGCAGGCTCCTCGACCACGGCCTGTTCGAGCTGCCGCTCAACCTCAAGCGCAGCCACATCAGCTACGCCCACACCGACGCCGACGTCGACCGCCTCATCGAGGGCACCGAGGCCGCCGTCAAGGCCGTCCTCGCCGAGGGCGGCGCCCGCGACCTCGAGAACACCTCCACCATGGGCGGAGCCCGCTGATGCTTACCGTGAACCGCACCCGCCCGGCCGGCCCCGCCGGACGGATCACCCGGGTCGAGACCCTGATGCTGGGCACCTCCTGGCGCGACTTCGGCTACGTCCGGGTCCACACCGACGAGGGCCTCTCCGGCATCGGCGAGATCACCCACCCCTACCGGGTCGGTGAGGTCTGCGCCCTCACCGAGGCCCTCGCCCGGCGGCACCTCATCGGCGCCGACCCGTTCGACATCGAGGAGCTGTGGCTCCGCGTCTACCAGGGCGACTTCCTGCGCGGCGGCGACATGGGCGGCATCGCCCTGTCCGGCCTCGACCAGGCGATGTACGACCTGATGGGCAAGGCGCTGGGCGTGCCCGCGTACCGCCTGACGGGAGGCGCCTGCCGCGACACGGTACGCGTCTACGCCAACGGCTGGTACACCGGCGAGCGCGAGCCCGAGACCTTCGCGGCCAAGGCGAAGGAGACCGTGGCGAAGGGCTTCACCGCCCTGAAGTTCGATCCGTTCGGCCCCGGACTCCACGAGCTGGAGCGTGCCGAGCTGCGCCGCTCCATCGACCTCGTCGCCGCGGTCCGCGAGGCCGTCGGACCGGATGTCGACCTGTTCATCGAGGGCCATGCCCGGTTCGCCATGCCGACCGCCGCCCGGCTGGTCCGCGAGCTGGAGCCGTTCGACATCGGCTGGTTCGAGGAGCCGATGCCCTGGACCCACGTCGAGCGGTACGCGGAACTGCGGCAGCGCGCCGCCTTCCCGATCTCCGGCGGCGAGCACTTCCACAACCGCTACGAGTACAAGCAGCTCTTCGCGACGAACGCCGTCGACATCATCCAGCCCGACCTCTCCATGGCCGGCGGCTTCACCGAGGTACGGAAGCTCGCCGCGATCGCCGATACCCACGGCATGCTCGTCGCCCCGCACAACTCCAACTCGCCGCTCTGCACCACGGTCTCGGTGCACGCGACTCTCGGAATCCCCAACCTCAAGATCCTCGAAACCTTCGACGGGCTCCTGGAGCCGTACGTCTTCGACGCCCTCAAGGGCACGCTCCCGATCGTCGACGGCCGCATCGGCCTGCCGACCGCCCCCGGGATCGGCGTCGAACTCGTCGACGAGGTCTTCGAGGAACACCCACCCAGCCACCGCTTCTGGAACATGTTCGCGGACGGCTGGGAGAAGCGGAACCGGACATGATCGTCGACGTCCACTCCCATCTCTTCCGGCACAGCCACGACTTCACCGACCCTTTCAAGTCCGACTCGGCCCGCGCCCACGCGGGGGAGGTCGACCTGACGGTGAAGTGGGAGGAGTACGCCGCCACCGCACCGGAGGGCACCCGTACGATCGTCGTCGGCGGCAAGGCCCGCCGCAGCGGACTCTGGGTCGACGACGCCGCCGTGGCCTCGTACGCGGGAGCACACCCCGACCGGCTGATCGGCTATCTCTCGCTCGACCCCACCCAGCCCGGCTGGCAGGACGAACTCCGCTACGGCCATCAGGAGCTCGGCCTGCGCGGCATCAAACTGATGCCGATGTACGCGGGCTTCGACCCTGCGGCAGAGGAGTACGACGAGCTGTACGGGTACGCCGAACGGCACGGCCTGCCGCTCCTCGTCCACACCGGCACCACGTTCGTCTCGAACGCCCCGCTGGAATGGGCGATGCCCCGCCACCTGGACGCGGTCGCCATCCGTCACCCGGAACTACGGATGGTCCTCGCCCACCTCGGCCACCCGTTCGAGGGCGAGTGCATCGCCGTCATCCGCAAGCACCCCCATGTGTACGCGGACGTCAGCGCCCTGCACTACCGGCCCTTCCAGCTCTGGCACAGCCTCCGGCTGGTCCAGGACTACGGGGTCTTCGACAAGCTGATGTTCGGCAGCGACTACCCGTTCACAACGGTCGACGACTCGGTGAAGGGGCTGCGGGAGATCGCCCGCATCCCCGGCATCCCCGGCCTGCCGCCGCTCGACGTGGACGCGGTGGAAGAGATCATCCACCGGCCGTCGCTGGACCTGCTGGGACTGAACGGCTGATCCCGCAGCCCCCACGATCCACCGGGACCGAACGGCACCACCTGCCGTTCCCGTGATCCTGCCGGTACGACACCGGGGTCTTCCCCCATTCCCCGGCCGTCGTCCGGCAGCCGGGCCGCCGCGCAATTCACCCCCCTGGTGCGGTGCGGCGGCCCACCTCCCCGTACCACCCCGCCAGGAGGAATCCCGCCATGACCGCAGCCGTCCCGCCCCGCGGTACCGACCGCTTCGACCTCACCGGCCGCACCGCGGTCGTGACCGGAGCCGCCCGCGGCCTGGGCCGGTCCTTCGCCGTCGGGCTCGCCGAGGCGGGCGCCGATGTGGTCCTCGTCGACCTGCCCGGCGCCGACGGTGTCGCGGAGACGGCCGCGGCCGTCGAAGCGCTCGGGCGGAGGTCCTGGACCTATGGGCAGGACCTTGCCGACATCGAGGCCCTGGCCGGCTTCGTCGACACCGTACGTGCCGAGACCGGACCGCTGCACATCCTGGTCAACAACGCGGGCACGGCAGCGCTGGAGCGCTTCAACGAGATCACCCCCGCGAGCTGGTCGCACATCATGCGGGTCAACGTCGACGCGGTCTTCTTCCTCAGCCAGCGCATCGCCGAACACATGACGGCCGACGGTGCCGCGGGCCGCATCATCACCATCACGTCGAAGAACGCCCTGGTGGCGGAGGCGGGCCTGGCCCACTACAACGCGTCCAAGGCCGCCGCCCAACTGCTCACCGAGACCCTGGCGGTCGAGCTCGCCCCGCACGGCATCACCGCCAACACCCTGGCCCCCGGCATGGTCGAGACGCCCATCGACGGGGAGTTCCCGTTCGACCGGGAGGCGTTCGAGTCCGCGTACCGCGAGCGGATCCCGCTCGGCCGCTATGCGCAGCCCGACGAGTGCGTGGGCGCGCTGCTGCTCCTCGCGTCGGACGCCGGGGCGTACCTGACCGGTGCGCGCCTGGTCGTCGACGGGGGAGTGCTGGCCGACCAGATGCCGCGCATGCGGTTCATGCCGCCGTACCGCAACACCGTCTGACGCCGTCGCGCACGTATCACGTGCCCGACCGATCACGCATCACGCACGCATCGACAACGCGAGGAGCACCTCCGCCATGTCCGTCAATGCATCGTCACGCCGTAATCTGCTGCGGGCTTCGGGTCTGGCCGGTCTGGTCGTGGCCGGTTCGGCCGTGGCCACCGGTGCCGCGCAGGCGGCCCCTTCCCCTGCGTCGACCGTGTCGACGGTCGACACGGTCGCCGAGTTGCGCGCGCTGAACACGACACCGTTCGAGGACGGCGCCCAGGTCCTGGTCGCCGGCTACCACGCCCCGGGCGACGGCGGCGCGATGGCCGTGCGCTGGGACAAGAAGTCCGACACGGCCCACAACGGCGGCACCGTGATCGCACCCACCGGCGGAAAATCCGGCCGCTGGGTCCAACTCCACAACGGGACCGTCGACTTCCGTACCTTCGGACACTTCGACACCGAGGAACCGGCCGACGCCGCCCTCGACGCGATGATCGCCGACACCTCGATCCACCGCATCGAGGCCCACACCGACCTCCACTTCACCAAGCGCCACCTCTTCAACCGCTCCCACATAGAACTCGACTTCGGCGGCCACCGCATGGTCACCGACGGCATCGAGAAGAACACCCACGACAACCCCTTCGGCGCCGTCCTCTCCTTCCGCGGCACCGTCACCGACACCACGGTCAAGCACGCACTGTCGGGCAAGGTCATCGAACTCACGGACACCTTCCCGGTCCCGGATGCCACGGCGTTCGAGGTCGGCCAGTGGTGGTCCGTGCAGGTCGACCCGGTCGCGGGCGGCGGCGGTGACGAGCGCGAGCTGCAGAAGCTGGTCGAGATCACCGAGATCGTCGACGGGGGACACATCCGGATCGGCTACCTCAACGGCTGGGAACTCGCCGAGGGGCGCAGGCTCACCTGGACCCGCATCGAGCCGGTCCTGAACACGCACATCCGTAATCTCGTCTTCGAGGGCGCGGGGCCCGACGAGTACACCGGCTCGCACCCGGTCAGCTTCGAGTACGCCGTCGGCTGCGACGTCTCCGGCATTCACGCCACCGGCAGCTTCTGGCCGGTCGTCATGCGCCGGTGGTGCACCCGGTTCCGTACCGAGCAGTGCTCCCTGAAGAACCCGCCCACCGTCGACTACGGTGGCGCGGGCTATCTCACCCAGCAGATCTACTGCCTCTACGGCCGCGTCGCCGATTGCACGACCAGCAATGTCCGGCATCTCAACGACCTGACCGCCTCCGCCTACTGCACCGTCGTGAACTGCCACGGCGACGGCGACGACGCGGGCGGAAACCCTTTCACCACCCACGGGCAGTACGAACACGATCTGCTCTTCGACGGCAACTCCGGGCTGATGGACATCGCCAACTCCGGTGCACAATGGGGTATTTCCGCCAAGCGGATCACCGTGCGCAGACACGTCTGCTCCTGGTTCACCGCCAATACCAAGATCACCGATCTGACGCTCGAAGACATCACGGTGATCGCCCGTCCGACCTTCGACCAGGCGGGCACTCTCACGGTCAACGCCGACGGTGCCCAGGTGCGTGGCTGCACCGCCAGGACCTTCGCCGTGGCCCAGCGCTCCGCCCGCTCCACGCGACCGACCGTCATCAGCGACTGCTCGTTCGAGCTGCCCGCGGGCGCCGTCCTCGTCCAGACCCCGGTCACCGCGCAGGTCCACTTCGTGCGCTGCACGTTCAAGGGCGTCGACGGGGTGATCCTGCGTGGCGCCGGCCCCGTCCATTTCACCGACTGCACCGTCATCGGCGCCGAGAACGCGGCCCCGCTCTCCATCGGATCGGCGGACCTCCGGATCGACGGCGGCACATACGACAACACGGGCGTCGAGCTCAGCGCCGTACGCGACCAGCGGATCACCGTCACCGGCGGGACCCGCCTCACCGGCAGCAACAAGGCGAAGGCACTCCTCGGCCGCGCCGCCGGCAACGCCACCCTGACTTGGGACATCTCCTCCCTCACCAGCGTCACCGCCGACTCCGGCACCGCGCACATCCGGATCGCGGAAGGCACCAACCACTACGCGGCGACCGGCAGCCGATTCACCGGCGGAACGCTCCATCTCGCCCCGGGCGCACTGGAGTCCCTGCTCCACACGTCATGCGTGGAGCGGGGCACGAAGCGCACGGCCATGCCGGAGGACAGCAACTCCGTCCGCACGGAAGGCAATCTGACGCTGTGAACGCCACTCTCCGGACCGCGACCCCGGCCGACGAGCCCGCCCTGGCCGCACTCTGGGGCGAGTGCTTCGTCGCCCCGCACCTCCCCGCTCTGTACGCCCTCGATCCGGACCGGCACCACCGCACCTTCGTGGCGGAGCAGGACGGACGGATCGACGCCGTCGTCGTCTACGTGCCGAGGCAACTCCGCGACGTGCACGGCGTGCCGCAGCGGGTCGGCGGCCTCGGCAGCGTCGCCACCCGGCCCGAGGCGCGCGGCCAGGGGCTCATCCGTCGGCTGCTCGTCGAGGCGGAACGGACCATGACGGCGGAGCTGTGCGCATGGTCGCTCCTCTTCACCGGAACGCCCGGCGTCTACCGAGGCTCGGGCTGGCAGGAGTTCCCCAGCCCCGTCACCGAGGGCGCGATCGCCCGGGGCGGCCCCCCGGCCGGCGGCCGGTTACGTATCCGCACCGCCACACCCGCCGACGGCCCGGCCCTGGCCGCACTCCGGGCGGCATACGACGAGCACCGGCCGCTCAGCTCGGTGCGGACCGACGAGGAATGGGCCGTACGCATCCCTGCCTGGTACGGGCCGCTCGACCGCACCCTGGTCGCCGAGGACCCGGACTCCCACAGGATCGTCTCCATGCTCGTCACCCACCACGGCGAACAGGTTCTGGAGGTACGGGAATGCGCGGTCGACCCGCGGGCACCCCAGGCCCTGGGCGACCTGCTGGCGGCGGCCGCTGCGCGCAGCCGTGACACCGGTCCGACCCGCGCGCGCGTCCGGCTCCCCGACACCGCCGAGGTCCGGGCAGCCCTGCCTCGACTGCTCACCGACGCGGTGGCCGGGGAGGAGTACGTGGGCATGGCCCGACCGCTGCTGGCAGACCCGGCGGTGGTACGGGCGACGGTCACCGCGCCCGGAGCCGTCCACTGGTACGGCGACAGTTTCTGAGGAACCGGCGGGGCGCGGTCAGCGGCAAGGAGTGAGCAGACAGCGCCCCACCAGACCGGCCCCGGCGTCCATGCGCTGCCGGAACTCCTCGGCGAGGAGCGGGAGATCACGCAGCCGCCACAGCACCCGGGCCGCAGACCACGCTGCCTCACGGGCCCGCTCCAGGCTCCACGACCCCAGCAGATGGGTGAGCGGATCCGCGACCTCCAGCAGGTCGGGCCCCGGCATCAGATCCTCCCGGATCTGCTCCTCCAGCATCACGAGGAGATCGCCCACCTGGTCGAACTCGTCCTCCAGCTCCGGCGGAGCGCAGCGCAGCGCCTGGCAGGTGTCCACGACCGCGAGTGCCAGGTCGTGGCCGATGTGTGCGTTGATGCCCGCCAGTGCGAACTGCAGCGGCCGTACGCCGGGATGGCGCCGGTACTGGAACAGCGGGCGCCAGCAGTCGGGCGGCCGGCGCCCGGCCGTCGCCGCGTCGACCGCCGTCAGATAGCGCTCTGCGAACCGCACATCCAGGGCGGCCGCGGCCGCCCGGTCCGCGAACGCGCCACCGGTGATCCGCCGGTCGACGGTCTCGGTGACCGTCAGATAGACCCGGTTGAAGACGGCCACCCCGTCCACCGGCGGCCAGGAGGACTGGAAGTCACGCATCCGCCCGATCACCGAGGTGACATCGGGCGGCGCGGCGACGGGACCGGTCCGGTCCGTGAACTGCTCCATCTGCTTGAACTGCGCCATGGGGGCAGCGTCCCAGCCGCGGGCCCGTCCTGGCGCCGACCGGCCGCGGGTTCATCGGAACGGGGGAACGACGGCAGAGCCATCGGTGACCCGGAGGCCGGCCCGGCGATGCTCCGGACGGGTCGGTGCGACGGTTCGTGGTCAGGCGGAGGCCACCGGGTCACCGAGTCCCTGCGCGAGACTGCGCAGATGGGGGCCGTACTCCGGGTCGGCGAGCGCCGCGGCGAACTGGGCGGTGAGATAGGCCAGCGGATTGCCGGTGTCGTACCACTGGCCCTCGATGACCTGCCCGTACACGGCGCGGCTGCCCGCGTAGACGTTGATGGCGTCGGTCAGGTAGACCTCACCCGTGCGGTGCTGGTACCAGCGTTCCGTCTGTCGGCGCAGCTCGTCGATGATGCCGGGGGTCACCACGTATCCACCGATGGCCGCGTACGCCGACGGGGCGTCCTGCGGCTGCGGCTTCTCGACGAGGCCGGTGATGCGCAGGAGCCCGTCGTTCAGGTCCTCCTTGACGACGGGCACGCCGTAACGGTGCGAGTCGGCGGGGCTCATCGGCATGAGGGCGAGTACGGGGCAACTCGTCGCTTCGTACGCCCTGATCAGCTGCTGCGCACGCGGAGTCCCGGCGACGAAGACGTCATCGGGCCACAGGACCAGCATCGGCTCGTCGCCGAAGTTCCGCGCCGCGTTGAGGACAGGGGTTCCGTTGCCGTACGGGCCGTGCTGGTCGAGGTAGGTGATGTGCCCGAGCCTGGACAGTTCACCGACTTCCTCCACGGCATCGGCGTATGCGGTCTTGCCGTCGGCGCGGAGCTGGGCGACGAGAGCCGGGTTGGGTCGGAAATGGTCCTGGATCAGCCCTTTGCCGCCCGAGACGACGATGGTGATGTCCGTGATGCCCGACGCCACGAGTTCTCGCACGGTGTGCTCGATCACCGGCTTGTCACCGACCGGGAGCATCTCCTTCGGCGTTGCCTTGGTGAGCGGGAGGAGACGTGAGCCGAGGCCCGCGGCGGGGATGACTGCCCTCCGGATCGTGGCGGACATGAGTTCCTTTCGGCAGCCCGGTGCGGCACCCCACTCGGTACCACGGCCGACGACGCTATCAGCTGGTCCGAGCGACCTGTGCGTCCACGATGTGCAGTGGACCTGCGTTTCCCTGATGGCCGACCGGTTCATGCCCCGGCGTGACCCCGGCGCGGCCGCCCCGGCGGCGCAGCGTCGACTCTCGGTCCGTTTGCTCCGTCCGCCCTGTTCGGGCCGGCGGTGCCATATCGGGGGCCGACCGCGGCCCGATGGGACAGGGCCTTACGGCCTGGTGCAGGCCGTAAGGGGTCGGCTCATCCGGATGACCCGCGGACCTCTGTCGGGCGTGGCTACTGGGTGGGCGGCCTGGTGTCGTCGTACGACGACGTACCGGCGTCCAGCAGGGGCTCCTGGGTCTTCAGATGGGCCGGGGCGAAGGCCCGAAGGACGTGGTAGCCGGTGATCACGACGATGGTTCCGAGGGCGATTCCGCTCAGCTCGAAGTTGTCCGTGATCTTCAGGCTGACCCCGCCGACGCCGATGATGATGCCCGCGGCGGCCGGTACCAGATTCAGCGGGTTGCGGAGGTCGACGTTGCCACTCATCCAGATCTGGGCGCCCAGCAGGCCGATCATTCCGTACAGGATGACGGTGATGCCGCCGAGTACCCCGCCCGGGATCGCGGCGACGACCGCACCGAACTTGGGGCAGAGACCGAACAGCAGGGCGAAGCAGGCGGCGGCCCAGTACGCGGCGGTGGAGTAGACACGGGTCGCGGCCATGACGCCGATGTTCTCGGAGTACGTGGTGTTGGGCGGGCCGCCCACGGCGGTGGAGAGCATGGAGGCTGCGCCGTCCGCCGCGATGGCGGTTCCGAGCTTGTCGTCGAGCGAGTCACCGGTCATCTCTCCGACGGCCTTGACGTGCCCCGCGTTCTCCGCGATCAGTGCGATCACGACCGGCAGCGCGACCAGGATCGCGGACCACTCGAAGCTCGGGGCATGGAAGGACGGCAGTCCGATCCAGTCGGCCTTCGAGACACCCGACAGGTTGAGCCGCCAGTGGTCGATCGCCTCGGAGCCGCCCGCCGGTGAATGGATCTTGCCGAAGACCCGGTCGAGGACCCAGGAGAGCGCATAGCCGAAGACCAGGCCGAGGAAGATCGCGATACGCGAGAAGAATCCGCGCAGGCACACGACGGCCATTCCGGTGAACAGCATCACCATCAGTGCGGTCCACTGGTCCTGCGGCCAGTAGGTCGACGCGGTGACCGGCGCCAGGTTGAAGCCGATGAGCATGACGACGGCGCCGGTGACCACGGGCGGCATCGCCGCATGGATGATCCGTGCGCCGAACCGCTGCACCGCGAGACCCGCGAGGAAGAGTGCCACGCCGACGACGAAGACCGCCCCGGTGACGACGGCGCTGTCCCCGCCGCTGGCCCGGATCGTCGCGGCCACGCCGACGAAGGAGAGCGAGCAGCCCAGATAGCTGGGCACCCGGCCGCGGGTGGCCAGCAGGAAGATGGCCGTCGCGACACCCGACATCATGATCGCGAGGTTCGGATCCAGGCCCATGAGCACGGGAGCGACGAACGACGCGCCGAACATGGCCACCACGTGCTGGGCGCCGAGCCCGAACGTACGGGGCCAGGAGAGCCGCTCGTCGGGACGGACCACGGCCCCCGGTGCGGGGGTCTTTCCGTCGCCGTGCAAGGTCCAGCGCACGCCGAGGCCGCCCATGGTCGCTCCCTGTGTGTCCGTGTGTGGGTCCGTGCGGTGCCCGGTGCCCGGTGCCGTTCGTCCGGCCCGGCGCGGTCCGCGGAAAAGATCAGCGCCATGGTAATGCCGGAGCGCCCATTGACTCGTGTCGGGGTTCCCTTACGTCGACTCCTGGGCCGGGTCCCATTCATGAATCGTGCGCGAGGCATTGCCACTCCGAACAGGCGGCTCTTCGCTTGCACGGTCTTACTCGTGAACATCATTCACATAGCTGGTTCCGCGAGGGGAGTGCTCAATGAGTGGAAGACCCCGTCGGCGTCTCGGTGCCCCGCTCACCGCTGTGGCCGCTCTGACCGCCGTTCTGGTCCCGGCCGCCTCTTCGGCGGCCATGGAACACCTCGTTCCGCCTGGCCGAACGGTTCAGGCGCGGGGTTCGGCCGCCGCAGTGCCGGGCACGTCGACCCCCTTCGCGGCGACCCGGCGGTCGCCCGCCCGCAACACGCCGGCGCCCAGCACCAGTCCGAACGCCAGCACCGTCACCAGGCCGAACGAGACGAGCAGCGAGGTCGCCTCGGCCAGCGAACCGATGGCCGACGGGGCGATGAGCCCCGAGGTGTACGTGATGGTGGCAACGCCCGCGATCGCCTGACTCGGGTTCGGACCACTGCGTCCGGCCGCCGCGAAGGCGAGCGGGACGACGACGGCGACACCGAGGCCGAGCAGCCCGAAGCCGCACATCGCGAGCGCCGAGTTCGGTGACGTGACCACGAGCAGCCCGCCGGCCGTCGCCAGCACGCCCCCGACCCGCACGGTCCTGACCGCGCCGAACCGGTCGACGACCTTGTCCCCGGCGATCCGGGCCACCGCCATCGTGAGCGCGAACGCCGTCGTCGATGCGGCCGCGAGTCCCGCGGAACTGTCCATGATGTCCCGGAGGTAGACCGCCGACCAGTCGAGGCTGGCCCCCTCGGCGAACACCGCGCAGAAGCCCACCGCGCCGATGACCAGCGCCGACCTGGGCGGCAGCGTGAACCGCGGTGGCGGCTCCTCGTCCGGTTCGCTGCGCAGATCCAGCACGCCCTGACAGGCGATCAGGCCGAGCGTGGTGAGCGCGAGGGCGGCGACGGTGTGGTGCAGCCGGGCGTCGGCGCCCAGGTGCGCGGCCACTGTGCCCGCCGCCGAACCGATCAGGGCGCCCACGCTCCACATCCCGTGCAGCCCGGACATGATCGATCTGTCGAGACGGTTCTCCACCTCGACACCGAGGGCGTTCATCGCCACGTCCGACATGCCGGCCGATGCCCCGTACACGAAGAGCGCCGCGCACAGCGTCAGCAGGTTCGGCGCCAGAGCGGGCAGGACCAGCGCCAGCGTCCACAGCGCCAGCAGCCCGCGCAGCGCCGTCCTGGCGCCGAAGCGATGACTGATCGCACCGGCCAGCGGCATGGCGAGCGAGGCGCCGACCGCCGGGAACGCCAGGGCGAGACCGAGCTGGCCCGCGCTGACCCCGGCGTGGTCCTGGATCCAGGGCACGCGGGTGGCGAAGCTGCCGGTCACGGCGCCGTGCACGGTGAAGACCGCGGCGACGGCGAACCTGGCCCGCCGTACCTGCTCCGTCCCGAAGACCGTCTCTGTGGAATCCGTCGTCATGCTGCCGTTCCCTCCCCTGGGAATTCTCTGCCGCCGGTGACCCCGGCGCCCCTCTCCACGGTGCGGCCAGTAAACTATCAGGAACCCTGCCTGATAAATAGGCCATGACATTCATTCCCGTGCGGCAGTGATCTGGAAGGATCTCGGCATGCCCGCATCACCGAGCACCGCCCGGGCCATCAACGACCGGCTCGCCCTGCGACTGCTCCAGCAGGACGGCCCGCTGACGGCCACCCAGCTCAAGACCCTGACCGGACTCTCCCGCCCCACCGTCGCCGATCTGGTGGAGCGGTTGCAGGGCGCCGGGTTGATCCGGGTCGTCGGCGAGAGCGGCGCCGCACGCCGCGGCCCCAATGCCCGGCTGTACGGAATCGTCGCCGACCGGGCCCACCTCGCCGCTCTCGATGTACGGACCGACAGCGTCGCCGTCGTCGTCGCCGATCTCCTCGGCGTCACGCTCGCCGAGGCCAGCTTGCCGATCGGCAGTGACACCGGAACCCATGCCGCCGCCGAGCAGGCCGCGGCGCTGCTGGAACGCACCGCGCGCGAGGCGGGCGCCGCACCGTTGCACAGCGTCGGCATCGGGGCCCCCGGCCTGATCGACCCGGTCACCGGCGAGCTCCGCGACACCACCGGCCTGCCCGCCTGGCACCGCCGCCTGGTCCGGGTGCTGCAGCAGCGGCTGCCGGCGACCGTGCTCGTCGAGAACGAGACCAACCTCGCCGCCGTCGCCGAGCACCGCGCCGGAGCGGCTCGCGGCCGTGACACCTTCGTCCTGCTCTGGCTCGGCCACGGCATCGGCGCCGCCGTCATGCTGGACGGCAAGCTGCGCCGCGGGGCCTCCGGCGGCGCGGGCGAGATCGGTTTCCTGCCCGTGCCGGGCGCGACGGGAGTGCCCTCCGCGGCCAACTGCGACGGAGGGTTCCACTCCCTGGTCGGCTCCGCGCCGGTCTGTGAACTGGCCCGGAGGCACGGCATCGACCCACGGACACGGCCGGGCTCCGGGGAACAGGAACCCGCCGCGGCGTCCGCCGTACGGGCAGCTCTGGCGGGGGAGGGGGAGAGCGAGGCGTTCCTCGGCGCGCTCGCGGACCGTCTCGCGGTGGGTGCCGCCGCCGTCGCCTCGGTCATCGACCCAGGCTGTGTGGTCCTCGCGGGCGAGGTCGGCCATGCGGGCGGCGACGCGCTGGCGTCCCGGGTCGAGGAACGGCTGGCCGCGATGTCCCCGCTGCGCACGGAGGTCAGGGCAGGCGTGCTCGGCGGCTCCGCGGTACTGCGCGGCGCGCTGCTCGCCGCCCGCGAGGCAGCTCAGGACGAGCTGTTCACCGCGGGCGGCTGACCCGGGCCACGAGGCCGTACGCGACGGGGCTTCCCTCGGGGCGGCCGGGGCGCTCGGCACGCGTGCCCCAAGGTCTCCTCGGCCCGGGCGGCCGGAGCGAACCGCCCTCTGCGAACGAGGTTCAGGGGCAGCGCACACGACTACGGCCAACTCGGCTTTTGTTCAGGCGACTTCGTCATACGGGAGAGTTCGCAGTGCCCTGCGCGCCACGACGAAATCCCACCGGGGAATGGGCGGTCATGGAAGCCGGGTCAGCAGGCGCCGAGGTCCTGCCAGACACCCCAGTCGCCGGTGGTGCCGGGCGTCTCGCCCTTCGTCCACCACTTGGCCTTCCACCGGTGCGAGCCGTAGCCGACGGTCGCGCCCGCGCCGTACTCCGCGGTCGCGCTCCAGGTGGCCGCCGAGCAGCTGCCACCGGTCGGATCCGGGCCCGGGCTCGTCGACGGGTCGGGGCCGGTCGACGGGCTCGTCCCCGTGCCCGGCTCGACCACCGTGGTGCCGCGCGCCAGATCGGCGGCCAGGGCGTACGACTTCCCGTCGAAGGTCACCGTCCAGTTCGGCGGCGTGGAGGTCGGCAGGTAGTAGACGAAGTCCACCTGTACCGAGGCGCCGGGCGCCAGCGCCTGCCAGGCGGGCAACTTCAGCGAGACGCGGTTGTAGTCGCCCTTCAGGCCGCCGATGTTGTTCGCGGCGGTGTGGTCGCTGCGGACGAGCGTCGTGTTGAAGCCCGACTGGTCCTTGGCGTTGGCGGGGGCCGACGTCGAGTAGTCGAACCGGAACTCGGTGCCGCCCGGCAGCGTGGTCTTCGTATTGTTGGTGATCTTCAGCTTGGAGCTGATCGGGTAGTTGGAATCGCCGAGCGGGAACTGGTCGAAGGACACGTCGATGTCGAGTGCGTGGGACGGCAGATCGACGGTGGACCGCTTCGCGCCGTACGGGGTGGCCGACTTGAACCTGTCGTACATCGCCGTGGTGAGCGTGGAGCCCTGCCCGTACTGCCCCTTGGCGGCGTTCCAGCCGTACTCCCCGGTGAGCTCCCAGATCATCGTGCCGCCGATTCCCCTGTCGACGACGTAGTCCGCCTTGGCGGACACCGACTGCTCGTCCTCGGTGGAGAGGAAGACCTTCTTCTCCGCGTTCCACAGCCAGGGGGCGACCAGCGTGGAGTCGTACTTACGGACGTATGTGCCGGTCAGCTCCGTGCCCGCGGTGAACCCGTAGTCGGTGACGTAGTCGCCGACGATTCCCTTCTCCAGGTTCTTCGCGTGCCGCATCGGGTTGGAACCGGCCGGCGCCTCCTGGCCGTTGGTGTCCTCGTCGTGCCAGAGGTTGTCGATGCCGACGGCGCCGTCACCGCACCTGGTCGGACCGGTACCGGTCGGGCAGGTGGTCGTGGCGGCCTTGCCCCACAGCCCGTCCGTACCACCCTGCACGTTCTTGAAGCCGCGGGTGCAGTACGGCAGACCGATGTTGATCCGGCCGGCCGGCATCGAGCCGCGGAAGTAGTGGTAAGCCCAGTCGGTGTTGAGGTAGCCGGTGCCGCCGTACTGCGCGGTCGAGTAGACGCCCGCCTGGGCGAGTTCGGCGTCCTTGCCGTCGTCGAAGAGTGCCGCGTTCGGGCCGACGCACTCGTTCCAGGCGCCGTGCAGCTCGTACGACATGATGTTGACGTAGTCCAGGTACTTCTGGACCTGGAAGGTCTCCATGCCGCGCGGCAGATAGCCGGAGGACGGTGCGGCGACGCTCAGCAGGTAGTGCCTAGAAGCCGCCGGAGTCGATCCGCCTGCCGCTGTCGTCGAAGTAGCCGCCGGTCTCGGCCCAGCCGCCCACCGACACCATGGTCTTCACGTTCGGGTGCTTCTTCTTGAACTTGTTGAGCAGGTTGAAATGGCCCTTGTAGGGGAGGTCCGGGTCCATTTCGGCGCCTGCGACGCCGGGCCAGGTCATGCCGGTGGAGGCATTGTCCGGCCCGTCGGCCCCGACGGAGATCTTGTTGTTGCCGTCGACGTGCGCGAACGCGTAATTCAGATGGGTGACTTTGTCCCAGGGGATGTCGGACGCGAGACAGGCGGTCCTGCCGTCCTTCCCGGTCCGCCAGTTGGTGAAGTATCCGATGGCCCGCCGTTGGTGGTCGGCGCCCATCTTCTCGCGCCCGTCGCTGTCGTAGACGGAGCAGTAGGGGACCGGGACGCCAGGGGTCTCGTAGAGCCCGTCGGGGCGACAGGACTCCTGGTCGGCGGCGGCCGACGGGGTGGCGGCGAGCGAGCCCATGAGCAGTCCGGCGACGGCTACGCCGGCTGCGAGCAGGGTGGCTCTCGCACGAGTGGGGGACAGCACGTGTCGTTCCTCCTGGAGAGGTCGGCAGAACGCAACTGGCAAGGGGGTGGGTCGGGTTGGGCCACGGGCGTGCGCACACCGCGGGGCCGTTCCCTGGAGGTGACGCAGAGATCAAGAGGACTAGACCATTGCCCATGGGATGTCCGGATGCGACCTCGCCCGGAAGGCTCCCCGGCCCGTCTGTGAGCCACTCCACAGGCGCTCACCCGCATGGCCCATGGGCAGGCGTGGCACACTGATCGTGTACCAGTAGCAGCGCACTCCGGGGTCGGTGCAATTCCGAACCGGCGGTTATAGTCCGCGACCCGTCCGCATCCAGCGGCCGGTTGACCAGGTGGGATTCCTGGACCGACGGTTAAAGTCCGGATGGGAGGCAGTGCGCGGCGGTCCGTCACAGGTACGCCGCCGTCGGCGGACGTGTGTCCGGGATTCCCCGGAGCACCTGCGTCCGTGTCTTCGGTTTCGGCGTCCCCTGTTGCGTTCCGCTTCATCTGTCGTCATCGACAGGCCCCGGAGTCCGTGCCCGAAGAGGCAGGAGGACCCGGTGGACACCGCAGCCGACACCACCGCCATGCGCCGAGCGATCGCGCTCGCCGCCCGCGGACTCGGCTCCACCAGCCCCAATCCGGTCGTCGGATGCGTGATCCTCGACGCCGAAGGACAGCCGGCCGGTGAAGGCTTCCATCAGCGCGCCGGCGGGCCGCACGCCGAGATCCACGCCCTGCGCGAAGCAGGCGAGAAGGCCCGCGGCGGCACCGCCTACGTCACCCTCGAACCGTGTAACCACACCGGTCGCACCGGCCCCTGCGCCCAGGCGCTGATCGAGGCCGGCGTCAGCCGTGTCGTGTACGCGGTCGCCGACCCGAATGCGCAGGCCACCGGGGGTGCGGACACCCTCCGTGCCGCCGGGGTCACCGTGGAGCAGGGACTCCTTGGCGGACTCGCCGAGGCGGGCAACACCGCCTGGCTGACCTCGGTGCGGCTCGGGCGTCCGTACGTGCTGTGGAAGTACGCGGCGACCCTCGACGGCCGGATCGCGGCCGCCGACGCCACCAGCCGCTGGATCACCTCCGCGGAGTCCCGCGCCGACGTCCACCGGCTGCGCGCCGAGGCCGACGCCGTCGTGGTCGGATCCGGCACCGCCCGCACGGACGACCCCCAGCTCGGTGTACGTGGCATCGAAGGTGCCGTGCAGCCGCTCCGGGTCGTGGTCGACACCGACGCCACCGCGGTACGGCCCGGTGCCCGCGTCCTCGACACCACGGCGCCCACCCTGATCGCGGTCGCCGACGACGCCGACACCGGCCGTCTTCCCGAGGGAACCGCCCTGCGGCTGCCGCGCGCCGCCACCGGCCGCGGCCTGGACATCCCCGCCCTGCTCGCCGCCCTGCACGAGCGCGGCGTCCGCTCCGTACTCCTCGAAGGCGGCCCGACCCTGGCCGGGGCCTTCGTCGCGGCGGGAACGGTCGACAAGGTCGTCGGCTACCTCGCCCCCGTGCTCCTCGGCGCGGGCCCCGCAGCCCTCGCCGACGCCGGAATCTCCACCATCGCCCAGGCGTTGCGCCTCGATGTGACCGAGACCGTACGCATCGGCCCCGATCTGCGCATCACCGCCGTCCCCGGCCCTGACCGGAAGGGAAACTGAGTGTTCACCGGAATTGTCGAAGAACTGGGTGAGGTCACCGCCGTCGAGAAGCTCGGCGACGCCTCCCGATTCCGCCTGCGCGGTCCCGTCGTCACCGAAGGCGCGAAGCACGGCGACTCCATCGCCGTCAACGGCGTCTGCCTCACCGTCGTCGATCTCGGCGACGGTGAATTCACCGCCGATGTGATGGCGGAGACCCTGAACCGGTCCAGCCTCGGCGCTCTGGACACCGGCTCCCGGGTCAACCTGGAGCGCCCCATGGCGCTCGGCGGCAGGCTCGGCGGACACATCGTCCAGGGACACGTCGACGGCACGGGCCGCATCGTGGAGCGCAAGCTCTCCGAGAACTGGGAGATCGTGAAGATCTCCCTCCCGGCGGAGCTGACCCGCTACGTGGTGGAGAAGGGATCGATCACCGTCGACGGCGTGAGCCTGACCGTCGTCGACGCCGGACCCGACTACTTCACCATCAGCCTCATCCCCACCACCCTCGCCCTGACCACGCTCGGCATCAAGGAGCCCGGCGACCCGGTCAACCTCGAAGTGGACGTCATCGCGAAGTACGTCGAGCGGCTGCTCGGCGACCGGGACCGGGAGGGCACGAAGTGAGCGCGGTCGACTGGCTCAACTCGGAGGCCTTCGCCCTGTTCGGCCAGCACATCAAGTGGTCCGACATGATCGGCAACACGGTCGGTCTGGTCGCCCTCGCGCTCGGCTGGCGGCGTTCCATATGGACCTGGCCCGCCCAGCTGCTCTCCGGTGTGATCCTCCTGGTCGCCTTCGCCTCCGCGCACCTTTCGGGCAGCGCGGGCAAGCAGCTGGTGGTCATCGCTGTGGCCGGGTGGGGCTGGTGGTCGTGGAACCGCGGCAGGCAGCAGGCCCAGGACGGCTCCATCGCCGTACGGTTCGCCACCTGGCGCGAGCGTGCCTACCTGGTCGGCGGCGCGGCCCTCGGCACGCTCGCCGTCGGCGGCCTGTTCACCGCGTTCCCGACACTGTCGTGGGACCCGTGGCCCGACGCGTACATCTTCGTCGGCACGGTCGTCGCGATGTACGCCCAGGCGCGCGGCATGGTCGAGTTCTGGTTCGCCTGGCTCCTGGTCGACGTGGTCGGCGTGCCACTGAACTTCGCCAACGGCTTCGCCTTCTCCGGCTTCGTCTACGTCATTTACGGCGCCCTCGTCCTGTGGGGCATGCGCGACTGGTGGCTGCGTACGCGGACACCCGCTCTGGAAGGAGCCACGGCATGACTGCCCAGCCCACCTGGTTGCACCGGGAAGACCACAGCATGGCCGAGGACCTGTCCCTCGACCCCGTCGAGCAGGCGATCCGCGACATCGTCGCCGGCCGCCCCGTCGTCGTCGTCGACGACGAGGACCGGGAGAACGAGGGCGACCTCGTCATCGCCGCGGAGAAGGCCACTCCCGAGATCGTCGCCTTCATGATGAGCGAGTGCCGCGGCCTAATCTGCGCACCCATGGAGAACGACGAGCTGGAACGGCTCGACCTGCCGCAGATGGTCGCCCACAACACCGAGTCGATGCGCACGGCGTTCACCGTCTCGGTCGACGCCTCCGCGGAGCACGGTGTCACCACCGGCATCTCCGCCGCCGACCGGGCCACCACGCTCCGGATGCTGGCGGGCGGCCGGGCCGGCGCCGGCGACTTCGTGCGCCCCGGCCACATCTTCCCGCTCCGGGCAAGGGCCGGCGGTGTCCTGGTCCGCAACGGCCACACCGAGGCCGCCGTCGACCTGGCCCGGCTCGCAGGGCTCCGCCCCGCCGGAGCGATCGTCGAGATCGCGGGCGAGGACGGCGTCATGCTGCGGCTGCCGGAGCTGGTCCCGTTCGCCCGCAAACACGGCCTCACGATCATCTCGATCGAGGACCTGATCGCGTACCGCCGCTCCGCCGAGCCGACCGTCCGCCGCGAGGCCGAGGTCCGGCTGCCGACGTCGTTCGGCGAGTTCACCGCGTACGGCTACCGCTCCACCGTCGACGGCGTCGAGCACGTCGCGCTCGTCCACGGCGACCTCGGTGACGGCGACGACATCCTCGTCAGGGTCCACTCCGAGTGCCTGACCGGCGACATCTTCCAGTCCCAGCGCTGCGACTGCGGCCCCCAGTTGCACGCCTCCATGCAGCGCATCACCGAAGAGGGCCGCGGCGTCGTCGTCTATCTGCGCGGCCACGAGGGCCGGGGGATCGGCCTGCTCTCCAAGCTGCGCGCGTACGAACTCCAGGAGCGCGGCGTCGACACCCTCGACGCCAACCTGGAGCTCGGCCTGCCCGCCGACGCCCGGGACTACGCGGCAGGCGCCCAGATCCTCAAGGACCTCGGCGTCCACGGCGTCCGGCTGATGACGAACAACCCCGACAAGACCGCCGCGCTCCTGCGGCACGGCCTCGCGATCACCGGACGCGAGCCGATGCCCGTCCAGGCCGGCGAGCACAACCTGCGGTACCTGCGCACCAAGCGGGACCGCATGGGACACGACCTGCCCTGGCTCGACACCGCCTCGGTGTCGACCTGCGGCAACCAGTAACGAGCACGGAAACGAGCGGTAGGAGAGACATGAGCGGCAAGGGCGCACCCGAACTGTCCGTACGCAACTGCGGTGACCTGCGAGTGGCGGTGATCGCCGCCCAGTGGCACGAGAAGGTCATGGGCGGCCTCGTCGACGGCGCGCTGCGCGCCCTGCACGAGCTCGGCATCGACGAACCGACCCTGCTCCGGGTCCCCGGCAGCTTCGAACTCCCGGTCGTCGCCAAGGTCCTCGCCGGCCGCGGCTACGACGCGATCGTCGCCCTCGGCGTGATCATCCGCGGCGGCACCCCCCACTTCGAGTACGTGTCCCACGGCGTCACCAACGGTCTCACCCAGGTCGCCGTCGACACGGGTGTCCCGGTCGGCTTCGGCGTACTGACCTGTGACACCGAGGAGCAGGCGCTCGACCGGGCCGGACTCGAGGGTTCCAACGAGGACAAGGGGCACGAAGCGGTCACTGCGGCCGTCGCCACCGCCGCCACGCTTCGCACCGTCAGCGAGCCCTGGCGCTGAACGGGGGTCCGGGACCCCGTACGCTAAGGACCATCATGGCGAACAAAACCTTCGAAGAGCTCTTCGCCGAGCTGCAGCTCAAGGCCGCCAACGGCGACCCGTCCACCTCCCGCACCGCCGAGCTGGTGGACAAGGGCGTCCATGCCATCGGCAAGAAGGTCGTCGAGGAGGCCGCCGAAGTCTGGATGGCCGCCGAGCACGAGAGCAAGGACGCCGCCGCCGAGGAGATCTCCCAGCTGCTGTACCACGTCCAGGTGATGATGGTCGCCCGCGGAATCTCTCTCGACGACGTCTACGCCCACCTCTGAGCACATTTCCGCACTCCGCACGTCACGTCCGTAGAAATCCCCTTCGCACAAAGGAAACCTGACCTCATGCTGCGCATCGCCGTCCCCAACAAGGGTTCTCTCTCCGGGCCTGCGATGGCGATGCTCCATGAGGCCGGTTACCAGCAGCGCAAGGAGTCCAAGGAACTCGTCCTCGTCGACCCCGAGAACGAGGTCGAGTTCTTCTACCTGCGTCCGCGCGACATCGCGATCTACGTCAGCTCCGGCCGTCTCGACATCGGCATCACCGGTCGCGATCTGCTGCTGGACTCCGGCGCGCAGTCCGAGGAGATCCTGCAGCTCGGCTTCGCCCGCTCCACCTTCCGCTACGCCACCAAGCCCGGCACGGCCGCAGGGCCGCAGGACTTCGACGGCATGACGATCGCCACCTCCTACGAGGGCATCGTGGCCAAGCACCTCGCCGACGTCGGCGTCACCGCCTCCGTCGTCCACCTCGACGGCGCGGTCGAGACCGCCATCGAGCTCGGTGTCGCCCAGGTCATCGCCGATGTGGTGGAGACCGGCACCAGCCTGCGCAACGCGGGACTCGAAGTGATCGGCGAGCCGATCATGACGTCGGAAGCCGTCGTCATCCGCCGGACGGGTGCCTCCGAGGACGACCCCAAGGTGCAGCAGTTCCTCCGCCGCCTCCAGGGCGTCCTGGTCGCCCGCAGCTACGTGATGATGGACTACGACTGCCGCGTCGAGCACCTGGAGCGCGCCGTCGCCCTCACCCCGGGCCTCGAGTCGCCGACCATCTCCCCGCTGCACCACGAAGGCTGGGTCGCCGTGCGCTCCATGGTCGCCGCCAAGGAGGCCCAGCGGATCATGGACGACCTGTACGAACTCGGCGCCCGCGCCATCCTCACCACGGCCATCCACGCCTGCCGCCTCTGACGGCCGGACCGCCAGCGATCCCCCCGGAAGACAGAAGAACACCATGTCCGCCCCCGCGCCCCGGCCCGAACTTCCCACCCTCCCGGTCACCTTCCGGCCGACCCGTACCCGGGTGGTCCTGCTGACCGTGGGAGCGGCGATGTTCGTCGTCATCACCGTCATCGCGATGAGCCTGGACCAGCTCAGCCCGGGGGAGCGGGTCAGCTTCATCTTCACCGCGCTGCTCTTCTTCGCCGTCCTGGCTCTGCTCAGCCGCCCCAAGGTCGTCGCCGACGACCACGGGGTGACCGTGGTCAATCTCACCCGCACCCGACGGCTGTCCTGGGCGGAGATCCTCCGCGTCAACCTGCGCGTCGGCGACCCGTGGGTCTTTCTCGACCTCAGCGACGGGACCAGCATGCCCGCCCTGGGCATCCAGCCCGGAATCGCCAAGGAACAAGCCATTCGCGACGCCCGTACGCTCCGCGCACTCGCCGAGAACCACGGCACGTGTACGGAGAACGGCTGAGCCCCCTGCCCCGCACGGCCACTTCTTGATTACTCTGGAGGGCGGTGGCGCCCTGTGCGTCCCGCCCCGCACCAGAGGCCCCAAGGCCGGCGGGGCTTTCCTGCGACCCAAGGAGTGACTCCCTCCAGCAATGGACGGATCGTCCGGTAGTACCTGCGCCGCCCCTTCCCAGGAGGCGGCGGTATGACCATCCCCCTGCTGCTTCTGAGTGCGGCATTCCTTCTCATCCTCGCCAACGGATTCTTCGTGGCGGCCGAATTCGGGCTCGTCACGGTGGAACGGCCGGACGCCGAGCGCGCCGCCGCCGAGGGCGACCGGCGGGCCCGTACCGTCGTCGACGCCCTGCGCGAGCTCTCCTTCCAGCTCTCCGGCACCCAGCTGGGCATCACCATCACCTCACTGGTCGTCGGCATGCTCGCCGAACCGGCCCTCGCCCAGTTGCTCGCCGGACCCCTCACCGCGACCGGCCTCCCCGACGGGGCGGTACCCGGCGCCAGCGTGGTGATCGGGATGCTCGTCGCCTCCGCCGTCCAGATGGTGATCGGCGAGCTCGTACCGAAGAACTGGGCGGTCTCCAGGCCGCTCCAGGTCGCCCGGTTCGTGGCCGGCCCCCAGCACCGCTTCGCCGGTGCTCTGCGGCCGGTGATCACGCTGCTGAACACCGTCGCCAACCGGCTGGTCCGTCTGCTGGGCGTCGAACCCACCGATGAGCTGGCCTCCGCCCGCACCCCCGGTGAACTGGTCTCCCTGGCCCGGCACTCCGCCGAGGCGGGCACCCTCGAACAGGACACCGCCGATCTCTTCGTGCGGACCCTGTCGCTCGCCGGACTCACCGCGCAGCACGTCATGACGCCGCGCGTGAAGGTCAGCGCCCTGCAGTCGACCGCCACCGCGGCGGACGTCCTCAACCTCACCCGCGCCACCGGCCTCTCCCGTTTCCCGGTCTACCGGGACCGGATCGACGAGGTCGTCGGCATGATCCACCTCAAGGACGCGCTCGCCGTGCCCGCCCAGGAACGCCTGCGCACCACCGCGGGCCGGATCGCCGTACCGCCCCTCCTCGTACCCGAGACACTCCCGGTCGAACAGCTGCTCCAGCGCCTGCGCAAGGAGCAGCCGATCGCCGTCGTGGTCGACGAGTACGGTGGCACCGCCGGGGTCGTCACCCTGGAGGACATCATCGAGGAGCTGGTCGGCGAGGTCAGGGACGAGCACGACGCGGAAGGCGCCGACCGGCCCGAACTGGTCGCCGCCGCCCCCGAGGACGGCCGTCCCGCCTGGGACGCCGAAGGCAGCTGCCGGGTCCTCACGCTGCGCCGGATAGGCCTCGACGTACCGGAAGGACCGTACGAGACGGTGGCCGGACTGGTCGCCGATCTGCTCGGGCGGATCCCCGCCCCCGGCGACCGGGCCGAGCTGCCGGGCTGGCGGCTCTCGGTCCGCCAGGTCGGTCACTACCGCGCGGAGCAGGTCCGCTTCGTACGCATCGCCGATGTGGCCGAACCGGTCGACGAGCCCTCGGCCGGCCGTGGTGTCCTGGAGGCCGCACGATGAGCGTGGTCCAGTTGCTCTTCGCCGGGCTCCTCGTCCTGGCGAACGGCTTCTTCGTCGGTGCCGAGTTCGCACTCGTCTCCGTACGTCGCAGCCAGATCGAACCGCTCGCGGCGGCCGGGTCCGGCAGGGCCCGCCAAGTGCTGTACGGCCTCGAGAACCTGCCGCAGATGATGGCAGCCGCCCAGTTCGGCATCACTGTCTGCTCCCTGACCCTCGGAGCCGTCGCCGAACCGACCGTCGCCCACCTGCTGGAGCCGGTCTTCCACGCGGTTCACATCCCCGAGGGGCTCATTCACCCGCTCGGCTACGTGCTGGCGCTCGTCCTCGTGGTCTTTCTCCACCTGGTCATCGGCGAAATGGTCCCGAAGAACCTGGCGATGGCAGCCCCGGAGAAGACCTCACTGTGGCTCAGCCCGGCCCTGGTCGGCTTCGCCCGGCTGTGCCGCCCCGTCACCACGGCGCTGGGCGCCTGCGCCCGGCTGGTGCTGCGGCTCTTCCGCGTCGAACCCAAGGACGAGGTCGAGGCCGTCTTCACCAGCGAGCAGCTCAACCGGCTCGTCGAGGACTCCGGCCAGGCCGGGCTGCTGGAACCGGAGGCGCAGGAGCGGCTGGAGGACGCCCTGGAGCTGGGCAGCAGGCCGGTCACCGATGTGCTGCTCGCCAGGGCAGCTCTGGTGACGGTGGACCCGTCGGTCACCCCGCGCAGGATCGAGGAGCTGACCGTACGGACCGGCTACTCACGTTTCCCCGTATGCGCGGAGGGCGGCGGCCCGTTCATGGGCTATCTGCACGTCAAGGACGTCCTCGACCTGGAGGACGGCGAACGGGCGGTCCCGCAGCGCATCTGGCGCCCGATGGCGACACTGCGCGCGGAGCTGCCTCTGGACGATGCCCTGACGGTGATGCGCCGCGCCGCCACCCATCTGGCCCAGGTCGCCGACGCATCGGGCCGGATCCTCGGCCTGGTCGCGATGGAGGACGTCCTGGAAATGCTGGTGGGCGAGGTGCGCGACCCGGCGCACCGGATCTCGATACCCCGCCGGACGGTGGACGTGGCGCCGACAGCCCCCGTCCCGGACGAACTGCAACCGCTGGCAACCGCATCGGGCCCGTCGGCCCACTCGAGCCTGTCCGGCGACTGAGGACGGTCGTGCCAGGTCTCCTCGCCGGACGGGCGCTCAGTGAAGCCCGTCCGGCGATCGAGGACGAACCGTCCAACGGGAGGCGCCCGTCACCACGACACCGCCCACCCGGTCGGCCGGGCTACAGCGGCGGAGGCTCCTGCTGCCCCCGGTCGACGGGCCCCCGGCCGGACAGCACTTCGCCGTACGCCTGCATCAGATCCGGCAGTCGCAGCGTCGCCAGATCGTCGCGGGTGGGCACCGTCGCGTACCCGGAGAGCCGCAAGTCCCGGTACGCGCAGCTCTTCTCGTACAGCGTGCGCAGGAACCGTCCGTTGCCCAGCTCGTCGATCCAGCCCTGGTCGACGACATGGCCGCTGATCGAGCGCAGTTCCTCCAGGGACTCCTCGTCCCACACGTCGTCGTTGTCGGCGGCCAGTACCTCGCCGATCGAGGTGAGTTCCAGCGGCCGGTAGCTGGGGAAGTCCACCCGGGTGGTGAACCGGGAGGAGAGCCCGGGGTTGGCGGCCAGCAGCCGGTCCATGCCTTCGGGGTAGCCCGCAAGGATGACGACGAGATGGTCCCGGTTGTCCTCGGCCCGCTTGAGGAGGACCTGCAGCGCCTCGTCCCCGTACGCGTCGCCCTTGCTGTAGCCGGAGTTGGAGAGGCTGTACGCCTCGTCGACGAACAGCACCCCACCCAGCGCCGAGTCGATCAGCTCATTGGCCTTGACCGCTGTCTGCCCGAGGAACTCACCGACCAGATCGGAGCGTTGGGCCTCGATGAGATGGTCGCCGCCGAGCAGCCCCAGCGCGTAGAAGACCCGGCCCAGGATGCGGGCCACTGTGGTCTTCCCGGTGCCCGAGGGGCCGGAGAAGACGAAGTGGCGCTTCGGCGGCTGGACCTGAAGTCCCTGGCCGGCCCGCAGCCGCGCCATGTTCAGCTGCGCGGACAACGCCTTGACCTGGCGCTTGACCGGTTCGAGGCCGACCATCCGCTCCAGCTCCGCCAGCGCCGCGGCGAGCAGCACCGGATCGCTGGGCCCCGCCGGGAAAGCCTGCGACGACTGTCCGGGCACGGCGGTCTTCTCCCGTGCTCCGTCTGTCCGAGGAGGTACCCCGACGCCCGGCAGGTTCTGCGGGTCGCCGCCGGGCCGCAGTTCCCGCCCGCCCACCAGATCGGTGCCGAGCAGCGAGTCCCCGTCCGGCAGCGCCTCCGCGGACGTGGAGTCGGCACCGAATCCGGTCAGCGACACGGACGCGAGACCGGCCGTCTCGTCGGACCCTTCGAGCCCGTCGTAGTCCGCGATCGCGGCGAGCCGCGCCGAGGTGTCCATGAACGCCGGATCGATCCGGTGCACTGCTCTGTAGAGCGGCAGGGCGGCCGCGCTGCGCCCGGTTCCCTCGTGTGCGCGGGCCAGCCAGTAGCGCAGCTCCTTGCGCTGCGGCTGTTCGCTGCGGCAGCGCATCAGCGCGGTGGAGAGCAGTGGCTCGGCCTGCCCGTACATCTCCAGCCGCACCCGCGCCATCCCGCCGAAGAGCCCCGCCTCGATGCCGAGCAGCGGATCGTCGACGAGCTGTTCGGTGTGGCGGACGAGCTGTTCCCAGTCCTTGACCAGATACGAGCGGCAGGCGTGCAGGAACCGCACCTGCGGGTCCGTGTCCACGGGGGGTAGTTCGGCCAGCGCCCGGTCCAGCTCCGGGACATGGCGTCCGTCCAGCCAGTGCGAGGCGTGTGCGAGCAGCAGATCACGCGGGCTCTCCAGTACGGGCTGTACCCACCAGCCCAGCCAGTACCAGGAGTTGAGCGTGCGTCGATGGCGGGTGCGCTGTTCGCCGAAGCGTTCGCGGTGGCGGTACATCCGCAGCAGCGCGGTCGCCGTGTCGATCCGCAGGGCGTGGAGGCCGAGCCAGCCGTCCGCCATGCCGGGATCCAGCCGCACCGCCGTTCTGAACTCCTCCTCGGCCTGCGGATAGGCGCCCATCGTGTAGGCGTCCACGCCGCGCAGCCAGGCGAGGTCGGCCGGGGCCTGTGCGCCCTGCGTGCCGATGTCCATCAGGTCCCCCACAAGCCGTGCCCCCAGGTTGTCCCGCCGCACGACCCAGCCGTCCAGGCGCGCTGAACCGCACTGCCGTGGACGGGAATTGACCGCACCGAGAGGCATCGTACCTGCGCAGGTAGTGCGCGATTAAGAGCACCGCAAGCAGAACGAGGACCGTTACCGAGGGTAAGCGGAATCCGGTGAACAACCATGCGAAGGGGGGTGCGGGGACAGGACGAAGCCCCCGATCACGGGGGAACAACCGGGGGCTTCGCGTCTGTGGGGGCTCCGAAAAGCCGCACATTGAGAACGTAAGACCTGTACCGTCCCCGGGTCAAGCGGAGTTGAGGTACTTCCGGGCCGTTTTCCGACTGGTCAGTACGTCGCGCGCGGAGGCTCACGGTGGGTGACGGAATGGTTCGCTCCTGCTGTCGTACGAGGCCCCTCCAGCCACTCGTACCCCACAGGCAACTGGCGTACCAGAGCATCCGCGTACGGGCGCGACGGATCGGCGGCGAAATGTTGTTCCTCGGCCACGGTCCACCCGTCCCAGAAGGCCGAAAGTGCCGGCCCGTCCCGTCGTCGGCCCCGCTGCCAGGACGCCAGGGGGTCGAGCTCCATCCACCACAGCCGTGCGAGATGCGGGCGCAGGGCCCGGCGGCCGGCGCCCACTCCCTCGATCAGTACCACCGGCGCCGGTTCCAGAGTCTGCGGTGGGCCGAGGCGCCGGGCTGTCCAGTCGTACGGCGCGTAGTGTGCCGTCTCCCCGCGCGACAGCGGGCCGATCACCTGGTCCCGGAGTCGGTCCGTCCAGCCGAACAGCTCCTCGTGGGTGGCCAGGTCGTCCAGATGCAGCACGGGTGCGTCTTTGAGCACCACCGAGAGGCGGGAGGCGAGAGTGCTCTTGCCCGATCCCGCATGACCGTCGACGGCGATCAGCCGCACGGGACCGCAGGACGGCGGCAGGGAGATCAGTCCTGAGGCGAGGCGTGCGAGGTCGTTCATGCGGACCAGCGTACGAGGCGATGCGAAGCAACCGCAGGTCACGCCAGTGGACCAGACCAATATTTGTTCCGCGACGCGAGGCGAATCGCTGGCCCAATCCGGCTGCGAACCGCAATAGTTGGCGCACTGTCGTGCACCCGCAGCCCCATTCCGCTTACGACCGGGGGTCTCGCCCATGAACAGACCGACTTCACGCAGAACCGTGCTGACCGCCGCGCTCGCCGTGGCCGCCGGCGCCGGCGCGGCGGCGTCCGCAGGCTCCGCAGCCGCCGCGCCCTCGCTCGCCCCGCCCCACGCGCCCTCAGCTGCCGCATCCCTGGTGGACAACCATTCCTGGAGTACGTACACGGACTGGCGCAGCGGTTCCGGCGCCGGGACGCGCGCCGTCGCGGGACGACGGCCCGGACTGGTGATCGGCACCCCGCAGGGGCGTACCGACTACACCGACCCGCACACCGGGAAGACGGCGGCCTGGGAGTACGCGACCTGGACCTCGCCGCGCCACTGCTCGTCGGTCCCGGCGACCGAGGTGATCGCGTCCTGGAACGCGGACGCCCCGGCCGGCACCTGGATCCAGATCGAGCTGTGCGGCAGCTACTCGGACGACACCGAGACCCCCTGGTACGTGATGGGCCGCTGGGCGGCGGGCGACGGCGACATCCGCCGTACCTCCGTCGACGACCAGACCGACGGCAAGAGCTCGATCTGGACGGACACCTTCTCGGTGGACGACGCGGCGAGCGGGCTGCGGCTGGTCTCCTACCGGCTGCGGCTCACCCTCTACCGGACGCCGGGCAGTCGCCTCACGCCGACGGTGTGGCGGCTCGGCGCGATGGCCTCGGACATCCCCGACCGGTTCACCGTGGAGCCCAGCACGCCCGGCCTCGCCCGGGAGCTGCCGGTGCCGCGCTACTCGCAGAATGTGCACGTCGGCCAGTACCCGGAGTACGACAACGGCGGTGAGGCGTGGTGCAGCCCCACCTCCTCGCAGATGATCATCGAGTACTGGGGGCGCACGCCCACCACCGAGGATCTCGCCTGGGTGAAGCCAGGCCTCGCGGACCCACAGGTCTGCCACGCGGCCCGCTTCACGTACGACTACCAGTACGAGGGCTGCGGCAACTGGCCGTTCAACGCCGCCTATGCCGCCACGTACGACGACATGAGCGCGGTGGTGACCCGGCTGAGTTCGCTGACGGACCTGGAGACGCTGATCCGGGCGGGCATCCCGGCCATAACGTCGCAGTCGTTCCTCAAGACGGAGCTGACCGGGGCCGGGTACGGGACCTCCGGCCATCTCATGACCGTGATCGGGTTCACAGCGGAGGGCGACGTGATCGCCAACGACCCCGCCTCGCCGAGCAACGAGGCCGTCCGCCGGATCTACAAGCGCCACGAGTGGGAGACGATCTGGCTCCGCACCAAGCGCTACAACGCGAGCGGCAAAGTGGTGTCGGGCACAGGCGGCGTCTGCTACCTGTACTTCCCGGCGCACCCGACCCCGGCCCAGAAGCGGGCTCTGGCCGCTGTCGGGGTCGCCTGAAACGCACCGGCGCACCTCGGGGCAGTGACCGATGTCTCTACCCCGAGGGCCCGTTCCGCTGGCACTGTGGTCGGGTCACCGGGGGACGTTCACTGCCAGCCGACCGAGTGGGATGCCATGACCGCGACCGCCGCCGCAACCATCACTGCCCGCCGCCGTGCACGGACCGGAGGTCCCGAGGACCGGTCCGGGCTGGTGGAGAACCTCCTGGGCTGGACGCTCGTCGTCGTCATCGCCATGTTCTTCACCCAGCTCGGCCTCATGTGACCGTGGTGCGCCCGGCGCACACAGAAGGGCGGGGAGCCTGCCCGGCTCTCCGCCCCTTCCCGCGTCGATCCGCAGCCGTCAGTCCATCGCCTTGGTCGGCTCGCCGTCGGCGGTGTCACCGCCGAGCTCCCGGAAGAAGGCGCCGCCCGGGCCCTGCTGGTTCTTGTACTGAATCTTCGTGGCGATGGTGGCCGGGGTGTCGTAGCTCCATCGGTCGGCGCCGGTCGCCGTGCCGCCCGGCCAGTCCTGCGTCACACCCGTCCGGCCGTGCCCGTAGAACCCGATACCGAGTAGCAGTTTCGATGCGGGTACGCGAATGACCCCGCCGCAGACTTGGCATGAACGCAGAAAAGCCGGTTCACCCGGAACCGTAGATGGACTAGGCCAGTTGGGTCAATGGTTCGGACCATTCCCTTGGTCGTCCGGCCCCGCCCGGGTCGTCCGGGCACCCCCTCTGTCACCCCGTGACGGATACCGTCCGATCGGGCATACTCGACCCGCCACGGCCGCTGGCCAGCAACTCTCGTAATCCGGGAGGGCAGCAGCGGTTTGGGTACTAGTGC
The DNA here is from genome assembly GCF_042801455.1 of Streptomyces sp. NPDC057565. Lineage (NCBI taxonomy): Bacteria > Bacillati > Actinomycetota > Actinomycetes > Kitasatosporales > Streptomycetaceae > Streptomyces > Streptomyces sp. NPDC057565. Next base: position 47,202 of record NZ_JBHVFU010000005.1, on the reverse strand, counting down.
TTTTCCGGGCCCCGGTCCGGAGATCCCCCGGCGGAGCCGCTCACACCCCGCGCGCGCGCCGCCGCAACGCCCGACAGGGAGGAGAGCGCCGTCATGTCCGACCGTGCCCCGCAGTTGGTGGAGCGTCGTCTGCCCACCGAGGAGTCCAGGCAGCTCGTCGCGCTCGTCCGCGACATCGTCCAGCGGGAGATCGCGCCGAACGCGGCGGAGGAGGAGGACGCGGGCCGGTTCCCGCGCGAGGTCTTCACCCTGCTCTCCGAATCCGGACTGCTCGGTCTGCCGTACGACTCCGCTCACGGCGGCGGAGACCAGCCCTACGAGGTCTACCTCCAGGTGCTCGAAGAGCTCGCGGCCGCCCGGCTCACCGTCGGCCTCGGCGTCAGCGTCCACTCGCTCGCCTGCCACGCGCTCGCCGGATACGGCACCAAGGAGCAGCAGGCGGAACACCTGCCGGCGATGCTGGGAGGTGGCCTGCTGGGTGCCTACTGCCTCTCCGAGCCGGCCTCGGGCTCGGATGCGGCCTCGCTCCGCACGAAGGCCGTACGTGACGGCGACGACTGGGTCATCACCGGCACCAAGGCGTGGATCACCCACGGCGGTATCGCCGACTTCTACACGGTTCTGGCGAGGACCGGTGTCGAGGGTGCCCGCGGCATCACCGCCTTTTTGGTCCCCGGCGACGCCGAGGGGCTGAACGCGGCCCTCCCCGAGAAGAAGATGGGCATGAAGGGCTCGCCCACCGCCCAGCTGCACTTCGACGGCGTACGGGTGCCGGACGCCCGCCGGATCGGTGAGGAAGGGCAGGGTTTCGCCATCGCCCTGTCCGCACTCGACTCCGGGCGGCTCGGCATCGCAGCCTGCGCCATCGGCGTCGCGCAGGCTGCCCTGGGCGAGGCCGTCGGATATGCCACCGGGCGGCAGCAGTTCGGCCGCCCCATCGCAGACTTCCAGGGGCTGCGGTTCATGCTCGCCGACATGGCCACCCAGATCGAGGCGGGCCGTGCGCTCTATCTGGAGGCGGCGAGGCTGCGCGACGCGGGCAGGCCGTTCTCCCGGCAGGCGGCCATGGCCAAGCTGTTCTGTACGGACACGGCCATGCGGGTCACCGTCGACGCCGTCCAGGTGCTCGGCGGCTACGGCTACACCCTCGACTTCCCCGTCGAGCGGCTGATGCGCGAGGCCAAGGTGCTGCAGATCGTCGAGGGAACCAATCAGATTCAGCGCATGGTCATCGCGCGCCACCTCGCGGGTCCCGAGACCCGCTGAGGCGCAACGGCCGGTCCGACCACACGGGCGTCGTCATGATCCGGTTCCACTCCTGGTCATGGCGGCCCGGCAGGGTCCTGCCGGTGGACTCCCAATGGCTCAGCATCGCCCGGTAGATGGGCGGATCCGCCGTATGCGGCACCGCGCGCGGCGCTGACGGGCTGGAGGCCGAGGGGGGCACCGGCTGCGAACCGGGCTGCGGAACCGATTCTTCGGGGGGCGGAGCGGCGAGACGGCGACGACCGGGGCCGGCCGTGGATTGCAGCAGGGTCATGCAGGGCCAACGCCGTGGGGCGGGGCCGGGTCACTGCTGCGAGGATTCGAGCGCCCGTTCGCCAGGTTCCCCTGCCGCGTGGGCGTGGCTCGATCGCGCGCACCACGCCGGCCCGGCCGTCGTGGTGCAGCACGCCTGTGCCGGCGTCTGCCGGAGGAATCCGGCAGACGGAGAGTCGCCGCCCGTCACCGCCTTCGATACGCGTCAGGCGGCGTCGGGGTGTCTCAGGCGGCGTTGCGGCGGATCTGGTGCGGTACCCGCAGCGGGCGCGAACCCGCGCCACCGGCGTGCGAGAACGGCTGCATCCTCCAGTCGAGCCCCTGCGGGAGCGTCAGCAGCAGTCCCATCTCCTGTTCCTGGAGCTCGAGCGACTCGTCGGCCGGACGTGCCTGCGCGGCATCGCGACCGGTTCCGGCGCACACCGTGAGGACGAACGGGTTCCACGGCGTCGGGCACAGCGCGTGTTCCGGCAGCACATCCTCGTCGGCCAGTAGCGCGATCGGCTGCGCACAGTCCGGGCAGATCACCCGGTACATCTCAAAAGTGTCGTACGCGTCGGGAGCGGAGTCCTCGACGGGTTCAACAGGCTCCGGTTCGGTACGTCCGGTGAGCTTCAGGCTCTGCATGGAGATTCTCCCCCTCGGGTGGGCCGGCAAGGCGCCACGGCCTCGACCACAGCAAGCACTTCCCGTCGCGCATCCGCCGTAACCGCGAGGTCGTCGGCTACCCATCCGTAAACCTGTGGCATTCGTCACATGCCCCCTGCAGGTGCCCTGTTCGGGGGCCCTACGACTGTGCCTGGAGGGACCTGGGGCCATAGGTTGATCCGCATGGAGGAGCTGGACCGTCAGATTGTGGAGTTGCTCGTCAAGGACGGGCGGATGAGCTACACCGACCTGGGCAAGGCCACGGGCCTGTCCACCTCGGCCGTTCATCAGCGAGTCCGTCGGCTGGAGCAGCGCGGGGTGATCCGGGGCTATGCCGCGGTCGTCGACCCCGAGGCCGTCGGGCTGCCCCTCACCGCGTTCATCTCGGTGAAGCCGTTCGACCCGAGCGCGCCGGACGACATCGCCGAGCGGCTCGCCGGTGTACCGGAACTGGAGGCGTGCCACAGCGTCGCGGGCGACGAGAACTACATCCTCAAGGTGCGCGTCGCGACCCCGCTCGAGCTGGAGCATCTGCTGACCCGGATCCGCTCGCTGGCCGGGGTCTCCACCCGCACCACGGTCGTCCTCTCCACCCCGTACGAGGCACGCCCCCCGCAGATCTGAGGGGGGCGCGGACGGCGCCGCTCCGAACAAGGGCGAGACTGGTGCCATGACCGAGAGCACCGCCTCCCAGAGCGAACACCGCACCGTGCTGCTGCGCGGTGGAGACGTCCACAGTCCCGCCGATCCCTTCGCCACCGCCATGGTCGTCGAACGCGGCCATGTCGCCTGGGTGGGGTCGGAAGGGGCCGCCGACGCCTTCGCGAGCGGCGTCGACGAAGTGATCGACCTCGAAGGGGCCCTGGTCACTCCCGCGTTCACCGACGCGCACGTCCACACCACCTCGACCGGCCTCGCCCTCACCGGCCTGGACCTCGCGGGCGCTCGCACCCTTGCCGAGGCCCTCGACCTCGTACGCGCGTACACGGCCGCGCACCCCACTGACCGGGTCGTCCTCGGGCATGGCTGGGACGCGACGCGCTGGCCGGAGCAGCGGCCTCCGTCGCGCGCCGAGCTCGACGCCGCAGCCGGCGGCCGACCGCTCTATCTACCCCGGATCGATGTGCACTCCGCCGTCGTCACGACCGCCCTCCTCGATCTGGTTCCCGGCGTCACCGCATTGGCCGGCTACCGCCCCGACGCCCCGCTGACCGGCGCCGCCCACCACGCCGTGCGCTCCGCCGCCCATGGCGCGATCTCGCCGCAGCAGCGTGCCGAGGCGCAGCGTGCCGCCCTGGACCACGCCGCCTCGCTCGGCATCGGCACCCTTCACGAGTGTGGCGGACCCGACATCTCCGACGAGGAGGACTTCACCGCCCTGCTGAAGCTCGCCGCCGGGCGACCGGGACCGCGGGTCTTCGGCTACTGGGCCGAGCAGGTCGCGGACGAGAAGGATGCGCTCAGGATCCGCGAACTCGGCGCGATCGGCGCGGCCGGTGACCTCTTCGTCGACGGTTCCCTCGGCTCGCACACCGCGTGCCTGCACGAGCCCTACGCCGACGGACCGGCCGGCGGAAGGGGCGCCGCCCACCTGGACGCCGCGCAGATCGCCGCCCATGTCACCGCCTGCACCGAGGCCGGTCTGCAGGCCGGTTTCCATGCCATCGGCGACGCGGCGGTCTCCGCCGTGGTGGCAGGGGTCCGGGCCGCATCCGAGACGCTCGGGCTGCCCCGGATCCGGGCCGCACGTCATCGCGTCGAGCACGCCGAGATGCTCACCCCCGAGACGATCGCCGGCTTCGCGGAGCTGGGGCTGACCGCCTCGGTCCAGCCCGCCTTCGATGCCGCCTGGGGCGGCGAGGACGGCATGTACGCCCAGCGGCTCGGCGCCGACCGGGCCCGCACCCTGAACCCGTACGCGGGCCTCCTGCGGGCCGGTGTGCCCCTTGCCTTCGGCTCGGACAGCCCGGTGACCCCGCTGGACCCGTGGGGGACCGTACGGGCCGCTGCGTTCCACCGGACGCCGGAGCACCGGATCTCCGTACGGGCCGGCTTCACCGCGCACACCAGGGGCGGCTGGCGGGCCGTCGGCCGCGACGACGCGGGCACCCTCGTTCCCGGCGCCCCCGCCGACTACGCGGTCTGGCGCACCGAGGAGCTCGTGGTCCAGGCCCCCGACGACCGGGTCGCCCGCTGGTCGACCGACCCGAGGTCCGGGACGCCCGGCCTGCCGGATCTCACCCCGGGCGGCGACCTCCCGGTCTGTCTGCGGACTGTGATCTTCGGACAAACTGTCTACGTGCGGCCGAACGAGTGACGTCCCGATATTTCGTACCGCCGATTGAAGGCGCCCCCGCTTCCCCGCGACCTGCGTATCTCCGGTACTGACCAGGCAACTTCGGTAAACATCGCAGGTCAGACGGGTATTGACAGGAGGCGCCCACGGGCCGGTAGGTTCGGCCGAGTCCACCACAGGACGTCCGACCGGTTAAACCTCCACGCAGTCGTCGAACGCCGCTGGGTCATGGGGTGGTGTGCCGCACCGGCGCACCACCACTGACAGCCAGGTTCAGCGCCCGCGCCTCGGGGGCGAGGGAAGGTGTGAACCGGACGGCGGGTGTGACCCGGGTGGGGCCCGGACGTTCAGTAGACAACGGCTCTCGGTCGACCCGCAGCCAGCGGGCCCCAGGTCGGCCCGAAGGGCGCCGGGCCCCGATCCGCAGTTCTGTCCGTACTTTCCTCCTTCTGTCCGGGCGCTTGCCCGACAGGTGCCTACCGCGTCGGCCTCCGGCCCTGATGCGATCGATATGGTGTGCACCTGTGTACGGACGTGAGGGGCAGTAAGTGAACGACGGCGGTCAGAGGCGATACGGCCCGCTCGGCAGAGCCTTGGTGATCATCCCGACCTACAACGAGGCCGAGAACATCAAGCCGATCGTCACCCGGGTGCGCGCCGCGGTACCGGACGCGGACATCCTGGTCGCCGACGACAACAGTCCCGACGGCACGGGGAAGATAGCCGACGAGCTCGCCGCCGCCGACAGCCACGTCCAGGTCCTGCACCGCAAGGGCAAGGAAGGGCTCGGCGCCGCCTACCTCGCCGGGTTCCGCTGGGGCATCGACCACGGTTACGGCGTCCTCGTGGAGATGGACGCCGACGGCTCCCACCAGCCCGAGGAACTGCCCCGGCTGCTCACCGCCCTCAAGGGTGCCGACCTGGTGCTCGGCTCCCGCTGGGTGCCGGGCGGGCGCGTGGTCAACTGGCCCAAGTCCCGCGAGATGATCTCCCGCGGCGGCAGCACCTACTCCCGGCTGCTGCTCGGACTGCGGACCAGGGACGTCACCGGCGGCTACCGGGCCTTCCGGGCGGAGACCCTGAAGGGGATCGGCCTAGACGAGGTCGCCTCCCAGGGGTACTGCTTCCAGGTCGATCTGGCCCGTCGCACCATCGACGCGGGATACCACGTCGTCGAGGTCCCGATCACCTTCGTGGACCGCGAGATCGGTGACTCCAAGATGAGCCGCGACATCCTCGTCGAGGCGCTGTGGCGGGTCACGGCCTGGGGCGTCACCGCCCGTACGAACCGGGTCCTGGGCCGCAAGTCCTCCTGATCACCCCCTTGTCCCGCTTGGACGTCCGTCCAGGCACACTGGGGACCATGACGACCGGCACCCCGCCCCCGACCGCACCGAGGCGCTCGTGCGCCCGTACCTTCGTCCCCCTCGCCATCGCCGCCTGGGCAGTGCTGGAGATCTGGCTGCTGACCCTGGTGGCGGACGTGGCGGGCGGGTTCACCGTACTGCTGCTCCTGATCGGGGGCGTCGTACTCGGGGCCGCGGTGATGAAGGCGGCCGGCCGCCGGGCCTTCCGCAACCTCACCGAGACGCTCCAGCGGATGCCGGGCCGGCCCGGCGAGGCCGCGGCGCCGTCCACCGCCCCGTCGGGCAGCAAGGGCAATGGCTTCCTGATGCTCGGCGGGCTGCTGCTCATCATCCCGGGGATGATCTCCGACGTGGCGGGACTCCTGCTGCTGGTGCCGCCGGTCCGCGCGACGCTCGGCCGGTACGCGGAGCGGTCCCTGGATCGCCGTATGCGCACCGGGGCCCCCGGCAGCCTCTCCGATGCGTTCCAGCAGGCCCGGATCCACCGTCCGGACGGAAAGGTCGTCCAGGGCGAGGTCATCCGCGACACGGAGACTCAGCCGGGCCCGCGCCCCGACAGCGGCCCGCGCCCCCCGCTCACCCCCTGAGGGGTCCTCGTCCGAAACCGCACCTGAACGGGCCCCCGTCCGAACGGCTGTCCTCAGTCGCCGGACGGGCTCGAGTTCCCCTGTCCGGCATGCACGCCCGGGACGGAGAAACCGAACCCGAACGCCGCCCGGCGACGGAAGAGCAGGCCGCAGGACGCCCACGGCACCCAGTGGGACGCGACAGAGCCGCGGGCCGTGACACACGCTCGGTGTGTCACGGCCGGGGGCCGCCCCCGCGCCCCCCGCCCCGCCCGCGGCTCTGTCTCTCTGCGGTGTCGCGCGGTCAGGCAGACTTCCTGCTGTCCCGCGGGTGCACGGCAATGTTCATGGCTCCGGAGCGCAGAACCGCCAGCCTTTCGGCCAGCACCTCCTCAAGCTCCTCGCGTGTGCGCCGCTCCATGAGCATGTCCCAGTGCGTACGCGCAGGCTTGCCCTTCTTCTCCTCGGGGCCATCCCCGTCCACCAGGAGTGCCATGGCGCCGCACGCCTTGCACTCCCACTCCGGCGGAATTTCCGCCTCTACCGAGAACGGCATCTCAAATCGATGTCCGTTCTGGCATGCGTACTCCACCGCCTGGCGCGGGGCCAGATCGATGCCGCGGTCCGTCTCGTAGCTGGTAACCACGAGTCGCGTGCCGCGGAGAGCTCGCTCACTCATGAATCGTGCCTCCCGGGCTTGTCGCCCACAGGACAGGTGTCGCTGTCGTCGTCATCCGGTCAACGTCCGGTCGGCGGCAAAGATTCCCGTTGCCGGTCATGCGTCGCCCGTCGTGCCGCTGCTTTTTCAGAGTTGGGTACCCAACATTGCCCGGTTTGTCACATTCGGCAGAAGTTGTCACCCAACGGTTCGGCTTCTTCCACTCGCAGTAACGGTCCTCCGGGCAGGCCAAAGGCGTACACTACCGGCCTTTCACTTCAACGTCTAAATCCGTTCAGGAACGGGATTCCCCGCAGCCGCAACGGCCTGCCGCACGGGCACCCTCGCGAGCAGCACGGAACCGGCAGCGAAGAAGATTGCCAAAGAGATGATCGCATCCCGATAGCTGCCGGTCAGCTGATACGCGAGACCGAACACCAGTGGCCCCAGCCAGCTCAGTCCGCGGTCGCTCATCTCGTACGCGGAGAAGTATTCCGCCTCCTTGCCGCGGGGCACCAGATGGGAGAACAGCGAGCGGGACAGTGCCTGGCTGCCGCCGAGGACCAGGCCGATCGCCGAGGCCAGCAGATAGAAGAAGACCGGGGCGTCCGAGGGCAGGAAGTATCCGGCGACGAGGATCAGGGTCCAGACGACGAGCGAGGCCAGGATCGTGCGCTTCGCGCCGTACACCCGTGCCAGCCGGCCCATGCCCAGGGCCCCGGCCACCGCCAGCACCTGCACCAGCAGCACGGCCGTGATCAAGGATGTCTGGTCGAGGCCCAGCTCCTCGGAGCCGTACACCGACGCCTGGGAGATCACCGTCTGGATGCCGTCGTTGTAGACGAGATAGGCGAGCAGGAACGAGAGCGTGAGCGGATGGCGGCGCATGTCGCGCAGGGTCGCGAGCAGCTGCCGCCAGCCGGAGCCGACCGCGCCCTCACCGCCCGGCGCCACCCGCCGGTCACGCAGCCGTCGCAGCGGTACGACCGTGAAGGCTCCCCACCAGACCCCCGCCGACGCGAGGCAGATCCGTACCGCGTCGGACTCGGAGAGACCGAATGACTCGTGGCCCGTGTAGAGGACCAGATTGAGGACGAGGACGAGCGCCCCCGACGTGTAGCCGAAGGCCCAGCCCCGGGACGAGACGGCGTCGCGTTCTTCGGGCTCGGCGATCTGTGGGAGATACGCGTTGTAGAGGACCATCGACACCGAGATCGACGCGTTCGCCACGATCAGCAGGAACGCGCCGAGCAGGTAACGGTGGCCGTCCAGGAAGAACATCCCGGTCGTCGCGGCCGCCCCCACGTACGCGGCGGCGGCCAGCAGGGGCTTCTTGCGGCCCGTGCGGTCGGCGGCGGCACCCGCGATCGGCATCACCACCACCGCCACCACGACGGACATCGAGACCGCGTAGGCGAAGAGTGAACCCGCGCGCACCGGGATGCCGAGCGGGTGCACGAAACCGTCGGCGTCGGCGGCGGCCTTGGCGATCGACGTCAGATAGGGGCCGAGAAAAACGGTGAGAACGCTGGTCGAGTAGACCGAACACGCGAAGTCGTAGAAGTACCAGCCGCGTTGTTCGCGTCTGCGGTCCGCGGCGTCGGCACCGTCGTTGATGCGTTCCGGCGTCGGTTCAGCGGTGTCGGCGGTCTCGGCGCTCAACCCGCACCCCCCTCGTATCTCCCCGTGGGGACGCCGCCGGGCCGGCGTCAGGCCCAGGCCCCCCGCTCGCTCAGCACCGTGCGCAGCGTCTCGATGTGATCGGTCATGATGCCATCCACACCGAGATCGAGGAGAGCTGCCATCCGCTCCGGTTCGTTCACCGTCCAGACATGGACCTGGAGCCCGCGCGCATGGGCCTCCCGGACGAAGCGCCGGTCGACCACCCGGACTCCGTTCTGGCTCTCCGGGACCTGCGCGCACACCGCTCCGGCGCGCAGTGCGGCCGGTATGCCGTACGAGCGCAGTCGCAGGCCCAGGACGCCGCGGACGCCGTACGAGGTGGCCAGCCGGGGGCCCGCGAGGCGGTGAGCCCTGGCCACCCGGGCCTCCGAGAACGAACCGACGCACACCCGGTCCCAGGCGTCGGTCCGGCGGATCAGGTCGATCAGCGGGACAAGGGCCGGCTCGGCCTTGATGTCCACGTTCCAGCGGGCGTCGGGAAACGCCTCCAGCAACTCCTCGAACAGCGGCAGCGGTTCACGGCCTGCCACCCGGGCCCGCCGCACCTCGCTCCACGGCAGGTCGGCTATCCGGCCACGGGCGTCCGTCACCCGGTCCAGGGTGGCGTCGTGGAAGGCGACCAGACGTCCGTCCGATGTCGTGTGCACATCGGTCTCGAAGTAGCGGTAACCGGCATCGGCGGCCCGGCGGAACGCGGCCGTGGTGTTCTCGATCCCGTCCGCCGCTCCGCCTCGGTGGGCGAACGGGATCGTCGCGGGATGGTCCAGATAAGGGTGGCGTGCAGAGGTCACTGCGGCAGTATGGCCTCCTCCGATGGCCGGACGGTGACGGCGGTGGTGCCTGACTCCGGCGCGGGAGCGACGGTCTCGTCGGCCGGCTTCGCCTCGGGGACCGCGAAGAAGCGCAGGAACAGCTGGGCGAGCGGGCCGATGGACAGCGCGTACAGAACCGTGCCCACGCCCAGGGAGCCGCCGAGCAGGAAGCCGGTCGCCACCACGGCCACCTCGATCGCCGTACGGACCAGGCGGACGGAGCGGCCGGTGCGCCGGTGCAGTCCGGTCATCAGGCCGTCGCGCGGCCCGGGGCCGAACCGTGCCGCGATGTACAGCCCCGTCGCGACACCGTTGAGCGCGATCCCCGCAACCATGACGACGATCCGGGCCGCCGGACCGTGCAACTCCGGGACGAGGGCGAGTGTGCCGTCCATGGCGAGGCCGATGGCGAAGACATTGGAGACCGTGCCGAGCCCGGGACGCTGCCTCATCGGTATCCACAGAAGGAGGACCACCGCGCCGACGATGATCGCGACGACACCGATGGACAGCCCGGTTCGCTCCGCGAGGCCCTGGTGCAGCACCCCCCAGGGTTCGAGTCCGAGCCCGGCGCGGACCATGAGCGCCGAGCTCGCCCCGTACAGGGCCAGACCGACGTACAGCTGCATCAGCCGCCGTGTGAGATGCGCCCGGCGGGGGACGGCGGTGACGGACAAGATGTGCTCCCTCGTGTGGTGGTGGTGGACTGCCGCATGACACTCTGTGGCAGGGGATTGGCTGCCAACTATGGCCAATCCGAGGAAGGTGGACTGATTTACATGGCGCAGTGGACTTCGGCCGTCGGTGCCGCGCAGCTCGCCCGGCAGCTCCAGGCCCAGCAGCAGAAGCCGATGGGCCCCGGCGCCCGCAGGCCCCCCGCCTATCGCGCGCTCGCCGACGGAGTCCGGCTGCTCGTCCTCGAGGGCCGGGTGCCGGTCGCCGCCCGGCTCCCCGCCGAACGCGAGCTGGCGCTCGCCCTGTCCGTCAGCCGCACCACCGTTGCCGCCGCCTACGAGGCGCTGCGGGCCGAGGGATTCCTGGAGTCCCGGCGCGGCGCGGGCAGCTGGACCGCGGTCCCGGCAGGCAACCCCCTGCCCGCGCGCGGCCTGGAACCGCTGCCCCCGGAGTCGCTCGGTTCGATGATCGACCTGGGCTGTGCCTCGCTGCCCGCGCCCGAACCCTGGCTGACCCGCGCCGTCCAGGGCGCCCTGGAGGAGCTGCCGCCGTACGCGCACACCCACGGCGACTATCCGGCCGGGCTGCCGGCGCTGCGGCAGATGATCGCCGACCGCTACACCGAGCGCGGCATCCCGACGATGCCCGAACAGATCATGGTCACCACCGGTGCGATGGGCGCGATCGACGCCATCTGCCACCTCTTCGCCGGGCGCGGCGAGCGGATCGCCGTGGAGTCCCCCTCGTACGCCAACATCCTTCAGCTGATGCGGGAGGCGGGCGCCCGGCTGGTGCCGGTGGCGATGGAGGAGGGGATCGGCGGCTGGGACATGAACCGCTGGCGGCAGGTGCTGCGCGACGCGGCGCCCCGGCTCGCGTACGTCGTGGCGGACTTCCACAACCCCACCGGCGCGCTCGCCGACGAGAGCCAGCGGCGGGCCCTGGTGGACGCGGCCCGCTCCGCCGGGACGGTCCTGGTCGTCGACGAGACCATGAACGAGCTGTACCTCGACGTCGATGTCGAGATGCCGCGCCGGGTCTGTGCGTTCGACCCGGCGGGCAGCACCGTGCTCACCGTCGGCTCGGCCAGCAAGGCGTTCTGGGCAGGCATGCGGATCGGCTGGGTGCGGGCCGCACCGGACGTGATCCGCAGTCTGGTCTCCGCCCGCGCCTACGCCGACATGGGCACACCCGTGCTGGAACAGCTCGCCATCAACTGGCTGATGCGCACGGGGGGCTGGGAGGAGGCCGTGGAGCTCCGCCGCGGTCAGGCGCGGGAGAACCGGGACGCGCTGGTCGCGGCGGTGCGCCGGGAGCTGCCGGAGTGGGAGTTCCAGGTGCCGCGCGGCGGGCTGACGCTGTGGGTGCGCACCGGCGGACTCTCGGGGTCACGGCTGGCCGTGGCGGGCGAGCGGGTGGGGGTGCGGGTGCCGTCCGGTCCGCGATTCGGCGTCGACGGCGCCTTCGAGGGGTACGTACGGCTGCCGTTCACGGTCGGCGGTCCGGTGGCGGACGAGGCGGCGGTACGGCTCGCGGCGGCGGCGGAGCTTGTGGGGTCGGGGGCGAGCGCGGGAGCGGAGGCGCCTCGCACGTTCGTCGCCTGACGGCCGAGGCACAGGGGAAGGGGCGGGGAGGGATCGCGCGATCCCTCCCCGCCCCTTCCGCGCCCAGGGCGTGTGTCGGAAGTCCCGCCGTCCGCCCGAAGGGTGGGCCCGGCGGCGTCCGGTGCGTGCGATCGCAAGGCGGTCGTCCTCGTACGGGACGTACTCGGGCGAGCCCGACAACACAGCGAGCGTGCGTCCCCAACCTCACGGGTCAGTACACCTAGTCGCTGAGCGACATCTGTTCGGGGGTCAGGGCGATCTCCGCGGTCAGTGCGTTCTGCGGGGTCAAAGGGGTCGCAGTCGCCGGAGTCGCCGGATCCGGAACGGTCGCCTCGGGCGGCGTCTGCCCCGTGGGCAGGAGATCGAGCACCGCCTGGCGGTGCGCCTCGCTCGTCGCGTCGTCGTACGGATCAGGCGTGGCCGGAACCTGGAGCCGCAGCACCGGACCGGTACCGAGCCGCACGTACCCCCGGCCGGGCGGGACGTCCGGGGTCGGTGTGGTGTGCGGCTCCAGGCCGAGCACCGTCTCGATCTGGTCGCGGGAGCTGTGGCCGAGCACGACGCGGGCTCTGGTGTGGGTCCGTACTGTCTCGCTGAGCGTGTCCAGGCTGTCGAACTGGTCGGCCAGCACCACGGTGACATTGGCCGCGCGGCCGTGCCGCAGCGGTACCTGCAGCAGCTCCTGCGGGTCGGGCCTGCCGTCGGCGGCCGCCAGATGACCGAGGACGCTGGGCCGGTCCAGCAGGATCCAGAGCGGGCGCCTGGTGTCCTCGGGCGCGGAGTGCCCCGCCTGCCGGGCCCGGTTGGCGGCGATCAGCCGCCGCTCCGTCTCATGGGCTGCCCACTCCAGGCTGGTCAGTGCGCCGGCCAGTCCGCACTCGATGGCCAGCACGCCGGCGCGCCCGGTCAGGCAGGCGTACTCACCGGTTCCGCTGCCTTCGATGATGAGGACGTCGCCGTGCTGGAGCGCCTGGATGGCGATGGAGCGCATCAGCGTGGTGGTGCCGCCGCCGGGCTGTCCGACGATCAGCAGATGCGGCTCGGTGGAGCGGGCGCCGGTCCGCCAGACCACCGGGGGCGCGTCCCGGGTCGTGTCCCCGTCGGTCACCGGCACGGTGCGCTGTACCGCGTCGTTGTCGGTGAATCCCAGCACCGTCTCGCCCGGCGCGGTGACGAAACGCTGTGCGGCGATCGAGGTGGGCAGTGCGTCGAGCACGTTCATGACGAGCTGGTTGCCCTCCTCGTTCCAGGCGAAGTGGTACTCGCGGCCACGGCCTGACTTGGCGTGCAGCAGCTGTTCGATCCGGGTGCGGGAGGCGGCCTCGCTGTCGGTGAAGTGTGCGGGGTACGAGACGTGGAGCCGGGTGACGCGCCCGTCGCCGTCGAACTCGTAGTCGCTGAACGCCTTGGCCCAGTCGCCACCGTGGGCGAACAGCGGGCTGGGGTCATCGGCGACGGAGAAGTACGGCACGAGCGCCTCGTACAGCGCCTGCAGCCGCCCCGTCTCGGCCTTGCCGGGACCGGTCCTCGCGGGCGTGCGTTCCCGCCCTTTCCATGCGGCGGCGCCCATCACAGTGACCAGGGCGAGCAGCGGCCCGTACGGGATGAGCACCACCACGAGTACGCAGGCCGCGATGAGGAACAGGATGGGATTACGCCGCTCCTTGGGCGTCGCGGCCCACTTCTGCCGTCCCGCACCCGCCAGCAGCCGCAGACCACGAACGACCCTGATCAGCGGATGGAGGACGTCGGTGGCGTTGCCGGCGGCCGTGCGCGCGAACTCGCGACTGCGAGCGATCGAAGCGCTGCCGCTGCTCAGAATGCGGGGAAGGGGTCGCCGGGCCACGTCGGTTCTCCTGAAGGGGTGGGAGCGGTCGCGGCGGGTCAGAACTTGATCCCGCCCAGGAGGCTGGCCAGGCTCGCGCCGCCCGCCGTGATGCTCGGTGCGATGGCGGTGCCTGCCAGATAGAAGCCGAACAGGGCGGTGACGAAAGCGTGCGAGCCCTTCAGTCCGTCCTTCCTGAAGAACAGGAAGACGATGATGCCGAGGATGACGACGCCAGACATGGAAAGGTTCATGAGTGGTTCTCCTGTTTGGGGGACAGTCACCATGAGTCCTTCCAGGCTCACAAAAAGTATCTATAGGATAAAAGCTGCAATTGGGTGAAAACTCGTTTTTTTCACTGGACTGGCCGACAGGGGAACGCGGTGCGGACGGAACTTCCGGTTCCGCGCACCGTTCCGGCCTCGCGCGACGCGATCCTTTGCCGCGGCCAGGTCGCGGCATGTGCGCCGCGGAGCAGTACCCTGTCGATTCACTCGTACGGCCCCCACGGCGTACCACCCCCCTGGCCGACAGCAGCGAAACCCGTTAATGGAAGGCGGTCCGTCCGATGAGCGAAGCTCCCGACCCCGAGGTCGTCGAGCTGGCGACCAAGGTCTTCGACCTGGCGCGCCGCGGGGAGACCGAGGCGCTCGCCGCGTACGTGGACGCCGGTGTGCCCGCAAACCTCACCAACGACCGGGGCGACTCGCTGCTCATGCTCGCCGCGTACCACGGGCACGCCCTCGCGGTCGCCGCCCTCGTGAGCCGGGGAGCCGACCCGGACCGGGCCAACGACCGCGGGCAGACGCCGCTCGCCGGAGCCGTCTTCAAGGGCGAGGGCGCGGTGATCGAGGCGCTGCTCGCCGCGGGCGCCGACCCGGACGCCGGCACACCGTCCGCAACGGACACCGCACGCATGTTCGGCAAGGCCGACCTGCTGGAACTCTTCGGCTCCCGTTGAACGGGTTCGCCGTAAATGTGGTCGCGGTGGCGAAATGGCTGGGTCATCATGACGTCGCGGGCCCGATTCGGGCCACCGACGAGAGGCAGAGGAAGATGGTCTACAGCAAGCAGAAGACGGCGGTCGGCCGATCATGTTGCTGCGCGGCGTAGTGCCCACCCGGCACTTGGAACTGCACAGTCCCGGTTGCGTCGACAGCTTGATGTGAGGCTTCTCCCATGTTCGATCCGTTCATAGCGCCGAGCGGCACCCTGCTCGGCCTGCTGCAGAGGGGCCGCGGCGACGGCACGCTCCACGCGCTTGCCGCACCGCGCCCCGAGGCCCTCGCGGCGCTCAACCACTGTGTCCTGAGCGATCCGCGTCACGACTGGCAGGTCGAGAACCGCTCCCTCTACTACGCACGCCTGTATCTCGACCTCGACGGCGGCGTCGAAGAGATCGAGCGGCACCTCTGCGATCCCGACGACCACATCGACACCGACGACTCGCGGACCGGCCTGGCCCTCGCGGTCCTCGGCCACCTCGCCTCGTACGGACGCGGCGACGCCCTGGCCCTGCTGCGGCGGTACGCGGCGACGGGCGCCAACTGGGCGTGGGCTCTCGACGAGCTGGCCCTGCGTGACGACGACGCAGGGCTCCGTTCCCTCGCCGTGCCCGTCCTCGGCCGGTTCCCCGCCACCGAGGAGGGCGCCGCCGAACTCGCGGCCGCCGTACGGGACGCCTTCGAACCCCGGCCCTGGCGGCTGTGGGCCGACGACCCGCGTGAAGCGGTCGGCGCCCGGGTCAGGGCCGCCTCCGAACAGGGCTCGTTCGACCGCTGGCAGCGGCAGATGCGGCCCGGCGGCCCACGCCCCGGCTGGAGCGTCCAGGCCGTGTTCGACTGGGCCCAGCAGGGACTGGACCGCGGCAGCGTCCTCCACGTACCGGCCGCGCGCTGCCTGACTGCCGTCGCCGGTCCCGAGGACCGGCCGTTGATCGTCGAGACCGCCCGCAGCGGTCCGGACGGCGCCCGATGCGCTGCCCTGCACTACCTCTCCGAGGTCAGGGACCCCGCTGTCCTCGACCTCATCGAGGCCGCGGCGGTCAGCCCGTCGAGCACCGTCGCCGACGCGGCCGTCGCCGCCTTCGAGCGGATGTGCGGCGACGCGGCGGTGGACCGGGCCAGGAACTGGGCCCGACGGCCCGACGCGCTCGGCGCCTCCGCCGCCGGTGTGCTCGCCTGCCGGGGCGGAGCCGAGGACGCCTCCCTCGTCCTCGCCGCCCTGCGCGACGCCGTACGCGGTGAAGGACCGGACGCACCGCGCCTGTGGACCCTGGTCGACGGCACGGGCCGACTGGGCATCGCCTGCGCCGCACCCGTCCTGCGCCATGTCTACCGGGAGACGTCCTCCTCCCATCTGCGCGGCCGGGCGGCCCGCGCGCTCGCCGCCACCGACCCCTCCTTCGCCACCGGCTTCGCCGTCGAATGCCTGTGGGACTGCGAGGAGTCCACCCGCGAGGTCGCCGCACTCCATGCGGAGACCGGCGACATCAGGGTCGCCGAACGGCTGCGCCGACTGGCCGCCGACCCGGCCGAGGAGGCCGAGGTGCAGACCGCGGTACGCAGCAGGATCGGGCCTGACGCCCCCGCTGTCTGACCCGCTCCACGCACAGCAGGACGCAGCGCTTCGGGGGAGCGCGGCGTACCCGCCCACGGACGTCCAACGCTCATGGGACGTTCCCCGGGGGGAAAGATCCAAGTCGGCCCAGTCACGTCCGGTGCGACGACAACACGGGTATGCGTGTCGTCATCGTCACCGAGTCCTTCCCGCCCGATGTCAACGGCGTGGCCCACTGCACCCTGCAGACCGCTCGGCATCTCGCCGCGCGCGGCCATGAACCGCTCGTCATCGCCCCGGCCACCGCCGGCGCGACGACCACGTCCCGCTCCTCCTCACCCCCGTACCCGGGCACCTCGGGCGGCACCGACCTCTTCGCGTCGGCCGCGCCGTGCCCCGTGGTGCGTGTCCCGTCCCTGCCGCTGCCCGGCTACTCCCAGGTCCGGGTGGCGCTTCCCAGCCGCCGGCTGACCGCGGCCCTCATCGCCCACCGGGCCGAACTCGTCCATCTCGCCGGGCCGTTCGTGCTCGGCGTCCGCGGCATGGCTGCCGCCGCCCGGCTGGGGCTGCCGACCGTGGCCGTCTACCAGACCGACCTGGCCGGCTACGCCCGTACGTACCTCGGCGCCGGCGAGAACACCGCCTGGCGCCGGATGCGCGCCGTGCACAGCGCCGCCGACCGCACGCTCGCTCCGTCGACCGCCGCCGTCCGCGACCTCACCGTCCACGGGGTGGAGCGGGTGCGGCTGTGGCCGCGTGGCGTCGACACCGTACGGTTCCGGCCCGCGCTGCGCGACGAGGCGCTGCGCCGGCGCCTCGCCCCCGGCGGGGAGAAGCTCGTCGGATACGTCGGCCGGCTCGCCCCGGAGAAGCACGTGGAACTTCTCGCCGGGGCCTGCGGACTGCCCGGGGTGCGGGTCGTGGTCGTCGGTGACGGCCCGAGCGGCCCCTCTCTGCGCGCGGCTCTGCCCGGCGCCGTCTTCCTCGGCCGCAGGACCGGGGACGACCTCGCCCGGATCGTCGCCTCGCTGGACATGTTCGTGCACACCGGCCCGTACGAGACGTTCTGCCAGACCGTGCAGGAGGCGATGGCCTCCGGTCTGCCCGTGGTCGCCCCGGCGGCGGGCGGACCGCTCGATCTCGTCGACCACGGGCGGACCGGGCTGCTGGTCCCGCCGCACGACACCGATGCCGTACGGGCGGCCGTCGGCGCACTCGTTGCGGACCCGGCCCTAGCGGCGGCGTACGGGCGGACCGGGCGGGCCATGGTCGAGGGCCGCACCTGGGAAGCCGTCGGCGATCAGCTGCTCGGCCACTACGACGAGGTGCTGCGCGACCGGCCGGCGGTGGCCGCATGACCGGGCGCGAGCGGGGAACGACCATCGTCCGCCTGGCGAACTTCGTCACCCCGTCCTCCGGCGGACTGCGCACGGCCCTGGACGAACTCGGCCGCGGCTACCTCGCGGCCGGGCACGAGCCGGTGCTCGTCGTCCCCGGCGACAGAGCCGGCGATGTGTACACCGAGCAGGGCAGGGTGATCACCCTGCCCGGTCCGGTGCTGCCGGGCAGCGGCGGCTACCGTGTGCTGGCCGGCCGCCGCAGGCTCCGTGACCTCCTCGGAACGCTGCGTCCCGACCGTCTGGAGGTCTCCGACCGCACCACCCTGCGCTGGACGGGCGAGTGGGCGCGCCGCGCCAGGGTGCCCGCCGTGATGGTCTCCCACGAGACGGCGGACGGGGTGCTGCGCACCTGGGGCGTACCGCCGGCCGCGGCCGGACGTGCCGCCGACCGCCTCAACATCCTCAGCGCTCACGCCTACACGAGGATCGTCTGCACCACGGAGTGGGCGGAGCGCGAGTTCATACGGATCGGCGCCCGCAACGTGGTCCGCGCCCCGCTCGGCGTGGACCTGCGGCGCTGCCGCCCCGGCCGCCGCAGCACGGTCCTGCGCGCCCGGCATGCGCACGGCCGGTCCGTACTGCTTCTGCTCGGCTCCCGCCTCTCGGTGGAGAAACGTCCCGGCCGCGCCCTGGACGCCCTCGCCGTCCTGAACGGCCTGGGCGTACCTGCGAAGCTGCTCGTCGCGGGGGACGGGCCGCTGCGCGCGGGGCTGGAGAGCCGGGTACGGGCGGAGCGGCTGCCGGTCGAGTTCCTGGGCCATGTGCGCGACCGGGAGCGGATGGCGGATCTGCAGGCCGCGGCCGACATCTGCCTGGCGCCGGGCCCCGCCGAGACGTTCGGCCTCTCGGCCCTGGAGGCACTGGCCTGCGGCACCCCGGTGGTGGCGAGCGCGAGTTCAGCCCTGCCGGAGGTGATCGGCGGTGCGGGAGTGGCTGCGGCGGACACCGGCGACGCATTCGCCGCGGCGGTGCGGGAACTGCTGGCGCGCCCGGAGAGGGAGCGGCGCACGGCGGCGCGACAACGTGCCGAACTCTTCGGCTGGGACCGCTCGGTGGCCGCGTTCCTGGCGGCGCACGAGGTGCCGGAGCGGGGCGGGATCCGGGGGGCGCGGACATGACGGGGGTGCAGGCGCCGGCGGACGGCGCAGAGGATGCCGTGGCGGTGCCGGTCGTGCCAAGGGTGCCCGTGGCCGCGCCGGTCACGGAGGCTCTGCCGGAACCGTCCGCCCCGCCCGGGAGCCCCCATTCCCCGATCCGGTTCGCCGCGCTCGGGGACTCGTTCACCGAAGGAGTCGGTGATCCTGTCCCCGGTGGCCGGCGCGGCTGGGCCGCGTTGCTTGCCGAGGGCATCGGCGACAGCCACCGGGGCGTCGAGTTCCGTAACTTCGCCGTCAGCGGTTCGCTCTCCGGCGACGTCCGTGACCGGCAGGCTCCGGCCGCCGCCGCTTTCCGGCCCGACCTCGCCTCCGTGGTCGTCGGCGTCAACGACACCCTCCGCCGCTCCTTCGACATCCGGCTCATCGCCCGGCGGCTGGACGAGGTCTGTGCGCTCCTGACCGGCGGCGGAGCCGTACTCCTGACGGCGTGTCTGCCCGATCCCGGTTCCGTCCTCGGGCTGCCCGCACCCCTGGGGCGCCCGTTGGCCCGGCGCCAGAGTGCGGTGAATGCCGTGGTGCATGCCCTGTCCGCCCGCTACGACGCCGTCCATCTGCACGTCTCGGACGGGGCATGGGTCTCCGACCGTTCGCAGTGGAGCGTCGACCGGCTCCATCCGGCCGAGCGCGGCCATCGATCGGTCGCGGCCGGATTCCACGCTCTGCTCGCCGCCCGCGGTCTTGTCCACGGCGCCCCGCCCGGACGCGAGCCGGAGCAGCCGCCGCCCAGCCGTGCCGACTCGTTGTTCTGGCTGGCCACGGCGGGCACCGGGTGGCTGGTGCGACGGAGCACCGATCTGCTGCCTCAGCTGCTGTGCCTGGCGGGAGCGGAGGTACGGCACTGGGCGCGCGGCACGAGCGGGCAGTTGGACCGGCGTTCCGACCAGGCGTTGCAGGGCGCGCTTGCCGCCGTCACGCCCGAGGGGCGGCACGTCGCGTCCGTGTTGTCCGCGCCGCGCGTCAGTATGGAGGGATGACGGGACGCTGGGAGTTCTGGATCGACCGTGGCGGCACGTTCACCGACGTGGTGGGCCGCGATCCCGACGGGCACCTGGTCACCCGCAAGCTCCTCTCGGACGACCCGGACCGCTACCGCGACGCCGCCGTCGCCGGGATCCGCCTCATGCTCGGCCTCGGTCCCACCGACCCGGTCCCCGCCGACCGGGTCGGCAGTGTGAAGATGGGCACGACCGTCGCCACCAACGCCCTGCTCGAGCGGCGTGGGGAGCCGACCGTCCTGGTCACCACCGCAGGGTTCCGGGACGCCCTGCGCATCGCGTACCAGAACCGTCCGCGCCTCTTCGACCGACGTATCCTGCTGCCGGAGGCCGTGTACGACCGGGTGATCGAGGTCCCGGAACGGATCGATGCGCACGGCCGGACCCTCACCCCCCTCGATCTGCCTGCGACGGCGGCGCAATTGAGAGCCGCGAGGGCGGCCGGCTTCCGCAGCGCGGCGGTCGTCCTGATGCACGGCTACCGTCACCCCGCCCACGAGGCCGCCGTCGCCGCCGCGGCCCGTGAGGCAGGCTTCACCCAGGTCAGCTGCTCGCACGAGGTCAGCCCGCTGATCAAACTGGTACCGCGCGGCGACACCACCGTCGTCGACGCGTACCTCTCGCCGATCCTGCGCCGGTACGTCGAGGAGGTCGCGGGCGAACTGGAGTCCGTCCGGCTGATGTTCATGCAGTCCAACGGCGGACTGCGGGAAGCCGCGCACTTCCGCGGCAAGGACGCGGTGCTGTCCGGTCCCGCCGGCGGGGTCGTCGGCATGGCCCGTACGTCCGGACAGGCCGGATTCGACCGGGTCATCGGCTTCGACATGGGCGGCACCTCCACCGATGTCTCGCACTACGCGGGCGAGTTCGAGCGCGAGCTCGGCACCCAGGTGGCCGGGGTCCGGATGCGCGCCCCGATGATGAACATCCATACCGTTGCGGCCGGTGGCGGCTCCGTCCTGCACTTCGACGGCCGGCGCTACCGGGTCGGACCCGACTCCGCGGGCGCGGACCCCGGCCCGGCCTGCTACCGCAGGGGCGGGCCGCTCACCGTCACCGACGCCAATGTGATGCTCGGCCGGGTGCAGCCCGCGCACTTCCCGGCAGTCTTCGGACCGGAGGGAAACCTGCCGCTCGACGCCGACGTCGTGCGCCGGCGGTTCGGGGCACTCGCCGACGAGGTGGCACAGGCCACCGGCACGCGACGTACCGCAGCCGAGACCGCGGCCGGATTCCTGGAGATCGCCGTGCTCAACATGGCGAACGCGGTCAAGAAGATCTCCGTGGAGCGCGGCCACGACATCACCCGCTACGCCCTCACCTGCTTCGGCGGCGCCGGCGGTCAGCACGCCTGCGCCGTCGCCGACGCACTCGGCGTCGACACCGTCCTCGTGCCACCGCTGGCCGGGGTGCTGTCCGCGTACGGCATCGGACTCGCCGACGCCACCGCCATGCGCGAACAGTCCGTCGAAGCGGAGCTGGACGCCGAAGGCACCGCGACCACGGTCGACGCGCTCTGCGCGGAACTGGCCGCCCGCACACGCGCCGAACTGCGCGCCGACGGCCTCGAGGACAGCGCCATCAGCACCCATGCCCGGGTCCTCCTGCGCTACGCCGGCACGGACGCGAGCCTGCCCGTCGACCTGGACACCGCGCCCGCGATGACACGGGCGTTCACTGACGAGCACCGCGCCCGCTACGGCTTCATCATGGACAGACCATTGCTCGTCGAGGCGGTGTCGGTCGAGGCGACCGGCGCGGCGGGCCGGCACGTACCGCACCCGGTGGACCGGACGGTCCGCGAAGGCACACCACAACCCCACGACACGGTACGGATGTTCGCCGAGGGCCGATGGCAGGACACCCCGCTCCACCGGCGCGAGGCCCTGCAGCCGTCGGACACCGTGACCGGTCCCGCCGTGATCGCCGAGGCCGACGCCACCACCGTCGTCGACCCCGGCTGGCAGGTCACCATCGGCGACACCGGCCATCTGCTGCTCACCCGGGCCCGCCCGCGCCCCGACCGGACCGCCGTCGGCACGCGGGTGGACCCGGTCATGCTGGAGGTGTTCAACAATCTCTTCATGTCGATCGCCGAGCAGATGGGCGTGCGCCTGGAGAACACCGCCCACTCCGTCAACATCAAGGAGCGGCTCGACTTCTCCTGCGCGCTCTTCGACGCGGACGGCAACCTGATCGCCAACGCCCCGCACATCCCGGTGCACCTCGGATCGATGGGGGAGTCCATCAAGGAAGTGCTGCGGCGCAACGGCTCCACGATGCGCCCCGGCGACGTGTACGCCATCAACGACCCGTACCACGGGGGCACCCATCTGCCCGATGTGACGGTGGTGACCCCGGTGTTCGACGAACGCGGCGAGAACGGGTCGGGGCTGAGATTCCTGGTGGCGTCACGTGGCCACCATGCCGAGATCGGCGGCATCACCCCCGGCTCCATGCCCGCCTTCAGCCGCACCATCGACGAGGAAGGGGTGCTGTTCGACAACTGGCTGCTGGTGAGGGACGGCAGGTTCCGCGAGGCCGAGACCCGCGAGCTGCTCACCACCGCCGCTTACCCGTCCCGCGACCCCGACACCAATCTCGCCGATCTGCGGGCCCAGATCGCCGCCAACGAGAAGGGCATCGCGGAACTGCGTCGCACGGTGGACCAGTTCGGCGCCGAGGCCGTCGACGCGTACATGGGCCACGTGCAGGACAACGCCGAGGAATCCGTACGCCGGATCATCGGGCGGCTGCACGACGGCTCGTACCGCTACGAGACCGACAACGGCGCCGTGATCGAGGTCGCGCTGACCGTGGACCGTACCGCCCGCAGCGCGATCGTCGACTTCACCGGCACCTCACCGCAGCAGCCGGGGAACTTCAACGCCCCGAAGTCCGTCGTCATGGCCGCGGTTCTGTACGTCTTCCGGACCCTGGTCGCCGACGACATCCCGCTCAACAGCGGCTGCCTCAAGCCCCTGGAGGTCTCAGTCCCGGCCGGTTCGATGCTGGCGCCCGTCCATCCCGCGGCCACCGTCGCGGGCAATGTGGAGACCTCCCAGGCCGTCACGGGCGCGCTGTACGGGGCGCTCGGCATCCAGGCCGAGGGCTCCGGCACCATGAACAACCTGACGTTCGGCAACGACCACGTCCAGTACTACGAGACGGTGGCCAGCGGCTCGGGCGCGGGCGACGGCTTCGACGGCACCGACGCCGTGCAGACCCATATGACCAATTCCCGGCTCACCGACCCCGAAGTACTCGAATGGCGCTACCCGGTCCTGGTCGAGAGCTTCCGGGTACGGGACGGCAGCGGGGGAGCGGGCCGGTGGCACGGCGGCTGCGGGGTCGAGCGCAGACTCCGGTTCCTCGAACCCGTCACAGTGGCGCTGCTCACCGGACATCGCCGCGTCCCTCCGTACGGCATGGCGGGCGGCGAACCGGGCGCGCTGGGCAGCCAGCACATCGAGCGAGCCGACGGGAAGAACACGGTCACCTCGCTGGAAGGGTGCGACACGGCCGAACTGGCGCCCGGCGATGTGCTGGTGCTGTGCACACCCGGCGGCGGAGGATACGGAGCGCGGCAACCGGTCGCTTCTGCGCCGTTTCGACCGTTGTCGGTGTGAGGACCTAATCTGTGCAGCGTGACTTCGCCTGCCTACACGGACAACGCTGCGCCCCAGCTCAGCGCGGGGCCGCGGCCCGCGCCGGGCCCGGCCGCCGACGAGGGGCTCTCCCGGCGGCTGCGCGCGCTCGCCTGCACGGCGCCGCTGCACGACCTCGACGTGCGCAAGGCGAATCTGGCCGGCGAGTACACGGTCTACGCGATGGCGGAGGTCGCGCTCGCCGCGATCGACCAGGTCACACTGCACATGGACTTCGACACGGGCGCCGACCACGAGCAGATAGTGGCCAAGCTGCTCCCGCGCGTCGCTGCCCAGGCCCCGCGCCGTCCCGCCGCGGAGCACGAGCGGGTCGCCCGCTGGGTGCTCGAGAATCTGATCAACGTCGGAAGCGTGGACCGCGGCTTCCGCGCGGTATATGGCACGTTCGGCCCCGACGGGGTGTATGTCCGCAGGGACTACGACTTCAAGCTGATCGAAGAGGTCCCCGGTTACGGCGGCAGCGTCTATCTGAGGGCCACCGACGAAGCGGTCAACGTCCTGGTCGGCGCTCTCGACACGGACGTCACCAGTGCCCAGATCGCCGCCGAGGTGAAACTGGAGGTACTGATCAGCCGGGGCCGCCTCGCCGATGCGCAGCTCGCCGCCGAACAGGCCCGATACCGCACCGTGCAGTACGCGGAGACGCTCCGCAAGACACTGGAGGCGACCCGGCGCAACGTCAGAGCCGTCGACTGGCTCAACGCCGTGCCCGACATGATCGCCGAGGCACTGGACCACGTGGCCGACCGCTACCGCCACGAGAACGCGATCCTCACCAACATCCGCAAGGCCCGGGACGAGGCGGAGGACCCCGAGCACAAGCGCCGCGCCGCCGAGCTCGTCGACATAGTCAAGGACTGCATCCGCCGCCACACCCAGCTGCAGTCCCGCCTGCTGGAGGCAGGACCGCTGTTCCGTGCCGAGCAGGACCGGCAGGCGTTCGCCACCCCCACGGCCAGGACCGGCCTCGACCTGTACGGCCAGCTGGTCGCCCCGCTGCTGCCGCTCCCGGTCGAACAGGCCATCCGCGTCACCGACGCGTTCTTCGCCCACGGCACGGGGCTGCGCACGCCCACCTCGGTGCGGGTGGGTGACCTGGTCGACATGCTGCTCACCCCGCCCCTGGAGCGGGAGCATCTGGGGGCCGAGATGCCCGAGCCGGATCTGATCGCCACCCCGGACGACAGCAGGTTCAGCGAGGAGCAGCTGGTGAGCGCCATGAACCTCCTCGATCTGGAGCACGACGCACCGCGCCGGCTCTCCGGGCTCCTCGCCGAGGCCCGGCGGAGCGATCCGGACCTGCCCTATCTGGTCGCCCTGCTTGCGGTGCACGCAGCATCCCCGCCGGTCGGTACCGCGTACCGGCAGGGCGAGCGGCGCCTGCTGTTCGCCGTCGACGACGGGACCCGGCTGGACGACCCGGAGTTCGGCGGGGCGGACCTGATCGTGGGCATGGCCCTGCTGGACGCGGCGGGCATGGCCGCGGACCGCTCGGAGGCCTCATGAGCGGGCGGGGGCGTCGGACCCGACGGGGCCCTGATCACCGCCGGCCTGGGGCGTGTGTCGGAAGTCCCGCCGTCCGCCCGAAGGGTGGGCCCGGTGGCGTCCGGTGCGTGCGATCGCAGGGCAGAGGGTCGTCCTCGTACTGGACGTACTCGGGCGAGCCGGACAACGCAGCGAGCGTGCGTGCCGGGCGTCGCGGGGCAGGCGGGACTTCCGACACACGCCCCAGGGCTGCAACCTCCGGATGCGCGGTTCCGCCCGCACCCTTCCGTACGGACGCCGTGAGAGCCGGCGCCGCCCACCCCGTACCACCGAGATCCCGCACCGAGGAGCGACCGTCGTGAGCGACCACCGCGCAGAGCACACCGACGCGTGGAGCGAGCCGACCGCCGGGTACGCGACCGCCCGGCCCGCGACCGAGGGCGACGCCGCCCACGAGACTGCGGCACCCACGGCCGTCACCCCGGCCGACGCGGCCGACGCCGCCCGGCTCGTCGCCTTCGGGCTGCAGCCCAAGCTGATGCCCGCCCGCGACGCCGAATACGCCGAGCTCCTCCGGCGCTACCGGGAGGAGACCCCCTTCGCCCGGCTCGCCGATGCCGTGGCCACCGGACTCGGTCTCGTCGTCCTGGAGGTCTCCACCCGGGCCGGCATGGCCGTGACGGCGGGCGAGGACTCCGTCTTCGCCGTCCGCATGGGCGACTACGCCCGCCGCGCCTCCTCCGACTCCGCCGACCGCTTCCTGCACGGGCTGGCCCATCTCGCCGTCGCCGCCATGGCCTTCCCGCGCCCCGAGGATCTCGCCGACGACGCGTACATCGGCCGGATCACGGTCAACGGCATCGACGCGTTCGTACGCCAGGCCTGCCACCGCCTGGAGGAGCGGGCCGCGGAACACGGCGACAACACCGACCCGGCCACTGACGTCCCAGGGCTGGAAGCCGCCTGGCGGATCTATGCCCGGCGCAGCGCCACCGGCGCGACGAAGGACGCCCGGCGGCTGGCCGGATCCACCACCGGCATCGTCGGCAAGGCCGTCGCCTTCCTCACCGACTCGGGCTTCCTCCAGCGCACCGGGGACGACTCCGGAGGAGCCTTCCGTACCACCGCCCGCTATCAGCTGCAGGTACGCGACATGGCGGGTACCGCCGCCATGGCCGAACTCCTTGAACTCGGCGTCGTACCCGTCACCGACGGAACGGCGACACTGCTGCCGCCGCCCGACGGCGACGACCTGGAGCTGGCGGCCGACGCCGGTCTGCCCTTCCACGCCTGAGCACCCCCACCGCCGCCCCACTCCTGCTTTCCGAACGACGAGAGTCCGCCGCCATGTACGAGCTGTCCCGGGTCCGCCTCTACTCCATCGGGCCTGCCGGTGCGCGCTACGCCGACACCGTGCTTGACCTGCGCGGAGTGGGCGAACCCGTGCCCAACCCCGCGCCGGCCCAGGCGGAGTTCTTCGAGGAGGAGCCGGTCGGCCCGCCGCGCCGCCCGGCACCCGCCGGTGTGCTCTTCCTGGAGAACGGCGGCGGCAAGTCCGTCCTGCTGAAGCTGATCTTCTCCGTGATGCTGCCCGGCCACCGCAACACCCTCGGCGGCGCCAGCTCCGGTGTACTGCGCAAGTTCCTGCTCGCCGACGACTGCGGTCATGTCGCCCTGGAGTGGCAGCACACCCTCACGGGCGAGTGCGTCGTCGTCGGCAAGGTCAGCGAGTGGCGCGGACGGCAGGTCTCCAACGACCCGCGGAAGTTCGCCGAGGCCTGGTACTCCTTCCGCCCCGGACCCGGTCTCAGCCTCGACTCGCTGCCGGTCGCCGAGGCCGTCGCCGTCGGCCGGCCCGTCGAAGGCGCGTCCGGTGCCCGGGGCAGGCGCCGCACCATGAAGGGCTTCCGGGACGCCCTCACGGACGCGGGCAAGTTCTACCAGCACCTCGATGTGCACTGGGAAGAGATCCACGACCGGTGGAACGAGCACCTCGGCGATCTGGGCCTCGACCCGGAACTCTTCCGCTACCAGCGCGAGATGAACGCCGACGAGGGCGAGGCGGCCGGGCTCTTCGCAGTCAAGAAGGACTCCGACTTCACCGACCTGCTGCTCCGCGCCGTCACGGACACCCGCGACACGGACGGTCTCGCCGATCTGGTCAGCGGCTTCGGCAACAAGCTGGGCCGCCGGGCCGAACTGACCGCGGAACGCGACTTCACCGCAGGCTCCGTCGACCTGCTCGGCCGGATCGTCGAGGCCACCGGCACCCGCTCCCGTACCCGCGACATCCACGCGGGCGCCGAACGCCGCACCCGCACCCTTGCCCGCAGGCTCTCCGCCCGGGCCGCCCAGGAGCGCGGCCGCACCGCCGACCTCGCCCAGCAGGTGACGGGCGCCGCCCACACGGTCACCGCTGCCGAGGAGGCCCGCAGCCGCAGCGCCCTCATCACCGCCGAACTGGCCTACCGGCACGCCTCCCTGGCCCTGGCCGGAGCCGAGAAGGGCGCGGCCGCCCAGCGTCGCGAGCTGGTCGATGCCCGCACCCTGCACGCTGCCTGGCAGGCCGCCGAAGCCGTGCTGCGTCACCGAGCCGCCGCCGACCGGTCCGCGCGCGTCGCCGTCGCCATCCGCGAGGCCGAACGCGACGCCGCACCCGCGCTCGCCGCCCGCGCCACCGCCGCCGCCGACCTCGTACGCGCTCTGCATACCGCCGCGGAAGCCGGAGAGCAGCTGGCCAACGAGGAGGAGGAGCGCTCCGACACCCTCCAGGCCGCGGGCGAGACCGCCCACCGGGATGCCACCACCGCCGCCACCGAGGCCCAGCGCGCCCGCAGCGAGGCCGGTCATCTGCGCCAGCGCCTCGCCGAGGTCGAGCAGGAGACCGCCGAGGCCGTACGGGCGGGCTGGCTGGACAACACCGCGCCGGACGCCGACCCGGCGCGGGCCGCTCTCGCCGCGAGCGACGCCGAGCAGTCCACCGTCGCCGCCTGGAACGCCGCACGGGAAGCGGCCGGAGCCGCAGCCGACCGGGCCAGGGAAGCGGCGGCCGCCGAGAGCCGCGCCGAGCTCGCCGCGGCGCGCGCCGCTGACGGTGCGCAGGCGGCGGAACAGTCGTACGAGGCCGAGCTGAGGGCCGCCGAGTCGATCGCCGCCGACCACCGCCTCGCCGACCTGCTGGGCCTCCCCCCGGTCCACGGGGCGGGTGTGCCCCGGCCCCGTCGCGGAGCCACCGGTGGCGAACCGGGCACCGCGGCACCGCACGGCGTGGCGCCCCAGGGCGGGCGCGAGGACGGAGCGGGAGCAGGCACCGGCTCCGGCACCGCCGCGGCCGGTTCCGACCGGCAGGCCGTCTCCGGCCAGGCACTCGTCACCGACCGCACCGGCGAGGGCGAGCACTCCCTGATCGCCGAAGAGCCGCTCACCGCGGAGGAGTTCGACCGGAGCGCCGACGAGCTGAGGGGGCTGCTCGACGAGGGCATCGCCGCCGCCGAACGCCGCCTCTTCGAACTGCGCACCGCGGCGGCCGACGACTCCCGCATCCTCGGCGCACTCGGCGACGGCGGACTGCTGCCGCCCGGACCCGACGTGCTCGCCACCGTCGAATACCTCGGTGAGCACGGCATCCCGGCCCTGCCGGGCTGGCGCTACCTCGCCCAGGCCGTCGACCCCGCCGACCACGCGGCGGTGCTCGCCGCTCGCCCCGAGCTCGTCGACGGCGTGATCATCACCGACGCCGACTCGCACGCCCGCGCCCGCGAAGTCCTCGGCGGCGCCGCCCTGCTGCCGCGCTCCGCAGTGGCCGTCGGCACGACCGCCGCACTGCTCGCCCCCGTGCCCGCCCCCGGCACCGGCTCCGCCCCGAGCACCGACGGGGTGTTCCTCGTCCCGCCGAACCCGGCGATGCACGACGAGCTTGCCGCCGACGAGGAACGCCAGGCGCTGCGGAGCCGGGCCGCCGACCGCGACGAGGACATCCGCACGCTCGCGGCCCGCCTTTCCGGGGACCGGTCCCTCGCCGCCCGCATCGGCTCCTGGCGCGCCGACTGCCCGCCCGGCATGCTCGCGGAGCTTGCCGAGGCCGCCCGTACCGCCCGCACGGCCGCCGAGACGGCCCGGGCCCTGCTCGCCGAGGCCCGTTCGGCGCGCGCCGAGGCCGACGAAGCCGCCGCGGACACCGCCCGCGTCCGCGACGAGCGCCAGGAGGCCGCCCAGCGTGCCCGCCGCGTCGCCGACGCCCTTGCGGGCCTGGCCCACCGGCTCCGCGAACGCTCGCGATGGCAGGCACGGCTGCGTGAACTGGTCGAGGAGGCGGCCGAGTCCGAGGCCCGCGCCACCGTCTGCCTGGAGCGTGCCCGCGCCGCCGACGAGGACCGCAGGGCCGCCCAGCGGGCGGCCGACGACGCCCGCCGCACCGCCCGAGCCCTGCGCGCCGAACGCGCGGAGATCGCAGGCGCCCCGGAGAACCTCCCTGAGCCCGAGGGCGACGCCCCGCGCCCCGCCCTCCCCGCGCTGCGCGAGGCCTACCGGGCCGCATCCCAGCTGTACGAGAAGGTAGGCGTCGGCGCCGACCTGCGCGCCGAACAGGCCCGGGCCGAGAGCGACGAGAGCGCCGCCCTCGCCGAACTGGACCGGCTCACCAACAAGGTCCGCAGCCGCGCCGCCCAGCTCCTCGAGGGCACCGACGGAGCCGACGGCCCGTCGCGCCAGGCGGCCGCCGCCCGCGCCGAATCCCTGGTCCAGCTCCTGGAGACCCGTGCCTCCGCCGCGAGCGAGCAGCTCGGCCGGCTGCGCGGCGAGGCCGAGCGCCTCGCCCCGGTCGACGGCGAGACCCACCACACCGAGCTCCCCGACGAGCTGGTCCCCGCCGATGCCGAGCAGGCCCAGACCCTCCTGCGCACCGCCACGGCCGAACTCGGCACCGCCACCGGAGCCCTGGACACCGCCCGCGCCGCCCACGCCGAACTGCTCCACGCCCACCGCACCGCCGAGGCATCTGCCGGAGGCTTCGACGAGACCGCCGCCCTGCTGCGCGACCTTCTCAGGGACCACGGCGCCGACGACGACCCGGAGGCCCCCGAGCCGTACCCCGGCAGCCTCGACGAGGCCCGGCAGTCCGCAGCCGAGGCCCGTCGCTCGCTGCGCGGCTGCACCGCAGACCTCTCCGCCGCCGAAAGCGCCGTGCGCGAGGCGAGCGACGTCCTCGTACGGCACGCCAACTCCACCCGCTACGAGCAGGTCCGCACCCCCGCCCGGCAGCAGATCCGCGAACTCCCGGCCGCGGCACTGCCCGAGCACGCCGAGAAGTGGGCCGCCGCCTTCGCGCCCCGGCTCCGCGTCCTCACCGACGAGCTGGCCCAGCTGGAGCGCAACCGCGACTCCATCGTCGACCGGCTCCGCGGACTCGTGGAGTCCGCACTCACCACCCTCCGTTCCGCCCAGCGGCTCTCCCAGCTGCCCGAGGGCCTGGGGGAGTGGTCCGGACAGGAGTTCCTGCGAATCCGATTCGAGGAGCCCGACCAGGCGACGCTCACCGAGCGGCTCGGCGACGTCATCGACGAGGCCACTCGCGCCGCCCTCAAGAAGAACTCCGACCTGCGGCGGGACGGCATGTCCCTCCTCCTGCGCGGCGTACAGGCGGCGCTGGAGCCCAAGGGCATCGCCGTGGAGATCCTCAAGCCGGACGCGGTGCTCCGCGCGGAACGCGTCCCGGTCGGACAGATGGGCGATGTCTTCTCCGGTGGCCAGCTGCTGACCGCCGCCATCGCGCTGTACTGCACGATGGCCGCTCTGCGCAGCAATGACCGGGGCCGCGACCGGCACCAGCACCGCCACGCGGGCACGCTCTTCCTCGACAATCCCATCGGCCGTGCCAACGCCACGTATCTGCTGGAGCTCCAGCGCGCGGTGTCGGACGCCCTCGGCGTGCAACTGCTCTACACCACGGGACTGTTCGACACCACGGCGCTCGCCGAATTCCCGCTGGTCATCCGGTTGCGCAACGATGCGGACCTGAGGGCGGGCCTGAAGTACATCAGCGTGGAGGAGCACCTGCGCCCCGGCCTGCCGCAGCAGGATCCGAACGGCGAGACGGTGCACGGAGAGATCACCGCGACCCGCATGTTCAAGCGCACACCGGCGACGCCCGACGCATCAGTGGCAGCCGAAGCCCCCGACGCACCACGGGCCCCCGAGTCACCCAGAGGTGCCGGGACACCGGCCGGCTAGTGCGTGTGTCGGAAGTCCCGCCGGGGCACGCGCGGTCAAGCCCGCGACAGGTTGCCCGCGCCCCGGCGGCGTATCCGAGCCGCCTCCCGGTCCTCGGCCCTCGCCGCCCGACGGGCCGCACGTCGCTCCCGGCGCAGCTTCCGTGCCGAGCTGCTGGGCACGGACACCACGCCATGGCGCTGATTCCAGACCTGGCGGGTCACCCACACGTCCAGCACCGACCAGGTGGCGACCACCGTGCTGCCCACGCCACTCAGCACCATGGGGAAGGCCAGCCACGAGCCCGTCAGGGTGGCCAGGAGCGCCACCATCGCCTGGATGATCGTCAGCGACATGATGAGCACGGCGCGCACGGCCGACGTACGTACCGGATCCGGCATGCGTCGCCGTCCCGCGGGCTCCTCCACCCACAGCGGCTGCCGCGGGATCCGTGTCCCGCCCTCCGCCGGCGCCCCGGTGCTCCGACGCTCTTTCGTGTCCAAGGACTTTCAACTCCCCACCAGTGTCCGACTTCAGGGTTGTTGCCCGGTATGCGGCCCTTCTGCGCATGCGGACCGGATCGTCCTACCGTACGCCCTCTCCGTAATCCCTTACCCCGTGCCGACCCTCGTACAGACAGACGAGTGAATCGTGGTGAAGATTCCCTCGATCCATCACGAAACGAAGACTTCCAGCCAACTGCCATGTGGGGGAATGCGGCGCTCTGGCGGGGCTCTTCTGCCACTTTCGCGAACTTCATCTCACGGGATACCAGGACAACTCACGCCCAGCGCCTGCCAGTCCGGCCGAAAATCGTCCGGACATGCCTTCGAGTTGTCTGTGAGGCAGTAGTAGGCTCGCGCCGTTTATTGACGGAACACCGCCCCCGTACGAGGGGCTGAGCTGGGGGAGGCCATGCGCTTTCGCGGAAAGTCCATCCGCAGGAAGATCGTGGCGTTGCTGCTGGTGCCGCTCGTCTCCCTCACCGCCCTCTGGGGCTTCGCCACCTACCTGACCGGCCGCGAGGCCAACCAGCTGTTGGGTGCGAGCACGATCGTGGACAAGGTCGGCCACCCGCTGGAGGACACCGTCCGGGTGGTCCAGAAAGAGCGCCGGCAGACCCTCGTCTTCCTCGCGGACCCTCGCGCCTCCGACGCCCTTCCCCTGCTGCGCCGCGAACGTGCCGCCACCGACCGCGTCGTGGCGGACGTCAAGAAGAGCGCACAGCAGAAGAGTGTTCGCGACGCCCTGAGCACCGACGCCGAAGCGCAGCTCAATTCGATCCTCAGCGCCGTCGAAGGTCTCGGTGCGCTTCGCGACTCGGTCGAGAAGCGCACCATCGACCGTAATCAGGCACTCGATTTCTACAACGGTCTCATCGACCCCTGCTACCGCTTCCTGACCGGTCTCCACACCATGGAAGACGTGGTGCTGGACAAGCAGCTACGTGCTCTGGTCGGCGTCTCACGGGCCCGCGAATTGCTGTCCCGGGAGGACGCGCTGGTTGCCTCGGCGCTCGTCGCCGGCCGGCTCGACGCGCCTGAACTCCGACAGATCTCCGACCTCGTCGCCAATCGCAAGCTGCTCGTCGAGATCAACAGCGAGGCCCTCCCGGCGGCGGAGCGGCGGCGGGTGGAGCAGTACTGGGCGAGCCCGGAGAGCGAGCCGCTGCGCACCGCGGAGAACAAGATTGTCGCCGCGGGCCCCACCGACGACCCCCGCGCGGTCGACGCCGAACGCTGGCAGGAAGTGGCCCCGCCGGTCCTGGACCGGCTGGCCGACGACTCGACCGAGATGAACAACCGCTTCCAGGACCGTGGCAGGCCCGCCGGATACAGCGTTCTGATCAAGGCCGGTGTCGCGGGCGTTCTCGGCTTCCTCGCCCTGCTCGTATCCGTCTTCGTCTCCGTACGCATCGGCCGTGAGCTCGTCCGGGACCTCTCCCGGCTCCGCAAGGACGCCCACGAGGTCTCCGGCGTACGGCTGCCGAGCGTGATGCGCCGCCTTGCCGCGGGCGAGCACGTCGACGTCGAGACCGAGGCCCCGCATCTGAGGTACGAGAAGGACGAGATCGGCCAGGTCGGCCAGGCACTCAACACCCTGCAACGCGCTGCCGTCGAGGCCGCGGTCAAGCAGGCCGACATGCGCCGCGGTGTCTCCGAGGTCTTCGTCAACCTCGCCCGCCGCAACCAGGTGCTGCTGCACCGCCAGTTGACCCTGCTGGACGCCATGGAGCGCCGCACCGAGAACACCGATGAACTCGCGGATCTCTTCCGCCTGGACCACCTCACCACCCGCATGAGGCGGCACGCCGAAGGCCTCGTGATCCTCTCCGGCGTCGCGCCGTCCCGGCAGTGGCGCAAGCCGATCCAGCTGATGGACGTGGTGCGCGCGGCCGTCGCCGAGGTCGAGGACTACGAGCGCATCGAGGTCCGCCGGCTGCCGCGCCTCGGCGTGGGCGGGCCCGCCGTCGCCGACCTCACCCACCTGATCGCCGAACTCCTGGAGAACGCCACCGTGTTCTCGCCCCCGCACACCGCGGTCCAGGTGCACGGCGAACGCGTCGCCAACGGCTTCACCCTCGAGATCCACGACCGTGGCCTCGGCATGCCGCCCGAGGTCCTTCTGGACGCCAATCTGCGGCTCGCCGAGACGCCCGAGTTCGAGCTCTCCGACACCGACCGGCTCGGCCTCTTCGTGGTGAGCCGACTGGCCCAGCGACAGAACGTCCGGGTCTCCCTGCAGACCTCGCCGTACGGAGGCACGACCGCCGTCGTCTTCATTCCGGCGGCCCTGCTCACGGACGCCGTCGATACGCAGGGCTCGGGATTCCGCCTCGACCGGCGGGCCGAGAAGGCGATCGGCAGTGGCAGGACCGGCAAGGAGGGGCCGCACAGCGACAAGAACCGCAGGGACGGCGCAGCGGACCTGCGGACAGCCGATCGCCCGGGCGAGTCCAGGCCCGGCGTACTCGCTCCGGTCCCCAGCGGGCTCGCGGACCCGACCGTCCTGGACGGACCGGTCGAACTCGAAGGGCCGGTCGACGCACTCGGCTTCATGTCGGATCCCGTACTCGATTCCGTACTCGGCCCGGTTCTCGACGGAGTGTCCGACATCGAAGACACCGAGAGCGAACGCGGTGGCATCTTCCGCGCCCGCGACCTCCGGCGTGACGCCGACCACGGACAGCACCAGCAGGCGTCCGACCAGATCTCCGGATCCACGGCCGATGCCCGGGTGATGCGCTCCGGCGGCCCGGTGCCGCTGCCCCGACGCAAGTCGCCGACGCTGGTCACCGACCGGGGGCGCCGCATCGACGATGCCGGCCGCGCGCACCCGACGACCACCGACCAGGAGCCCGCGGACACCGGAGGGGACAGCGGCGCGCCCTCGTACGACAACGGCCGCTCCTCCTCCGCCCCCGGGCAGTCCACCAGTGACGCCTGGGCCTCCGCCGCCGTCACCGGGCGGCCCACCGAACCCCGGCAGCCCACCGGCTTCCGGACATCCACCGAGCCCGCCGCACCCGCGTCGGCATCCCCTGAAGCGACACCACCGCCCGCACCCTCATCGCACCCGGGAACCGTGGGCGGACTGCCCCGCCGGATCCGGCAGGCCAACCTCGCCCCGCAGCTCCGCGAAACATCCGGCGTACGTGCTTCCGAGCCGGCCCGCGCGGAACCGTCCGAGGACATCGAGCGGGACGCGGACGAGGTGCGCAGCCGAATGGCATCGCTGCAGCGAGGCTGGCAGCGCGGCCGTCGGCAGAACGCCGAGGAAGCGACCGGGCCCGGTGAGACAGCACAAGGAACCACTCCGGGAGGGGACGGTCGATGACCGCACCGAACGCCGCAGCATCCAACGCCACACGTCAGGGATCCGGCGAACTCAACTGGCTGCTCGACGAACTCGTCGAGCGGGTCGGCAGTATCCGCAAGGCGCTGGTGCTCTCCAGTGACGGCCTCCCCACCGGCACGTCCAAGGACCTGACCCGGGAGGACAGTGAGCATCTGGCGGCCGTCGCCTCCGGATTCCACAGCCTCGCCAAGGGCGTCGGGCGCCATTTCGACGCGGGCCGTGTCCGTCAGACCGTCGTCGAGCTCGACGAGGCGTTCCTCTTCGTCACGGCCGCCGGTGACGGCAGCTGTCTCGCCGTGCTGGCCGACTCGGACTCCGACGTGGGGCAGGTGGCGTACGAGATGACACTGATGGTCAAGCGTGTGGGGGCACACCTGGCCAACGCCCCACGGACGCCCGGTCTGCCCGCCGGAGGGTGAGGGGCGGGCATGAGCGCTGACTCGTCCCGGGGCACACCCCCCGGATCCCCGGCCGCTCCCACCGACCCGCAGTCGTCACGGTGGTACGACGCCGATGCGGGGCCGGTGGTCCGTCCGTACGCGATGACCCGGGGCCGTACCAGCAGCGCGTCCCGCCACCGCCTCGACCTGATCGCGATCGTCGTCCCCGAACCGGTGGCCGACGACCCCGGCCGGGACCAGACACTCTCCCCGGAGCACGTGGAGATCGTCGAACTCTGCAGCAACATGCCCCAGTCGATCGCCGAGCTGGCGTCTGGTCTGGATCTCCCCGTCGGGGTGGTCCGGGTGCTGGTCGGCGATCTCGTCGAGGACGAGCTGGTGCATGTGACCCGTCCCGTTCCGCCGGCCGAGCTGCCGGACGTGAACATTCTTCGCGAGGTGATCAATGGCCTTCGGGCGCTCTAGCAGCAGCAGGCGGCCCGTGGAGCCGGTTACCTTGAAAATCCTGGTGGCAGGCGGCTTCGGCGTGGGCAAGACGACGCTGGTGGGCGCGGTCAGCGAGATCAGACCGCTGCGTACGGAGGAGCGGCTGAGCGAGGCCGGCCGCCCGGTGGACGACACGGCCGGAGTCGAGTCCAAGACCACCACCACGGTGGCCATGGACTTCGGGCGGATCACGCTCCGCGAGGACCTGGTCCTGTATCTCTTCGGCACACCGGGACAGGACCGGTTCTGGTTTCTCTGGGACGAACTGGCACAGGGAGCTCTGGGCGCCGTCGTCCTCGCCGACACCCGGCGTCTGGAGGACTGCTTCGCAGCCGTCGACTACTTCGAGCAGCGCGCGATCCCGTTCACCGTCGCTGTCAACTGCTTCGAGGGAGCCGACCGGTTCCCGACGGAAACGGTGCAGGCGGCGCTGGACCTCGACCCCGAGGTACCGGTGCTCATGTGCGACGCGCGCGACCGGTCCTCGGTACGGGACGTGCTGGTGGCGGTCGTCGAGCACGCACTCGCCCGCGCGGACCGGTTCCGCGAGCCGGCCACCACCTGAGCACAGCGGCTGAACGCGGCCCGTACCCCCGCCGACCGGGGTACGGGCCGCGCGTCGTTGGGCCACCGGATGCGGGATCGCGGAGGGAACCGCGTACTCCGTAACCGGGCGCGGGACCGTGTCCGCAACCGCCTCCGGGACCGCGAACGGAGCCTCTACCTGCTGCCGACGCCCTCCTCCTGCCAGCCCAGGCTCCGCTCCACCGCCTTGCGCCAGTTGTCGTACTCGCGCTCACGGATCTCCGGCTCCAGGCGCGGTTCCCACTCCACATCGCGCTGCCAGTGCGTCTTGAGCTCGTCGAGCCCCGACCACACCCCGGTCGCAAGCCCCGCCGCGTACGCCGCGCCCAGACACGTCGTCTCGGAGATC
Organism: Streptomyces sp. NPDC057565; assembly: GCF_042801455.1. Taxonomy (NCBI): domain Bacteria; kingdom Bacillati; phylum Actinomycetota; class Actinomycetes; order Kitasatosporales; family Streptomycetaceae; genus Streptomyces; species Streptomyces sp. NPDC057565. The sequence continues at coordinate 10,379 of NZ_JBHVFU010000005.1, read as the reverse complement.
TTCGGTCGGATCACGGGAACCCCCAGAACATCCGCCTGGTGCTGCATGAGCAGCCGGTTCGCCGTCATCCCGCCGTCCACCTTGAGCGTGGTGATCGGCACCCCCGAGTCCTGGTACATCGCGTCGACGACCTCACGCGTCTGCCAGCTGGTCGCCTCCAGAACGGCGCGGGCCAGATGCGCCTTGGTGACGTAACCGGTGAGCCCGGTGATGACTCCCCGGGCGTCCGAACGCCAGTAGGGGGCGAACAGTCCTGAGAAGGCAGGAACGATGTACGCCCCGCCGTTGTCGTCGACGCTCGCGGCCAGCGTCTCGATCTCCTCGGCGCTCCGGATGATCCCGAGCTGGTCGCGGAACCACTGGACCAGCGCCCCGGTGATCGCGATCGAGCCCTCCAGGCAGTAGACAGGGGCCTGGTCGCCGATCTTGTAGCCGAGCGTGGTGATCAGCCCGCTCTTCGACGGCACGGGCCTGTTCCCGGTGTTGAGGAGCAGGAAACTCCCGGTGCCGTATGTGTTCTTGGCGGTACCCGGCTCGTAACAGGCCTGCCCGAAGACCGCCGCCTGCTGGTCGCCGAGCGCGGAGGCCACCGGCACCCCCGCGAGTGCGCCGACCGCGGTCCCGTACACCTCCGCCGACGACCGGATCTCCGGAAGCACCGCCGCCGGGACGTTCACCGCCGTGAGGATCGACGGATCCCACTCCAGCGTCTCCAGATTCATCAGCATCGTGCGCGACGCATTGGTCACGTCCGTGACATGGACCCCGCCGTCCGTGCCGCCGGTGAGATTCCAGATCAGCCAGGAGTCCATGGTGCCGAAGGCGATCTCGCCCCGCTCGGCTCGGCTCCGCAGCCCCGGTACGTGGTCCAGCAGCCAGGCGGCCTTGGGACCGGAGAAGTAGCTGGCCAGCGGAAGCCCGGTGATGTCCCGGAAGCGGTCCTGGCCGTCCGTGCCGCCGAGTTCGTGGCAGAGAGCGGCCGTACGGGTGTCCTGCCAGACGATGGCGTTGTGGACGGGCTGCCCGGTCGCCCGGTCCCAGAGCACGGTCGTCTCGCGCTGGTTGGTGATGCCGAGCGCGCTGAGTTGCTGCGCCTGCAGCCCGGCACGGGCGAGCGCACCTGCCACCACGGCCTGGACCGTGGTCCAGATCTCGCCGGCATCGTGCTCCACCCAGCCGGGTTTCGGGAAGATCTGGCGGTGCTCGCGCTGGTCGACGGCGACAATCGCGCCGTCCTGGTCGAAGATGATGCAGCGGCTTGATGTGGTGCCCTGATCGATGGCGGCGACAAAACTGCCCGTCATGACGTCCCCTTGTCGCAAGGTCGAGAATCCGAAGTGACAGAACCTGGATGACCGGAACCCGGATGGCTGGTGCCCTTCCGGGCAAGCTTTGCCCCGTAGCGCGGCCCGGCACGCCGGCTCGCCGCGTCGGCCAAAAGCCCTGGTGTCTCCTTCCCCGAGCTCTCAATTCCGGTCGAGCAGCGGAGACCCCATCCGAGAACGTCCGGCCGCCGTGCGATCGCACGCACCGGTCGACGCTCCTCATGGGGCGGACCTGGCCGGTCACGGCAACTAGAAGGCGGTATGGAAGACGACACCCGCCAGGAGCCCGCCCACCAGCGGTCCCACCACCGGGATCCAGGAGTAACTCCAGTCGGAGGTTCCCTTGTTCGGTATCGGGAGCAGTGCGTGCACCAGCCGCGGACCGAGGTCACGGGCCGGATTGATCGCGTACCCGGTGGGTCCGCCGAGCGACAGTCCGATGCCCACCACCAGCAGGGACACCAGGAGTACGGAGATTCCGGAGCCGTAGACCCCAGCCTCTGCCTCCGCCACCGGCCCGATCCCGATCCCGGCGTTCTTCCCGAAGGCCAGGATCGGCAGCACCAGACCGGTTGTCGCGATGATCTCGGTGCCGAGGTTGGCAACCGGACTGCGGATCTCCGGAGCGGTCGAGAAGATTCCCAGCGTCGGCACGGCCGTCTCCTCGTCCGCGTTGGCGCGGAACTGCGCGTAGTACGTGAGCCAGGCCAGCAGCGCACCGATGATCGCGCCCACCATCTGCCCCAGGATGTAGAGGGGGACCTTGTCCCACTTCCCGGTGTCGACGGCGATGCCGACCGTGACCGCCGGATTGAGATGCCCGCCGGACAGCGGGGCCGCAGTGTACGCACCGGCCAGCACACCGAAGCCCCAGCCGAAGGCGATCATCACCCACCCCGCGGCTCTCGCCTTGGAGTGGTGGAGGGTGACGGCGGCGCACACACCCGCGCCGAACAGGATGAGGATTGCCGTACCGATGACTTCCCCGACGAAAATGTCTCCATTGCTCATGGCGCTCCTGGGGGTTGTCCGGCGGGTCTCGCCGGTCGCTTCCATGGCTACGGAGGCCGAGGGCAGGGAGGCTCGCTGCCCCGCCCGGCTGTCCGTGACGAGCGTGGTGACCATGTCGGACTGCCGCAGAGCGGGAGTGGCGGCAGCGACTGAGCAAGGAGTGTTCACCGATGCTGATCGTCCGTCAAGAACGCTGACAGCAAACCCAGTTCATGACGCATGGATCGGATGCTTCCGCGCGTTGCGGATGGGCGCGGGAGGTCTCAGCGGACCGCGGCGACCGCCGATCCGTGCCCGAACAGCCCCTGATCGGCGGTGATTCCGGCGCGCGTCGCCGGAACCTGCCGCTCCGTCGCGCCGCGCTGCCGCGCCGTGCCGCCGTGCGAACGCTGTCCCCGGTGAACCATCCGGTCACCACGGGTGTGTGCGTGTGCGACATGACCCTTCCCCGCCTCTGGATCTGACGTGCCGTCAGATATGTGCCACGGTCAGCGGTTCTCGGCGAGCCACTTGGCGGCGATCTCCGCCAGTTCCCCATCGCGCCCCGCCAGCATCATCCGGATCATCTGCACATCGCCGCGCAGCGACCACGCGGGGTGCCCAAAGGTGGCCGGATTGTTCTTCTCGATCAGGAAGTGCGCGGGCCAGGCCGTGCCGTACCCGATCAGGGGCAGCGCCGCGGCATATCGCTTCCGGCCACGGGCCAGGCCGTAGGCGGTGACCGCGAGCCCGGTCAGGGTCCCCGTCAGATGGACCCACCGGGTCGCCGCCCTGGAGTGCATCGCCACGTAGTAGGGCCAGAACTCTTCGTACGAATGGAACGTCTGCTGTGACATACGGGCACCGTAATGGCTGGGAGCGCAACCGGATACGGCCCGTCCGCGTCCGAGAGGGGGGGATGAGCGGCCGGGACCGGCGGGGGTGGTCCCGGCCACTTGTTGTTCCACCGCGCGCCGCGGGCCTCAGTGCCCTGCGACGGACCGCTGCGCCACCGGGAAGTCGAAGTAGGTGTCCGGGAACAGCTCAGGCTTGAAGGTGTAGTGCCACCACTCCTCGGCCAGATTCACGAAGCCGGCATCCGTGAGCGTCGTTTTCAGGAGCTGCCGGTTGGCTCGCTGCACACCCTGGATCCGCGGGTCGTCGGTGTGCGACAGCGTGTCGAAGCAGTCGAATCCCGTGCCCATGTCGACCGAGTTGTCCGGGAACCGCTCGGCCTGCGGCGCGTAACAGGGCACCAGTTGTTCGCCCGGCCGGTACGGCCTGGTCGGCGCGGCGGGCAGCCTCACCAGCGTCAGGTCCACCGTGCTGCCGCGGCTGTGTCCGGACTTCTCGGCGATGTAACCGTCAGTGAACAGTCGCGTCTTGTCGACCTGGGGGTAGAACTCGCCCTTCATTGTTTCGTCGTCGAGATCCTCGGCCCAGCGTACGAAGTGATCGACGGCCCGTTGCGGCCGGTAGCAGTCGTACACCTTCAGCGAGTAGCCCCGGCGCAGCAGCTGCGTCTGTGCCCGGTGCAGGGCCTGGGCTGCGGGCCGGGTCAGGATGCAGAGCGGCTGCCGGTACCCGTCGACCGGCTCGCCCAGGAAGTTGTGGCCGGTGGGATAGCGCATCTCCTGGATGATCGTGGGGTCCACCGAACGCAGTGCGACGAACTCCTCGGGCGCCTTCGGCTCGGTCTTCGCCTGCGCCGCGGGGGTGGCGGCGGTGACGGCGAGCAGGGCGGCGGCAGTGGCTGCCAGGACACGGAAAGCAGAAGCGATACCTGTCATGGGCGCATCATCCATGACTCATGGGGGTCCTGGAAGCGCGATCGGATACAGTCCGCGCGTGTCCGCGCCAGAAAAGAAGACCGAGCGGAGGAAACAGGTGGAGCAACCGATGAAGGGCTCCCACTGCAGCAGCTGCGGAGCGCCGTATCCCTCGCCGGCATCCGAGATGTGGCCCCGCACCTGTACCGCCTGCGGCGACATCGCCTACCGCAACCCCCTCCCGGTCGCCGTCGCCCTGCTCCCCGTCACCGACCGGCAGGGCACCGCGCTCGTCGTCATCACCCGCACCATCGAGCCCCGGCTCGGCGGCCTCGCCCTGCCCGGCGGCTTCATCGACCACGCCGAGGACTGGCAACACGCGGTTGTCCGTGAACTCCGCGAGGAGACCGGCATCGAGGCCGACCAGCGGGACGTCCGCCTCGCCGACGCCCTCAGCGCGCCGGACGGTCACCTGCTCCTCTTCGGCCTCCTTCCCCAACGCCCGGCCGCCGAGCTTCCGCCGTCCGTCCCCACCGCCGAGACAGCCGGCCACAGCCTGCTCAGGGCCCCCGCCGAACTGGCCTTCCCCCTGCACACCCGGGCCGCCCGCGCCTGGTTCGAAGGGCGCTACCGCTACCGCTGACTGCATCACACCCCGCGCACCCGCACCGGGCAGGTCACCTCACCGTCCCCACCGTCCCGTTCCACCACGACCCGGCCTCCGGACAGCCGTGACGTGTACCGCTCGACCTCCGCCTCCTCCCATCCTTCACCCGCGTCCCGGACCACCAGTCCGCCCCCGGTACGCCCAGGAGCCGGAGCCCACACCTCCAGTTCCAGCCCGCCGTCCGCGCCGCGCACCGGAATCACCGCACCCGCCCGGGCCAGCACCGGCACCCGGGACAACGGCGCATCGACCAGGACCTGCCCCGGCCCCTCGTGCACCTCGCCGGTCGCCGTGTCGTACCACCGCCCCCGCGGCAGCCGTACCGCCCGCCGATCCGTGCCCCGCTGCAGCACCGGCGCCACCAGCAGTGCGTCGCCGAGCAGAAACGCGTCCTCGCAGTCCCGCAGCGCCCGGTCCCCGGGCGCCCCCCACCACAGCGGCCGCACATACGGCGCACCTGTCAGCCGGGCCAGCTGCGCCAGCGTCACAAAGTACGGACGCAGCCGCTCCCGCTCCTCCAGCGCCGCCCTCGCGTGCTGCAGCACCTCCGGCCCGAACTCCCACGGCTCCCGCCGCCCCGCGTCCATCGCCGAGTGCGTACGGAACAACGGCAGAAAGGCACCCAGCTGGAACCACCGCAGATACAGCTCGGGGGACGGCGACCCGTCGAAGCCCCCCACATCAGGGCCCGAATACGGCACCCCGCACAGGCCGAGCCCCAGCACCAGCGCCAGCGAGGCGCGCAAGCCCGGCCAGCCCGACTCCACGTCGCCGGACCAGGTACCCCCGTACCGCTGCATCCCCGCCCAGCCGGAACGCGAGAACAGGAACGGCCGCTCGTCCGGACGCAGCCGGCGGAGCCCCTCGTACCCGGCCCGCGCCATCGCCAGCCCGTACACATTGTGGGCCTCCCGGTGATCGCCCCCGAGGCCCTCCAGACAGTGCCGCGCCGACCGCGGCAGCGTCGACTCACCGAACGCCGTGAACGACACCGGCTCGTTCATGTCGTGCCACACCCCGGAGAACCCCTGCGCCAGCCGCTCCTCGTACAGACCGCCCCACCACTCCCGCACCCGGGGATCGGTGAAATCCGGGTACACGCATTCCCCGGGCCACACCTCCCCGTGCACCGCCCGCCCCCGCGCGTCCCGTACGAACGCCCCGGCACTGCCGACCGCCGAACCGGCATCGAACACCGCGTTCCCCGGCTCCGCCTTCACCGCCGGATCGACGATCGACACCAGCCGCACCCCGTCCTCCTCCCGCAGTTCCTTCGCCAGCCCCGCCAGATCGGGGAACCGCTCACGGTCGACGGTGAACACCCGATGGCCGTCGTAATGGTCGATGTCCAGATGCAGCACGGACAGCGGCAGCCTCCGCTCCCGGTACCCGGCGACCACCCGCCGGACCTCCCGCTCGCTCCCGAACCCCCAGCGGGCGTGCTGCGGACCGAGCGCCCAGGACGGCGGCAGCGCCGGCGCACCCGTCAGAGCCGTCCAGCCCTGAAGCACCCGGGCAGGCGTCCCCGCCAACGCCCAGCAGCGCAGCGGCCCCCCGTCCATCCGCACCTCGCACATCCCCGGACGGTCATGCCCGGACCCCGCGCCCTCCTCGCCCTCGCTGAGCGTCACCCGCCCCGCCCAGGTGTTGTCGTGGAACACCAGATGCGTCCCCACGTCCGAGACCACCACCTGCACCGGCATCGTCAGATACAACGGATCGTCACCGGGTCCGAAGCGCCCGCCCGGATCGGTGTTCCACAGCGCGTACGAACCGTCCCGCAGCCGAGGCCCCGCCCCCCGCCCGCCCAGCCCGAAGAACCGGGCGTCCGCCGGCAGCTCGGACCGCTGCACCCACCGGGCGGAGCCCCCCGCCACCGGCTCCCACCATCGCGGTGGCAGCTCCCGCCGGAGCACCACACCGCCGGGCGTGCGCAGTTCCACCGCCCCGTGCCGGGACACCACCACGGTCAGCCGCTCCGACACCACCTGCCAGCCACCGTCCTTGCCCGGCTCCAGCAGGGCACGCGGATCCGGCTCCGGTGCCGGACCGGGCAGCGCGTACGACGGCAGCGGCTCCGCCCCGTCCCACGCCCAGAACACCGCACCGCCCGCCGAAACCCGGATGCAGAGCTCCGAACGGGCGAACCTGACCACACCACCACCGGGCCCGGGCTCGGCCCCCGCCAGCAGACCGGGCACCCTGGCCCGCTCCGGGCCGCGGGGCGACAGCGCCCGCGCATCCGCACGTTGCCGTCGCCAGGCCGAGCGCACCGTGCGCATCCCCCGCACCGAACCCACCATTTTCACCGAGCGCACCAGGTCACGACCGTTCATGCAGCTCACCCTGCCACCCGACGAGGCGTCAGCGGGCTCCGTTCAACTTCCGTTCACCCGTGGCCGGACCACATAGCCGGACAAGTAACCATGGGTGGGGAACCCTGGTGCGGAAGACGATCACGTGGCATCGTCCGTGACACGCCCACCCCGCGTACCCGTACAGCCAGGGAGCCGCCCCATGACCTCAGCAGCGAACGAAGCCCCGCTCTGGCAGCCCGACCCCGAGCGCATCGCCGCCGCGGCGGTCACCCGCTTCCAGAGCTGGGCGGCCGAGCGGTACGGAGCACCGGCCGAAGGCGGCTACCCGGAGCTGCACCGCTGGTCCGTCGACGAACTGGACACCTTCTGGCAGGCCGTCGCCGACTGGTTCGACATCCGGTTCTCCACCCCGTACGAGACCGTCATCGGCGACCGCACCATGCCCGGCGCCCAGTGGTTCCCCGGCGCCACCCTCAACTATGCGGAACACGCCCTGCGCACCGCCGAGGACCCCCTCCGCGCCGGCGCACCGGCCCTCCTCCATGTCGACGAGACCCACACCCAGGTCCCGGTCAGCTGGTCCGAACTCCGCCGTCAGGTCGGCTCCCTCGCCGCCGAACTCCGTGCCCTGGGGGTTCGCCCCGGCGACCGCGTCAGCGGCTACCTCCCCAACATTCCGCAGTCGGTCGTCGCGCTTCTCGCCACCGCGGCCGTCGGCGGCGTCTGGACCTCGTGCGCCCCGGATTTCGGTGCCCGCAGCGTCCTCGACCGGTTCCAGCAGGTCGAACCCGTCGTCCTCTTCACCGTCGACGGCTATCGGTACGGCGGCAAGGAACACGACCGCTCCGAGACGGTCGCCGAACTGCGCCGCGAACTCCCCACCCTGCGCGCCGTCGTCCACATCCCGCTGCTCGGCACCCCCGCCCCCGAAGGCGCCCTCGAATGGTCCGCACTCACCTCCGCGGACACCGAGCCCGTCTTCGAGCAGGTCCCCTTCGACCACCCGCTGTGGGTGCTGTACTCCTCCGGCACCACCGGGCTCCCCAAGGCGATCGTCCAGTCCCAGGGCGGCATCCTCCTCGAGCACTTCAAGCAGCTCGGACTGCACTGCGACCTCGGGCCGGACGACCGCTTCTTCTGGTACACCTCCACCGGCTGGATGATGTGGAACTTCCTCGTCTCCGGCCTGCTCACCGGCACCACCGTCGTGCTGTACGACGGAAGCCCCGGCTACCCGGACGTCAGCGCCCAGTGGCGCGTCGCCGAACAGACCGGCGCCACCCTCTTCGGCACCTCCGCCGCCTACGTCATGGCGTGCCGCAAGGCCGACATCCACCCGGGCCGCGACTTCGACCTCTCGCGCATCCAGTGCGTGGCCACCACCGGCTCCCCGCTCCCGCCCGACGGCTTCCGCTGGCTCCACGACGAGGTCGCGGACAACCTCTGGATCGCCTCCGTCAGCGGCGGCACGGACGTCTGCAGCTGTTTCGCCGGCGCGGTCCCCACCCTGCCCGTACACATCGGCGAGCTCCAGGCACCCTGTCTCGGTACGGACCTCCAGTCCTGGGACCCGGCAGGCAAACCGCTCTTCGGCGAGGTCGGCGAACTGGTCGTCACCAACCCGCTGCCCTCGATGCCCATCCACTTCTGGAACGACCCGGACGGCAGCCGCTACCGCGACAGCTACTTCGAGATGTACCCCGGAGTCTGGCGCCACGGCGACTGGATCACCCTCACCGACCACGGCTCGGTCATCATCCACGGACGCTCCGACTCCACCCTCAACCGGCAGGGGGTACGGATGGGCTCCGCCGACATCTACGAAGCGGTCGAACGCCTCCCCGAGATCCGCGAATCCCTGGTCATCGGCCTCGAGGAGCCCGACGGGGGGTACTGGATGCCGCTCTTCGTCCACCTCGCCGACGGTTCCGCCCTCGACGAAGGCCTGCGCGACCGGATCAAACAGACCATCCGCGACAACCTCTCGCCGCGCCACGTCCCGGACGAGGTCATCGAGGTACCCGGCATTCCGCACACCCTCACCGGCAAGCGCATCGAGGTTCCGGTCAAGCGCCTCCTCCAGGGAACGGAGCTGGCCAAGGCCGTCAACCCCGGCTCGATCGACAACCTCGAACTGCTCCACTTCTACGAGGACCTGGCCCGCAAGCGCCACTGACAGTCCGCACTGTCAGTGCCCGCGATTACTCTGAGTGAGCAATGTTCGGCAGCGCACCGGGGGAGTCATGGCGCACACAGGGAACACCAGGAACACCAGGAACACCAGGAACACCAGGAACACCAGGAACACCAGGAACACCACGTCCATGCGACGCACGCTGCGCCGCGAAGCACCGAGCACCATCGGCCTCCTGGCCGACGAGCGGGACTTCGCGGCCATGCGGCGCTACCGCACCTTCACCTTCGACGACCACACCGTCTATCTGCAGCAGGTCGAGGGCCTGCTGAAAATCCTCGCGGCCCAGGGCATGCACACCACGGTCGCCCTCTTCGACCCCGAGGAATACGCGGAATACTGCGCCGAATCCGGGCTCGCGCCCGACGCCCCGGCCAGCCGCAGCCGTTTCACCGCCGAAGTCGCGGCTGCCGGAGCCACCGTCGCCTACACCGGACAACCCATCGACACCCTGATCCCGCTCCTCGTCTCCCGAGCGGTCCGCCAGGCCACCTGGGAGTACGCCACGGTGCTCCTGGCCGACCTCGGTGAATGTGCCGACTGCGGCCAGGACATCGGCCGCGCCGCCTTCGACCGGGCCTCCCACCTTCTGATGCGCACCCTGGAAACGGCGGGTCCGGGAACCCACCACCTCGTCTGCAGCACCCCCACGGAGAACGAGCAACTGCTCGCCGTCCTCCACACCGAGTGCGGTGCGACGGGGCCGGCCCGACTCGAATCCGGAGAGGGGGCAGAGTTCGTCACCGTCCTCGCCGTCGGCGTCGCCCTCGAAAGCCACGGCGGACTCGTCCTCCGTACGAGCAACCCCGGGACCCCGGACCGGGTTCACGGCTGGCGACTGACCCGCGGCAGCCTCGTACCGCTCACCGCCGGCGAGGTCTTCAGCGCCTACTGCACCGACGCGGACACCGGCGACCCGGTCTCGCCGGAGTCGGGAGTGGAGTACTGCGCAGGCTTCGACATCGGCGCCGACGAACCGGAGGCCCACCGCTGAGAGAAGGAAGGGGCTCCCCGCCACCTGCTTGGGTTCTAGTGGTCGTCGCAACACCCCAGTTCAAGGGGTGCGATGGATTTCGAGATCCGTAAGGACCGGGCGAAGCCGCAGGGACGGAAGAA